>JAEUMK010000021.1 GCA_016792565.1 Alphaproteobacteria bacterium
GCCCATGCAGACGACCCACATCCCCTACGCCGCCGACGGGCGGCAGATGATCGGCACGCTTTGCGTCGGCAAGGGCGTCGGCAAGCGCCCGGCGATCCTCATCGCCCATGAAGGCCCCGGCCTCGACGATCACGCCCGCGCCGTCGCCGCGCGGCTCGCCGAACTCGGCTTCATCGCCTTCGCGCTCGACTATAACGGCGGCGGCCAGTGGCTGCCCGACCGGGCGCAGATGATGGCCCGCATCGGCGAATTGTCGGCGGCGCCGGATCGCATCCTCGCGCTGGGCCAGGCGGGGCTCGACATCCTGCTGGCCCAGCCTGAGGCCGATCCCACCCGCGTCGCCGCCATCGGCTATTGCTTCGGCGGCACGATGGCGCTGCACATGGCCCGCGCCGGGCTCGACCTGAAGGCCGCGGTCGGCTTCCATTCCGGCCTCGGCACCGTCGCCCCGGCCGCGCCCGGCGCGATCAAGGCGAAGGTGCTGGCGCTGATCGGCGCCGACGATCCCATCGTCCCCGCGGCCCAGCGCGACGCCTTCGTCGCGGAAATGACGGCGGCCAGGGCCGACTGGCAGCTTCACCTCTATGGCGGCGTGCAGCACAGCTTCACCAACCCTGCCGCCGCCCGCCTCGCCATGCCCGGCATCGCCTACGACGCCGTGGCCGACCACCGCGCCTGGACCTCGATGATCGCCCTCTTCCACGAGGTGTTCTGACCGCAAAGGCCGCACCGCGTCCGACTTCCTTCCCCCATCGGGGGAAGGCGCCCGGCGAAGCACGCGAGAGCGTGTTCGCGCCTCCTGAGTGCTGAAGGGGCCTTGGCACGAAGCACCGCGCCGCAGGCGGTCTCCGGCCGCTGCGTGATTCTTGACGATTTCAGCAAATATTCCTATAATGCCTGAACGCGCCTTTGCGGCTGCGGCGGGGAGGCGCACGAGCACGATGCGGGCCTGGATGTGCCGTCGCTATGGCGGGCCGGAGACATTGACGCTGGAGACAGTTCCGCAGCCGAGGCCGAAACCGGGCGAAGTGCTGATCCGTGTGGTGGCGACGAGCGTTTCGTCGGGGGATGTGCGCGTGCGGGCGCTGAGGGTCCCTGCAGGCATGAAGACGATGGCCCGCCTGGCGCTGGGGTTCACGGGGCCGCGCCGCCGCGTACTGGGCACGGAACTGTCGGGTGTCATTGCCGCTGTGGGTGGCCGCGTCACGGCGTTCAAGCCGGGTGATGCGGTGATCGCCTTTCCAGGCGTCGCGATGGGCGCGCATGCGGAATACCGCGTGATGCCGGCCGATGGCCGGATCGCCCTGAAGCCTGAGTCCATGAGCTTTGCCGAGGGTGCGGCCCTTTGTTTCGGCGGATCGACAGCGCTGCATTTTCTGCGGCGCGCAGGGCTGAAGCAGGGCGAGCGCATGCTGGTGATCGGCGCGTCAGGCGCGGTCGGCAGCGCGATGGTGCAACTCGCGCGGCAGCAGGGCGCATGGGTGGCGGGCGTCGCCAGCACAGCCAATCTGGATCTGGTGCGCAGCCTGAACGCGGACGCGGCGATCGACTATACGCGCGGGGCCTATCTCGGCACCGGCGAGACCTATGACGTGATCGCCGACGCCGTGGGCATCACGCATTTTTCCGGCTGCCACGCATCGCTGAACGAGCACGGCCGCTATCTCAGCCTCGCTGGCGGGCTTGGCGACATGATGGCGCGGCCCAAGGGGACCAGGCGATCAATCGCCGGACCGGCAGCGGAGCGCAAAGAGGACGTGGCCGAACTGGTGCAGTTGGCGGCGGCCGGCGCATTCCGCCCGGTCATAGACTCCATCGTGCCGTTCGAGGCCCTGCCCGACGCCCACCGCCGCACCGATAGCGGGCGCAAGCGGGGGAGCGTGGTGGTGGAGGTTTCGGAGGCGTGACGCTAGACACGCCGCCGCCCAGGTTCGGTTTACTGGACGAACTTCCAAAGCTGTCCCGACACGCCCTGGCACGAGTCCATGAAGGCGGCGTCATACCCCCCCTCCCCCCGGGGGAGGGCGAGGAACGAAGATGCTTTATGCCGCGACCGGCTCACAAAATTGCGCGGGGGTTTCCGCGACGGGCCGCGCGGCTTCCCGTCGGCGCAAACAGAAAGGGCCGCCCCCATTTCAGGGGACGGCCCTTTCCTTGCGAATCCGCGAATCCGGTCTGGACCCTTGGGCGCCTTCAGCTCAGGCGCGGCGGTCCGTGCCGGAGGCGACAGACCAGAGACCCATGGCCGGCAGACGCGGCTTCTTGCAATGAGACACTGGATCACCTCCTTCCGTTGGTTGACGACGCACCCAATATAGGCAGCAACCGCCGCATCGGCTAGAGGGGGGCGATGGCCGCCATCGACGAGCACGACACCACGCTGCGCCTGCCGCCCTTCCACGCGCTGCGCGCCTTCGAGGCCGCCGGGCGGCATCTCAGCTTTGCGCGCGCCGCCGACGAGCTGGGGGTCAGCCCGGCTGCCGTCAGCCAGCACATCCAGCAGATGGAGGAGTTCGCCGGCCAGCCGCTCTTCCGCCGCCTCGGCCGCCGGGTCGAGCTGACCGACGCCGGCACGGCGGCCCTCGTCCATGTCGCCGCCGCGATGGCGAGCCTGGGCGACGCCGCCCGCATCATGCGCCTGCCGCTGCGCGGCCACCGCGTCTCGGTCTCGGTCGCCCCCTCCTTCGCCATCAAATGGCTGGTCCCAAGGCTCGAGCGCTTCAAGGCCCTGCACCCCGACATCGAGGTCTGGGTCTCGGCCGATATGGGCCTCGTCGATTTCGCGGTCGCCGACGTCGATCTCGCCATCCGCTACGGGGCGGGCGGCTATGCCGACTCGCAGGCCCAGATGCTGCTCACCGAATCCGTGGTGCCGATCTGCTCGCCCTCGCTGATCGAGGGCGACGGCGCGCTGAAGAGCCCGGCCGACATCGCCCGCTTCGCCCTCCTGCACGACGACAGCCCCGACCGCGACCCCTCGTGCCCGACCTGGCCGATGTGGCTGATGGCCCGCGGCCTCGACGTCGAGCACGCCCGCAGGGGCCTGCGCTTCAACCAGTCGAGCCTGGTGGTCGAGGCGGCGATCGCCGGCAAGGGCATCGCCCTCGCCAAGGGCCAGCTCGCCGCCGCCGACATCGCCGCCGGGCGGCTCATCACGCCCTTCGAAAACGCCGAGACGCCGATCAATTTCGCCTATTGGCTGGTGTGGCGGCGCGGCCGCTCGCTCTCGCCCGGCCTCAAGGCGTTCATGGACTGGATCCGCGAGGAGGCCGGCCAGGGCGACGCCGATATCGGCGCGGGGATCTGACCCCGGTCTAGCCGACGAAGGCGCGCTCGATCACGAACTCGGCCGGCTGGGCGTTCGAGCCTTCCTTGAGGCCCGCCTTCTCCAGCAGCGCCTTGGTGTCGGCGATCATCGCCATCGAGCCGCAGATCATCGCCCGGTCCGAGGCCGGATCGAGCGGCGGCACGCCGAGATCGGCGAACAGCTGCCCGCTCTCCATCAGCGACGTGATGCGCCCCATGCGCGGCCCGGCCTCCTGGGTGACGCTGGTATAGTGGCGCAGCTTGCCCGCCGTCATCTCGCCGACCAGCGGGTCCTCGCGCGTCGTCGCCACCAGGTGCTCGCCATAGGCCAGCTCCGCCGTCTGGCGGCAGGTATGGGTGAGGATCACTTCCTCGTAGCGCTCATAGGTGTCCGGGTCGCGGATCAGCGAGGCGAAGGGGGCGATGCCGGTGCCGGTGGAGAAGAGATAGAGCCGCTTGCCGGGGGTGAGGGCGTCCAGCACCAGCGTCCCCGTCGGCTTGCGCCCCAGCAGCACGGTGTCGCCCGGCTCGATCTTCAGCAGGTGCGAGGTCAGCGGCCCGCCCTCGACCTTGATGGAGTAGAAGTCCAGCGCCTCGTCCCAGGCCGGGCTGGCGATCGAATAGGCCCTCAGCAGCGGCTTGCCGGCGATGACCAGGCCGATCATCACGAACTCGCCCGAACGGAAGCGGAACGAGGCCGGGCGGGTGATCCGGAACGAGAACAGCCTGTCGGTCCAGTGCCTGACCTCCAGCACGGTCTCGGTGGTCGGCCCGCCGGATTTGGCGGCGGTCGTCTCGGCGCTATCGCTGGAACTCATCGGGAAAGTCCTGGTCCGGGGCCGGGATCGGCCGGGAAGTGACGCACATGGGCGGCTCTGGCGGCCGGTGCCATGGGAAGAGCCCCCGCCGCCACGCCGCATCGCTTAAGTGTGGCTTAAGCGGCATACAAGTGGTCCGCGCGGGCGCGAGGGGTTATTTCAGCCTGGATCGAATTCGGCAAGCCGGGCCTCATCGCCCGCGCTGGTCCCATCGTCATTTTTAGTGCGTGGCCCATGTATCGTTACGACGCCGTCGATAAGCTGATCGTCGAGGAACGGGTCGACCAGTTCCGCGACCAGACCCGGCGTTTCCTCGCCGGCGAGCTCAGCGAGGACGAGTTCAAGCCGCTCAGGCTCCAGAACGGCCTCTACGTCCAGCGCCACGCTCCGATGCTCCGCGTCGCGATCCCCTACGGCATGCTCTCCTCGGACCAGCTCCGCGTCCTCGCCCGCATCGCCCGCGACTACGACCGCGGCTACGGCCATTTCACCACGAGGCAGAACATCCAGTACAACTGGATCGACCTGGCGCAGGCGCCCGACATCCTCGCCCTTCTCGCCACCGTCGAGATGCACGCCATCCAGACCAGCGGCAATTGCATCCGCAACACGACGACCGACCATCTGGCAGGCGTTGCCGCCGACGAGCGCATCGACCCGCGCCCCTATTGCGAGCTGATGCGCCAGTGGTCGACCTTCAATCCGGAGTTCGCCTACCTGCCGCGCAAGTTCAAGGTCGCCTTCAACGGCGCCGCCGAAGACCGCGCGGCGACCGGCGTCCACGATCTCGCCTTCGAGCTGCGCCACGACGCGGCGGGCGAGGTGGTGATGGATGTCAGCGCCGGTGGCGGTCAGGGACGCACGCCGCGCATCGGACCCGTCATCAAGCGCGACCTGCCCTGGCGCGAGATGCTGACCTACACCGAGGCCGTGCTGCGCGCCTATAATCGCTGGGGCCGCCGCGACAATCTCTACAAGGCCCGCATCAAGATCCTGGTCGAGGCGATCGGGCCGGAGCGCTTCGCCGCCGATGTCGAGGCGGAGTGGGCGCACCTCAAGGGCGGCATCGCGCAGATATCCGAAGACGAGTTCGCCCGCATCGCCGCCTGCTTCGCGCCGCCGGCCTATCTTCCCGACGACGAGGCCTATGCCGACCTTGCGGCGCTGCGTCTCGCGCACAGGCGCTTCGACGCCTGGCTGCGGCGCAACGTCGTCGCCCACAAGCGCCCCGGCTATGCCGCCGTCACGCTCAGCCTCAAGCGCACCGGCCCGGCGCCCGGCGATGCGACCGACGCCGAAATGGACGCGGCGGCCGATCTTGCCGACCGCTTCTCGCTCGGCGAACTCCGGGTCTCGCACCACCAGAACCTCATCCTCTCGGATGTGGCGCGCAAGGATCTCTTCGCGCTCTGGCAGGCGGCCGAGGAGGCGGGTCTCGCCGAACCCAATGTCGGCCTTGTCACCGACATCATCGCCTGCCCCGGCGGCGATTTCTGCGCCCTCGCCAACGCCCGCGCCATTCCCATCGCGACCGCGATCCAGGAACGCTTCAGCCCGGCGCGTCAGGAAGAGATCGGCGAGCTGGCGATCAAGATTTCCGGCTGCATCAATTCCTGCGGCCACCACCATGTCGGCCATATCGGCGTGCTTGGCGTCGATAAGAACGGCGAGGAATGGTACCAGATCCTCGTTGGCGGCCGCTCGGACAGCAAGGTCGCCCTCGGTACGATCCTCGGCCGCTCGATCAAGTTCGAAGACGTGCCGGGCATGGTCGAGCGCCTCGTCGGCGTCTATCTCGCTCACCGGACCCCCGGCGAACGCTTCATCGACACCGCCGAACGGATCGGCGTCGCGCCCTTCAAGGCGGCCGCCTATCCCGAAAAGGCGGTAGCGGCATGAGCCGGCTCGTTCGCCTCGCCGATCGCCGCGCCGTCGTCGCCGGCGATGGCTTCACGCTGGTGCGCGAATCCGGCGCGCCGCTGCCGGACGGCGATGTCATCATCCCGGCGGCCGACTGGATTGCGCGCGGCGAGGCGCTGGGCGGGCGCTCCGGCCGGACCGGCGTCTGGCTCGGCCCTGCCGAAGACCCTGCGATCCTCAAGGACCGTCTGGCGGGCCTTGCCCTCGTCGCGGTGGAGTTCCCGAAATTCACCGACGGGCGCGGCTACTCGATCGGTGCCCTGCTGCGCCGCCGCTACGGATGGACGGGCGAGCTGCGCGCCATCGGCGAGGTGCTGCGCGACCAGCTCTTCTATCTGGCCCGGGCCGGCTTCGACGCCTTCGCCCTCGCGCCCGGCCGCGACGCCGAGGCTGCGGCCCGGGCTTTCGAGGACTTCAGCATCGCTTACCAGGACGCCTCCGATGGCCGCACGCCGGCGCTCGCCGATCGTGCGGCGGCGGCGCGCGAGGCGAAGATCGTGCGCACGCGCAAGCTGCTCGCACGCATCGCCGCCGCCCATCCCGACGCCGCCTTCGCCAGCAGCCTTTCCGCCGAGGACATGGTGCTGACCGATCTCATCGCCCGCGCCGGCCTGCCGATCCGCGTCTTCACGCTCGACACGGGCCGGCTCCATGCCGAAACGCTCGGCATGATCGGCGAGGCCAGGGCGCGCTACGGCATCGAGATCGAGGTCATGCGCCCCGTCGCGGCCGAGGTCGAAGCCCATGTCGCCGCCCACGGCGCGCACGCCTTCTACGAGAGCCTGGAGCTGCGCAAGGCCTGCTGCTTCATCCGCAAGGTGGAGCCGCTGAACCGCGCGCTCGCCGGCCGCAGCGCCTGGCTCACCGGCCAGCGCCGCGACCAGGCGGTGACGCGCGGCGCCCTTCCCGAGGAAGAGACCGACACGGCCCGCGGCATGGCGAAGTTCAACCCGCTCGCCGACTGGAGCTGGGAGGACGTGCTCGCCTACGCCGCCCGTTTCGAGGTCCCGCTCAATCCGCTCCATGCGCGCGGCTATCCCTCGATCGGCTGCGAGCCGTGCACGCGCGCCATTCGCCCCGGCGAAGACCCGCGCGCCGGGCGCTGGTGGTGGGAGCAGGCGGACAAGAAGGAATGCGGACTGCACGAGCAGCCATCCGCCCAGTCATTGGAAAGCGCGGCATGAGCGCCCTCATCAAGTCGAGCCCCCGCCTCAGCCATCTCGACCGGCTGGAATCGGAAGCGATCCACATCATCCGTGAGGCTGCGGGCGAGCGCACGCGCCTCGCGCTGCTCTTTTCGGGCGGCAAGGACTCGGCCACCGTTCTTCATCTGGCGCGAAAGGCCTTCTGGCCGGAAAAGCTGCCTTTCCCCCTGCTGCACGTCGATACCGGGCACAACTTCACCGAGGTGCTGGAATTCCGCGACGCCGAGGCGCGCCGTCATGGCGAGCGGCTGATCGTCCGCCAGGTCGAGGACTCGATCGTGCGCGGGACGGTGAAGCTCGCCAAGGCGGAAGCCTCCCGCAACGCGGCGCAGTCGGTGACGCTGCTGGAGGCGGTCGAGGAGTTCCAGTTCGACGCGCTCATCGGGGGCGCCCGTCGCGACGAGGAAAAGGCCCGCGCCAAGGAACGCATCTTCTCGCACCGCGACGAGTTCGGCGCCTGGAACCCGAAGGCCCAGCGGCCCGAACTGTGGAGCCTCTACAACGCGCGCATCAATCCGGGCGAGCACATGCGCGTCTTCCCGCTGTCGAACTGGACCGAGCGGGATGTGTGGACCTATATCGGCCGCGAGGGCATCGCGCTCCCCTCCCTCTACTTCGCCCATCCGCGCGACGTGGTGCGTCGCGACGGGCTGCTCGTCCCGGCGACGGCCCTGACCCCGCCGCGCGTCGGCGAGACGGTCGAGCGCGTCTCGGTGCGCTTCCGCACGGTGGGCGACATCACCGGCACCTGCCCGGTGGAAAGCACCGCCGCGACGGTCGAGGACATCCTGATCGAAACCGAACTCTCCGATCTCAGCGAACGCGGCGCGACCCGCATGGACGACCGCGCCAACGAGGCCGCCATGGAGCGCCGCAAGCGCGAGGGGTATTTCTGATGCGCGCCGTCCAACCTCCCGCCGGCGCGTTCGACGGCGAACCGGGCGTCCTGCGCTTCATCACGGCGGGCAGCGTCGATGACGGCAAGTCGACGCTGATCGGACGGCTGCTGTTCGATTCCAAGGGCCTGCTGCGCGATCAGGTCGCGGCGCTGACCACGGCGCGCGGCGCCCAGTCGGCGCTTCAGGACGGCGACATCGACCTCGCGCTCGTCACCGACGGGCTTGAATCGGAACGCGAGCAGGGCATCACCATCGATGTCGCCTATCGCTACTTCGCGACGCCGCGCCGCTCCTTCGTCATCGCCGACGCGCCCGGCCACGAGCAGTACACGCGCAACATGGTGACGGCGGCCAGCAATGCGGAAGTCGCGATCATCCTGATCGACGCCAGCCGCCTCGCCGGCAAGGGCCTGAAGGCGCAGACGCGCCGCCACGCGACCATCGCCGCGCTCATGGGCCTGAAAGTCATCGTCGCCGTCAACAAGATGGACCTCACGGGCTGGTCGCGGGCGGTCTTCGAGGAGATCCGCGAGAACTTCGAACGGGTCGCCCGGACGCTCGCAATCGCCGATCCTGTCTATGTGCCGCTGGCCGCCAAGCATGGCGACAACGTCGCGGCCCGCTCGCCGCATACGCCCTGGTATGAGGGGCCGCCGCTTCTTGAAATCCTTGAGACCATCGAAGCGGCGCGGGGTGTCAGCGCGGCATTCCGCCTGCCGGTGCAGCGTGTGCTGCGCATGGCGAACGGCGCGCGGGCCTATGCGGGCCGGGTCGAGTCCGGCGTGGTGAAGCCGGGCGACGAGGTCGTCGCCATGCCGTCCGGCCAGAGCGCGGTCGTCGAATCCATCCGCACCTATGACGGCAGCCGCGCCGACGCCGCTGAAGGCCAGTCGGTCAGCATTGTCCTCGACCGCGATCTCGATCTGGGGCGCGGCGATACGCTGACCTCGCAGGATGCGCAGGCGGTCAAGTCCGTTACGGCGGATCTGTGCTGGCTGGACGAGGCGCCCTGGGAAAAGGGACGGCGCTACCTGCTCCGCCAGGCGACGCGCACCACCCAGGCGCTGATCGAGTCCATCGTCTTCGTGCGCGAGATGACGGAGCTTGCCGAGGTGAGCGAAGCGAGCGGGCTGAAGCTCAACGACATCGCCTCGGTCCGCATCAAGACCCGCGACGCGATTCTCGGCGATCTCTATGGCGCGCGGCCGGCGACCGGCGCCTTCGTGCTGATCGATCCGGTCTCCAACCAGACGGCGGCTGCCGGCATGATCCGCGAGGCGGCGTGATGACCGGGACTGTCTATCTCGTCGGCGCGGGGCCGGGCGCGGCCGATCTGCTGACGCTGCGGGCGGCGCGCCTGCTCGCCGAGGCGGATCTCGTGCTCCACGATGCGCTGGTGACGGACGAGGTGCTGGCCCTGGCGCCTCGGGCCCGAAGGCTTGCGGTGGGCAAGCGCGCGGGCCGTCCCTCTACCGATCAGGCGGTCATCAACCGCCTTCTGGTGCGTGCGGCGCGTCATCACCGCGTCATCGTCCGGCTCAAGGGCGGCGATCCGATGCTGTTCGGACGGGCGCAGGAGGAGATTGACGCGCTGCGCGCCGCCGGCGTTCCCCATGAGGTCGTGCCGGGCGTCAGCGCCGGGTTCGCTGCCGCCGCCGAGATCGCGCAGTCGCTCACCCATCGCCGCCTGTCGCGCTCGGTCGCCTTCGTGACGCCCGCCTTGGCGCGCGGGGCAGAGGCCGACGACAGCTGGGCCGATGCCGCCGCCGCTGCCGACACGGCGGTTGTCTATATGGGCAAGGCGGAAGCCGTACGCATTCGCGATGCGCTCATCGCGCGCGGGGTTCCGGCGCGACGCCCGGCGGTTCTGGTCGAGGGCGCATCGCGCGGCGGCATCGTCGCGGGCGGATCGCTCGGATCGCTGGAGGCGCTCGCCGGGCGCGCCGGCGACGGCCCGGCGCTGCTGCTCATCGGCGAGGCCTTCGCCCGCGCCGCGGCGGACCATGCGGCGGCGGCGGACGAGGGCGATGCGGCACGGAGCGCCTGAGCCATGATCCCGATCATGCTGGACGCCGCGCGGCTCAGGGTCGGCCTTGCCGGGCGCGGCGCGCTCGCGGTGCGCCGGCTCGAATGGTTCCGCCGTCTGGGCGCCGCGCCGGAACTCTTCTCCGACGCGCCGGGCGGCGAACTGATCGCTGTGGCGGGCGACATGCTCATCCCCCGCCTGCCGGACGCGGGCGATCTCGCCGCGCTCGATCTCCTGTGGATCGCCGACATCGACCCGCGCGCCGCCGCCGATCTCTACGGGCTCGCCCGGGCCGCCAAGGCGCTCGTCAATGTCGAGGACGATCTTCCGCTGTGCGATTTCCACACCCCGTCGGTGGTGACGCGGGGCGCGCTGGTGATCGCCGCCGGCACCGGCGGCGGCAGCCCGGCGCTCGCCGCGATCGTGCGCGAACGGCTTGAGGAGGCGTTCCCCGCCGCCTGGGGCCCGGCGCTCGACGACATCGCCGCGGCGCGCCGCCAGATGCGCTCGGCGGGCGCCGCGCCGGCCGAGATCGCGGCCGATGCGCGCAGGCGGCTCGCCGAAACCAAGCTGATCTGACAGGCTGCCGTCCATCAAGGGAGAAGCCGCATGAAAGCCGCCGTCTACTACGAGACCGGGGCGCCCGACGTCTTCAAATACGAGGACGTGCCGGACCCGCATCTCTTTCCCCAGGGCGTGCTCATCCGCGTCGAGGCCGTGTCCATCGAGGGCGGCGACACGCTCAACCGCGGCGGCGGCGCGATGGCGGGCCGGCCGCACATCGTCGGCTATCAGGCGGCGGGCACGATCCTCGAAGTCGGCAGCGAGGTCGGCGATCTGAAGCCCGGCCAGCGGGTCGTCACCGTCAACGCCTTCGGCAGCCACGCCGAACTGCGCGTCGTGGCGGCGCGTACCGCCTGGCCGGTGCCGGACGGCATGGACATCAGGATCGCCGCGGCCATCCCCGTGCCCTTCGGTACGGCGCACGAATGCCTCTTCGAGTTCGGCCGCCTGAAGGCCGGCGAGACGGTGCTGGTCCAGGCCGGCGCCAGCGCCGTCGGCATCGCCGCGATCCAGCTCGCCAAGCAGGCCGGCGCGACGGTGATCGCGACGGCCTCCAGCGAGGCGCGGCTGGCGAAGCTGACGCCGCTCGGCCTCGACCACGGCATCGACTATGCCCGCGCCGACGTGGCGCAGGAGATCATGCGCCTGACCGGCAACAAGGGCGTCGACCTGGTGGTCGATCCGGTCGGCGGCGCGACGCTGCCGTCCTCGCTCGCCTCGCTCGCCTATCGCGGCCGCATCTCGCTTGTCGGCAATGCCGGGCGCGAGCCGCAGAAGGTCGACGTCAGCTCGCTGATGCCCGGCAACCGCTCGCTCACCGGCGTCTTCCTCGGCGCCGAGATCGCGACCGATCGCGTGCACGACAACATCCAGCGCCTCATCGGCGAGGTCGCCGCCGGACGGCTGAGCGTGCTGATCGACTCGACCTATCCGCTCAGCGAGGCGGCGGCCGCCCACGCCTATATCGAAAGCCGCAAGGCGGTCGGCCGGGTTCTGCTGATCCCTTAAGGCCGCCCGCCCGCCGCCCTCACTCGGGCAGGCGAACCGGACGCATCATGGCCATCGCGCCGATCTCGCCATTGGCGTGGGCGGCGGGACGGTAGGGCTCGGTCGGCATCGCCGGACGGCTCGCGCCGCCCTGGCTTTGGCCGCGATGCGGCTGGCCGCCGCGGCGCTCGTCGCTGCGCCCGCCATGCGGCTTGCCGTGCCCCTGGGCGGGCTTGCCGTGGCCGCCCGGCTTGCCGGACCTGGCGTGCTGCGGCCGGGCGCCGCCCGGCTTGCCCTGGGCGGGACGCTGGCCGGCGCCGCCGCGCGGCTGCTGGCGGCGCAGCTCGTGCGGCTTCAGCGTGACGCTTTCCGGCGCGACGAGGTTCGCCGAATTGGCGACGATCTGGCCGCGGCGGTCGACGGCGTCGATCTTGATGCGGATCAGGCGCTCGATGTCGCGCAGGAAGGCGCGTTCCTCGTTGTCGCAATAGGAGATCGCGATGCCCGAGGCGCCGGCCCGCGCGGTGCGGCCGATGCGGTGGACGTAGGATTCGGGAATGTTCGGCAGGTGGTAGTTGATGACGTGGCTGACCGCGTCGATGTCGATGCCGCGGGCCGCGATGTCGGTGGCGACCAGCACCTTGATCTCGCCCTTCTTGAACGAGGCGAGGGCGCGTTCGCGGTTCGACTGGCTCTTGTTGCCGTGGATGGCGGCGGCGGCGATGCCCTGCTGCTCCAGATAGCGCACGACCTTGTCCGCGCCGTGCTTGGTGCGGGTGAAGACGAGGCTGCGGGTCATCTCGGGGCTGCGCAGCGCCTCGGCGAGGGCGGCGTTCTTTTCGGCCGGGTTCATGAACTCGACGCGCTGGCGGATCAGCTCGACCGTGGTGGCGACCGGCGTCACCGCGACGCGCACCGGATCGGTCAGCAGCTCGGCCGCGAGCTTGCCGATCTCGTCGGGCATGGTGGCCGAGAAGAACAGGCTCTGGCGCTTGCGCGGCAGGCCGGCGACCAGCTTGCGGATGTCGCGGATGAAGCCCATGTCGAGCATCTGGTCGGCCTCGTCGAGGACGAAGATCTCGGTGTGGTCGAAGCGGATATTGCCTTCGCGCATGTGGTCGAGCAGGCGGCCGGGCGTGGCGACCAGGATGTCGACGCCGGCGCGCAGGGCGCGGGCCTGCGGCACGTGGCCGACGCCGCCGAAGACGGTGAGGACGCTCATCTTCAGATTGCGGCCATAGGTGCGGAAGCTCTCGGCGATCTGGGTCGCCAGCTCGCGCGTCGGCGAAAGGATGAGGGCGCGGCAGGTCATCGGCTTGCGATTGGGGACATGGGCCGCCAGGCGCTGCAGCATCGGCAGCGCGAAGGCGGCGGTCTTGCCGGTGCCGGTCTGGGCGATGCCGAGCAGGTCCTTGCCGGCGAGAACATGGGGAATGGCCTGCGCCTGGATCGGCGTCGGCGTCACATAGCCTTCCGCGTCGAGCGCCTGGAGAAGGGGGGCTTCGAGCTTGAGGTCGGTAAAGGTGGTCACGTGGGCACTTTCATATGCGTGCCGGCGCGCCCGGGCATCGGCCTGGCGCGGAACGGCGGGGGGTGGCGAACGCCCCGCGTAAACTTGGGAGTTCAGGTGTTGGGATGGGCTGCCCCGCCGCCGGCGCCAGAACTTCGATGACGAAGCTGAGGCTGCCTTTACGCGAGAGGTCGAGGCGCGCGGCCGGAACGCCCGGCCATGCGGTCTTATACGCTTTCGCATTTGCGAAAGCAAGCCGATGCGGACATTTTTCCCAAACCTGGAAAACGGCCAGCTACGGCGCCGCCTCGACGACGATGGCGACGGCGCCGCGCAGGACGCTTTCGTCCTCGTTGAAGAACGCCCGGATCTCGTAGGCGCCGGGGGCGCCAGGGGCCTTCAGCTCGGCGCGTCCCGCCGTCTCGCCCTTGGTGTAGGCATAGGAGACGTACTGGCCGTAGCGCGACCCGGCCGCCGCGACGGCGACATAGTCGACCTCGGAACCCGACATGCCGGAGAAGGCGATGGCGATCGTCTCGCCCGGCGCGAAGCTGGTCTTCTCCAGCGTCAGCGTCGCCATCGCGGCGTCCGGCGGGGCGGCGATGGAGAGCGGAACGGCGGCGGCAACCTTCGAACCGATGACGGCGCGCACTTCATACGCGCCGGGTTCGGGCGGCAGTTTCAGTTCGACCAGCCCGGCGCTTTCCCGTCCGGTGTCGGCATAGACCACATAAGCCGACTCCGGCGCGCCTGCGGGGGCCAGATAGACATAGTCGCCGCCGTCGCCGGGAAACCCGGCGAAACGCACGGCGATCTTCTCGTTGGCGACGGCGCTCGCCGCGGCGAGCGCCAGCGCCGGTCCCGCGGCGCCGTCGATCTCCGGCGGCAGGTCGGGACCGCGCACGGTGAAGGCGATGCGGGCGCGCATCCGCCGTTCGCCGTTGAACCAGGCGC
Organism: Alphaproteobacteria bacterium; assembly: GCA_016792565.1. Classification (GTDB taxonomy): domain Bacteria; phylum Pseudomonadota; class Alphaproteobacteria; order Micropepsales; family Micropepsaceae; genus JADZAI01. The sequence goes on from JAEUMK010000021.1 coordinate 14,190, forward strand.
GCACCTCATAATCGCCCGGCTCGTCGGGGGCCTTCAGCGTCAGCGATCCCTCGGCGGCGCCGCCGCTCGGCTGGTAGATGCGGCCATAGTCGCCGGGATCGGCCCCCTTGGGGGCGATCGAGATGACGTCGCCCGGCGTTCCGGCCATGGCGGCGAAGGCGATCCTGATCTCCTCGCCCGGCTTGAAGCTGTCACGCTCCAGGGTCAGCCGCGCGGCGGCGAGCGCGATGCGGAACTCGGCGACGGCGACCGGTTCGCGGCCCTCGCCGACCAGGCGGACTTCATAGACGCCCGGCTCGATGAAGGGATAAAGCTCCAGATCGGCCGCCCCTTCGGCGCTCGCCACCTCCGGTGCCGACCGCGCCACCGAAGCGCCGGCGTCACCGTCGGAGGCCGGCGCGACCCGCAGTTCCAGATAGCCGCCCGGCGTCACGCCGCGCCAGGTCACCTTGATCGTGTCGGTTTCGGCATAGACGTCGAAATCGGTTTCCAGCGCGGGCGCGGCCAGCAGCGCCTCCGCCTCGCCCCGCCAGGCGCCATCCGGGAAGGCCTCCAGATACGCGGCCGCGCCTTCGCCGCCAGCGTCCTCCACGGCGCGCCAGGCGGCGATGTCGTCGGACGCCGCGCCCTCCTTGGGCACGAACGCGCCGCCGCCATACCAGATCGCGGCGTCGCCGGTCGGCGCGGGCGGCGGCGGTTCGGCGGGACGGTCCGGCAAGGGCAGAGGCTCGCCCGGCAGGCGCTGGATGGCGAAGCCGGTGGCGGCGAGGGCGTAGTCCTCATAGACGAAGGCGACGATCGCCGGGCTGCCCGAGGCGGCGTCCGCTTCCGTCAGGACGACGGCCCCGACCGCGCCGAGGCTGGCATTGCGCTCCGCCCAGGGCTTCAGGAGCTCGCCATAGTCGGCGCCGAAACGCGCCTCGATCTCGCCCATGCCGACGGCCTTGGCGTTCGCTTGCGCCTCGAAGGCGGCGAGAAGCTCGGCGACCGGCGGCGCGGCGATGAAGACATAGGCGCCGTTGTTGCGCATCCGCTGGAAATGCAGGAAGCGCGTTCCCGCTGGCCAGGTCGCGATCCCCATGGCGGCGGGATCGAAAGGCAGCGGATCGGGGTCGAAGGCGCTTCCCGAGGGCATCGGCTGGGCGCGGCCGGCGAGTTCCTGCGCGGCGGCGTCGGGAACCAGCTTCAAGGCGCCGGTCGCGGCGCGGCGCACGCCGGGCACGTCGCTCAGCAAGGCCTCGCGCAGGACCGGCAGGTCTTCTGCGGCCGGTCCCAGCCGGGCCAGGGCATAGATCGCGGCGGCCTGGATCTCGCCCTTGGGGAACGCCGCCATCTCGCGGAGCAGCGGCGCGCTCTCCGCATAGGTCGACTCGTAGCCGAGGAAGCTCAGCGCCTCGACGGTCGAGGGCAGGACGGACCTCAGCGCGATCCGGCAGGCCGCGCCTTCGGGCTCGCTCTCGCAGGCGGCGACCGCCTCGGCCATGCGCGCCGGATAGTCCCGCAGCGAGAACGCTTCGGGTTCCTGCGCAGCGGCGGGGAGCGCGGCGAGCAATGCCACGAGGGCCAGGGGGCGGATCATCGGCCGCCTCCGCCCGAAACGCTTCCGCCCGGCGCCGGGGACGGGAAGCTGCGGGGCTTCAGCCCCTGCAGCAGATTGATCGTGTCGCGCATCGTCTTGGCGTCGGTGCAGATGTCGGTTGAAGTCGTTGTGTTGCCGCTCGTCGATTGCTCGACCGTGCACCAGCGGCGCAGATCGCGGATCGTCACGCCGCAGATCTTCATCTTCTCCACGCCTTTGACGTCGAGGATCCAGCCCGACATCTCGTCCACCACCTCGCGATAGACCGCGAGCGCCTCGGCCATGTCCTGCTTGTTGTCGAGACGGCAGCGCATCGATTTGAGGCACTTCTCCAGCGGTTCGCGAAAACGTTCGCCCCAGGACATGATCTCGGACTTGAAGGCGACGCCGGCCTCGTCGGCCGCCCAGGCGCGCTGGGACGCCGCCTTGTGCGCCTTCACCAGCGCCTTGCAGCTGCGCTTGGCCTCTTCGGCGTAGCGCTTGTTGCGGTCGTTCTCGCGGCACTCCTTGAGGCCCTCCTGCAGGCCGGCGAGGCGCTGGGCCTCGGGCGAGGCGGGGTCCAGCCTGTGCATCTGGAGGCCATAGTCGCGGATCGCGTTGCGGTATTCGCGGTCGGTGAAGAAGGGCGCGGCCTGCCTTTCGAAACCGCAGATCGAGAACATCTCGTCGGGGGTCAGCGCAGCGACCTTCGGCGAGACCCTGGGCGGGGCCGGATCGAGCCGGAATATGGTCGCCGAGGCGAGACCGGCGGCGAGCGCAGCGCAGGCAAGGGCGAGGCTCAGTCGAAGCGGGCGCACGGGGAAAGGTCCCTCGGTTGGGAGCACGTATTCTGACGGCCCAGACTAGCCTCTCCGGCGGCGGGCTTGTGACGGCGAAATGTCGCTGAACCGACGGCGCGGCGCGCGGGCGGATGTCACAGGGCGGTCGATTCGAGGATCGCGCGGACGAGGTCGAGCGCCGCGGCGGCCTCGGCGTCGAGCGGGTCGAGGTCGCAGCCGCGGGCGAGCGCTGCCTCGGCTTCGGCGTAGCGACCGGCATTGAACAGGGCATAGCCGAGCATGATCGAGGGGCGGCCGTAGTCCGGCGTCTTGGCGGCGGCGTCCTGCCAGAGCGCGATCTCGTCGGCGAAGAGCGCGTTGCGCTGGATGGTCGCCATGCTGAGCGCGATGGCTCCTATGAGGGCGAGCGCCACGAAGGCGCGCTGCGGCAGGACCGCCGCAAAGGCCAGCACGAGGCCTAGGCCGCCGAGATAGAGCGGCTTCAGGCTCACCGGATCGGCGCGCCAGAGCAGCGTGTTGGAGGGCGCGAGCGCCAGCAGCGCGAGGCCGAGGGCGAAGGCGAAAAGCGGTGCGCGGCGGCGCAGGGCGATCGCCACGACGGCGGCCCCCGCGAAGAACGCGAGCTTCGCCAGCGTGCGCGCATCGCTCCACGGCCAGGCGAGGGGAGGTGCGGGATCGATCGTGACCCGCCAGGGGGCGACCCAATGGGCGAGGATGTCGAAGGCGGCAGGGAGATTGCCGCGCAGGGCCTCGACAGGCGGGCGGCTGGCGAGGCTGTGGGCAATGAGATCGGTATGGCGCGGCAGCATCAGGATCAGAGCGGCGGCGAGGGCCGTGCCGAGCAGCGCCGGACCGAGGCCGCTCCTTGCGCCTTGCGGCTTCAGCGTGAGCGTCCACCACAGAAGGATCGCCGGGGCGATCAGCGCGGTCTCGCGGGCGAGGGGGGCGAGGAAGGCGGCGGCGAAGGCCGCGAGGCGCGCGCCCTGGGTCTGCGGTCCGGTGGCGGCGAGCAGCATCGCCAGCACGAGGACCGAGGAGAGGCCCATTGAGCGCCCGCTGACATAGGTGACGGTCTCGGTCAGCGCCGGGTGGACGGCCCAGAGCGCGGCGGCGGCCAGCGCAACGAGGGCGGCGGCGCCGTCCTCGGCGCCGGTCAGGCGGAGCGCGCGGCGGATCAGGGCATAGGCGAGCAGCGCCGCGGCGAGATGCAGGATGACGTTTACGGCATGGAAGCCCGCCGCCCACGGTCCGTGGATCAGGTCCTGCAGCGCATAGCTCGCCTTGGTGAGCGGGCGGTTCATCGCAGCCAGGCGCTCCAGGAAGGTCGCGGCCTTGGCGGAGGCGTTCTGGAGAATGTCGGCGCTGTCGTCGAAGACGAAGGCGCCGCCCAGCGCATTGGCGAAGACGGCAAGGACCAGCGCCGCGAGAACCGTCGGCGCCAGGCGTCCGGCCGCCCTGCCCGTCATCTCATGCGGCGGCGATGCGGCCGAGGCCGGCGGCGGCCTCGGCGAACCCGGCGACCGTTTCGGCGATGATCTGGGCGACCGGCTTGACGGAATCGATGCGGCCGGCGACCTGGCCCGAGAGCGCGATCGAGGCCTCCATGTCGCCCCCGAAATAAAGCGCCTTGGCGTTGCCGAACTCGGCCATCACCGGCGGGCCCTTGTAGTCGGGGGTCAGCTCGCGTTCGAGGCGCGCGGTCTTTTCGGTGCGCAATGCTCGCAGGGACGGGCTGCCAAAGCGGTTGAGGAACACCGTGCCGGTTTCGTCGGCGGCCAGTATCGCGTTCTTCCAATTGGCATGTACCGGCGACTCCGCCGCCGAAACCATCCGCGTCCCCATCTGCACGCCCTCGGCGCCGAGCGCGAAGGCTGCCGCCATGGTTCGGCCGCAGGTGATGCCGCCGGCGGCGATCAGCGGCACGTCCGTCTTCTCGCGGACCAGCGGCAGGAGGACCATGGTCGAGACGTCCTTCGGGTTCTTGAAGCCGCCGCCTTCGGCGCCTTCGACCACCAGTCCATCGACGCCCGCCTCGATCGCCTTCAACGCCGCCTTCAGCGTCGGCACGACATGAAAGACGGTCAGTCCGGCGCTCTTCAGCGCCTCGCAATAGCGTGTCGGATCGCCCGCCGAGGTGGTGACGAACTTGACGCCCTGATCGACGACGAACTTCACGATGTCGGGGTCGCGCACGAAGGCCTGGGCGATGTTCACGCCGAAGGGCTTCGCCGTCAGCCTCCGCATCTTGCGGATTTCCTCGCGCACCTCGTCGAGCGCGCCGGACGAGGTCTCGATGATCCCCATGCCGCCGGCGTTGGAGACGGCGCTCGCCAATTTCGCGCGGGCGATCCAGCCCATTGGCGCCTGGACGATGGGATACTCGACGCCGAGCAGGCGGGTGATGCGGTTGTCGAACTTCATGACCGTCGTGCCCCGGTTCAGGCGGCGGTGTCGAAAAGCGACTTCAGATCCTTCTTGAGGATCTTGCCGTTCGCGTTGCGCGGCAGGGTCTCGTGCAGGAAGCGGATCTCGACCGGCACCTTGAAGGCGGCGAGCCTCTCGCCGACGAAGGCGCGCAACTCGGCCTCCGAGGCTTCGGCGCCCGACTTCAGATGGACGATGGCGACCGGCTCCTCGCCCAGAGTCCGGTGCGGGCGGCCGACCACGGCGGCGTCCATAACCGCCGGGTGGTCGTAGAGCGCGTTCTCGACCTCGACGCAGTAGATGTTCTCGCCGCCGCGGATCAGCATGTCCTTGGCGCGGTCGACGATGTAGACGAAGCCCTCGTCATCGACGCGGGCAAGATCGCCGGTCTTCACCCAGCCGTCGGTGAAGGTCTCGGCAGTTTCCTTGGGCTTCTGCCAGTAGCCGCGCACCACGGTCGGGCCGCGATACCACAATTCGCCGACCTCGCCGACGCTAAGGTCCTTGCCGTCGGGCGAGACGATGCGCACCTCGCCGGTCGGTGCGGGCAGGCCGCAGCTCGCGGGTTTGCGGATATAGTCCTCGCCGTAATTGCTGACCGCCGTGGCAGAGGTCTCGGTCATGCCCCAGCCCTGGCCCGGCTGCGACTTGGGGAAGCGCTGCTTAATGCGGCGTACGAGGTCGGGTGCCGAGGGCGCGCCGCCATAGGAGACGGTCTCCAGTGACGAGAGGTCGAATTCCTCGAAGCGGGGATGCTCGACGATCTGCCAGGCGATGGTCGGCACGCCGCCGGCGCTGTTGATCTTCTCGCGCTCGATCAGGCCGAGCGCCTGCTCCACGTCCCAGCGGCGCTGCAGCACCAGCTTGTTGCCCGAAAGCATCGCCGGGACCATGACCGCGAAGCAGCCGGTGGCGTGGAAGAACGGCACCGAGAGCAGGCCCGCCTTCTGGGGGGCCGCCGGGTCGGGGGCGGGCGGTATCTCGCCGCGGCGCAGGAACGAGCGGGCCTGGGCGCTCAGCGCGTTGAAGATGTTGGAGACGATATTGCGATGCGTGATGACCGCACCCTTGGGTTTGCCCGTGGTGCCCGAAGTGTAGAAGATCGTCACGTCGTCGTCGGCACCGAGCGCCACGTCGGGCAGCGCCCCGGCGGGCAGCCTGCCCCAGTCGTTCGGCTTGCCGAGGAGGTCTTCCAGCAGCGCGACCCTGGGATGATCGATCGCCGCCGGGGCGCGCGTCACATAGACCTTCTCCAGCGCCGGGCAGGCCGCCAGATGCGGTTCGATGCGGGCCCAACGCTCGGCGTCGGCGATGAGGATCTTGGCGCCCGAATCCTGAAGGCCGTATTCCAGCTCGCCGCCCGTCCACCAGGCGTTCAGAGGGGTCACGATTGCACCGGTCAGCACGCCGGCCCAGAAGGCCGCCGACCATTCGGGCAGGTTGCGCGCCACGATGGCGACGCGGTCGCCCTTGGTCACGCCGTCCGCGACGAGCTGCGCGGCGAGCTTAAGCGTAGCGCGGCGGTGCGCGTCGAAGGTGACGCGGTCGTCATCGAGGACGATGTAGGTCTTGGCGGCCTGAGGCAGGCTCGCCTCGAAAATCTCGCGCAGCGTCCCTGGCGCGTTCTTCCAGGTCTTGAGCCGGACACCGCGGATCTCGGTCTCCTCGATCTCGAGCGGCGACCCTGGGGTCTGGGTCATCAGGGTCGTGGCGTCCTTGACGGACATGGCCGGGAATCCCGGCGGCAGCAGGTCGGAGAGATCGTCGGCCATGGTTTCCTCGGCGGCAGCGGCGGATTTCTTGCTCTTTTGCCGGACAGAAGCGCACCGGACCGGGCGAACGCAAGCTCTATCGCCGCCGGCCCGGCGGCTGACGCTGCGGAAGGGCCGTGCGACGGCCGCCCGGTTGCATGATCGCGCCAAGTGAGGCGTGATCGCGGCCGCATGGCCGACTCGTCTCCTCCGTTTTCCGCCTTCATCGAAACGCTCGCCGACGCCCTGGAGGCGCGGGCGACCGACGGGCGTGAGCTTGCGGTCCGCTTCGACCCGGCGCGCGCCACGCCGACCTCCCGGGGCGAGGTCTATGTCGGGATCGGCGCTTGGCTCGATCGCGGCGCGCCGGTCGCTCATGAAGGGGCCTGCCTCAACAATAAATCGGCGGGAGCGCGGTTCGGCTGGCGGCGCGATCCCATCACGGTCGCCTCGTTCGTGCGCGACGCGCCCGACGCGCTGGTCGCGCAATGGCGGGACCAGTTTTCCGGCGATCCGGAAACCGCGTTCGAGAGGGCGGTGCTGGTAGTGGAGGACGCGAGCCCCGATTCGGTGCTCTGCGTCATCTTCTGGCTGGCCCGCCTCGCCGGCGTCGCGCCGGACGCGCTGCCGCAGCGCTGGATCACCGCGCTGACCGCCTGGGAACGCGACGGCGTCGCGCCCTCGGTCACCGAGAGCTGGACCGCACTGATGTCGGCGCTGGCGCACTCTCATTTCGGCGAGGACGGCATCGCCGCCGCCTGGAGCGACGCGCTGCGCTTCACGGCGGCGCTGCTGCGAGGCGGCGTCGATCCCGACGCGGTGACTCCGGAAGCCAGCCCGGCGATCCTGGCCGAGGCCGCCTATGGCCGGGCGATCGCCTTCGCGATGAACGAGCGGCAGGACTATCTGCAGTCGCTCGCCCGTGCCGTCCGGCTGGAGCTGCTGGTGCCGATGGCCGGGGCGCATGGCCGCTCGCTGCTGGTGGACGCCTATTTCGCGGTGGAATCGAACGCGCCCTCGGGGGTGAAGAAGATATACATCCGCACCGACACGCAGAACACGTCGCTCGGCAACGGGCACTCGCTGATGGGGCTCTATCGGCCTGGCCTCGCGGGGACCGGGAACGACATGACGATCTCGGTCGATCCGCGCTCGGGGATTGCGCTGAGAGACCTGTGGGCGCGGCTGGAGGCGGCGGAGAACGAGCGCTGGGGCGGGGCGCGCCCTGCCGGCTCGCCGCGGCGCATCGCCAGCTATCCGCCGGGCGAGGGCTATGACCAGCCCTGGTGGGACGATCACGGCCGCTACACGCTGCTGGGCGCGCCCAAGGCGATCGACGGCGCGCCGGGCTCCCGATTGTCCTGGAGCGACGTCCTGGAGGCGGTCTGGCGCAGCTACAACCAGCTGCGCGACGTGTCGGTCTTCGATCTGGGCGACGATGGCGGTCATGGCGTCCCCAAGCCGATTGAGGCCTGCCTGCCGCGCCGGGTCGCGCACGGGGCGGGACCGACCGAGGCGGTCAAGCACCTCATCGCCGCCAAATGGGACCGCAGCATGGGTCACTCCCAGACGCTGCAGTTCACCGCCACGGTAAAGCGCCATCTCGCCGCGCTGGTGATGCAGGCCGGGCTCGGCCGGTCCGGTCCGGTGCCGCTCGCTGGGCTCGCCGAGCCGGAGGACTTCGACTATCTGGAGATCGCCGGCGGGGCCGCGATCGTGGCGCGCGAGGGCGTCTTCCTGCTCGACGACTGGCGCGACAAAGACCTCGCCATCCAGGCGCTGAGCGCCGATTTTGCGAGCGCCGTGGCGCTGCTGTCGGCCTGTAAGGCGTTCGACGCCGAGGTCGAGGCGCTCTATGCGGTTTCCGACGCTCAAGGCGGGCTCTTCAGCTCCAATACCGGCGACGTGCTGAGGCGGATCACGCTGCTGCGCGGCCGCATCGCGGCGACCTTCCAGAAGGCCGATCTCACCGAAGCCGCGCCGGAGCGCCGGGCGCTGCGGGGTGCGATCGAGCAGCGCTGGGGCCTCGATGGCAAGGAAGCGGCGCTGACCGGCCGCCTGAAGGACCTGCAGGAAATCCTGGAGACCAAGGCGACGCTCGACACCCAAGGGATGGCGACGCTGATCGGCATCGTCGCCATCCCCAACTTCGTCGTCGCCCTGATGGCGCTCTACATGGGGGTGGTCGATCATGTCTCGGGCGGCGTGCAGATGGCGAACGCATCGAGCTACGGACTGACCATGACCGTTGCCGTCGCGCTGATCTCGGTGGTCTTCCTCGCGGTCGCCTGGCTGCTGACTCGCAGGCGGGGCTGAGTCGCGGCTTAAGGTCGCGATGAAGCCGCGCGCCGGGCGCCCTATACAAGGGGCGGACAGCAACGGAATCACGCATGCCCGCACCCAAATGGCTCGGCGTCGCCGCCGGCATCTGCCTTCCCCTCGCCCTCGGCCTCAGCGGAGCATTCGGCCAGGCGGAGCCAGACCAGGCTGCCGAAGCTGCCCGCATCGCAGGCGTCTACGAGGCATCGGCCGAGGCGCTGGACGCCATGCAGGCGCAGCTCCACCGCGAGACCTTCGACGTCGCGGCGCTGGCCGGCACGCTGAATGGAAAGTCGGCCCAAGAGATCGCCGCTTGGGTCGGCGAGAACATCGCACTCACCGCCTATCGCGGCGTCCTGAAAGGCGCGCAGGGAACGTTGGAGGACCGACGCGGCAACAGCCTCGACCGGGCACTGCTGATCGTTGCGCTGCTTGAGGCGAACGGGATCGAGGCGCGGCTCGCCCGCGCGTCGCTGGACGAGACGTCGGCGACCGCCCTGCTGGCGGCCGCCAACGGCGTGCCGCCGCCGCCGCCCGCTCCGACGAGCGATGCCGCGATCTTCGAAGCGCTCTATGCCGATCCGCGGATCGACGCGGCGCGGATGCGGGCCCGCACGGAGCGCGAACAAGCCGACGCCGCCGCGCAGACCGCCCAGGCGAACGCGAACATTGCGGTGATCGCCGCGCGCCTGGAGGCCGAGGCGGCCACAGTGCTGACGGCCCAGGGCGGCGACGAGAGGCTGGCGGCTATCGCCGATCACTGGTGGGTGCAGGCGCAGAGCGGCGGCGCCTGGAGCAACCTCGATCCCTCGGCCGGCATCGTCGGCGCTCTGAGCGCCGCCGAAACCCATGGCGCCGACGCGGTGCCGCAGGACCTGCGCCGCACTGTGACGGTTCGTGTCGTCGCCGAGTTTAGCCGCGGGGGCGTGCTGGCGCGCGAGACGCTGCTGGCGCGGGACTTCGATCCTGCTGCGATCTCAGGCCGCGTGCTGGTGCTGCGGCACCGTCCGCTCGACCTCAAGTCGTTCGACGCGATTTTTGCCGAGGGTGGCGACTTCGACGCCAAGGTCATCGCGGCGGTTGCCGCTAGCTCGGCCTGGGTGCCGATGCTGGCGCTCGGCGGCGAGGTCGCGACCGACCGTCTCGTCGCCACCGATGGCGATGTCTCCGAGGCGACCGAAGCCGCGATGGCCAAGCACGGCGGCGGCAACGGTGTCGGCGCGAGCCTCGGCGGGGCGATCGACGCGATCGACGCGATGGGCGAGGAACCGGCCGGTCCCTATGACGAGAATACGGGTCCGGTGAAGTTCACCGCCGAGTTCGTCGAGATCGAAACCCGGGCGCCGGGCGAGGCGCCGCGGATCGAGCGGCGGACGCTGTTCGACCTAATCGGCCCGGCGGCGCGGGCGCGACGCGACGGCTCGCCCGCCATCGCCGATGCCGGGCGCAACGCGCGGGGCTTCGCGTTGCTGCAGAGCATCGAGATCCTCGTCACCACCGGGCGGCTGTCGCCGGAGCGCGCGGCGGCGCGCATCAACGAGTCGTTCGGCACGGCGTTCCGCGCGACCGCCGCTTGGCTGCGCGCCGCCGACGGCACGCCGGCCCCCGCTCTGCCGGAAGATTTCGCGCATGTGAACCTGCCGCTGACCGCCTTCGCCGCGGGGCGGCTCGGCTATGGCCCCGACGGCGACAAGCGCATCCAGGTGGAGCCCAACGTGGCGATGACGCGTCAGGGCCTGAGGCCGGCGACCGATGGCGGGCTGAACGACGCCCTGACCTTCGACATTGTGATGAATCGGGTACGCACCACCGACGCGGCGGCGGCGATCGCGGCGGGCGTCGCCGACACGGTCGCCGAGACCATTGCGATCGGCGCGCCCAATTCGCAGAGCAGCGCGGCGGTTCGCTTCGCCGGCGCTCTCTCGGAAGGACAGAGCTGGCTGCTGATAGAGGCGGGCAATCTGGCGGCGCTGCAGGCGCTCGATCTGGAGCCCGATTCGGAAGCGCTGGTCGCGGAGGATCTGGAGCGCGGCTATGCGGTCGTTGTGCCGCAGCGGATCGCCAGCCTCGAAGAGGCGGTGTGGTGGCGGATCGATCCGGCGACCGGCGAGACGCTGGGCATGAACGCGATGGGCGGCGCGGTCACCGTCGAATACGCCATCAACATGACCATCGCGCTCGCGAACACCGCATCGTGCCTCTACAAGATAAGTCAGGCCGGAGCGAACCCCAGCACCGGCAAGGTGGTGGGCATCGGGCTCTGCCTGTTGGGCGCCTCGATCTCGATAGCCGGCGCGCTGGCGGGTGCGCAGGTCATGTGGCAACTCGGTTCAGTCGGTGGGGCGCTCGGCGTCGCGGGCAACTTCGCGGACCCCTGAGCCGCAGCGTCACGCGAAGGTGATCGGGCCTCGCTGTCAAACCGGCCCTGAAATGAAGCGGTCGTCACAGCGCACGGCGATGTGAGCGGGTGCGCCATTGCGCATCCGACTCAAGGCGTCATCGTCCCGCCGGGACAGCGCCTCTTGGGGCTCGGCGGGCCATGAATCTGACAGATTTCTGCATGCGCAATCCGGCGGCGGTGATCGCTGGGAGCCTTTTCATCCTGCTGCTCGGCGTCTACAGCGCGCTGACGCTGCCCGTGCAGCTGTTCCCTGACATCGAGCGGCCGACGCTGTCGGTTTTCACGCCGTGGCGCGCCGCCGCGCCGACCCAGGTGGAATCGGAAATCACCGAGCAGGTCGAGGACGTGCTCGACGGGTTGTCGGGGATGACCGAGATGCAGTCGTGGTCGAACCAGGGTGCCTCGTGGGTCGGGCTCGAGTTCGAGGTCGGCTCGGACATGAACGCGGTGGTGCTGGACGTGCTGGCGCGGCTGAACCGCATCCAGGGCCTGCCCGAGGAGGCCGACCGGCCGATCCTGCAATTCGGCGGCGAGTGGGACGCCAACAATTCGCTGATCTTCCTTTTCCTCCAGGCGCTGCCCGGCAACGAGGCCGACATCCTCTCCTATCGCCGCTTCGTCGAGGACACGATCATTCCCAAGCTGGAATCGATCGACGGCGTCGCCGGCATCCAGCGCGGCGGCGGCTTCGGCGCGCCGGACGAACTGCGAATCACCTTCGATCCCTTCAAGGCGGCGGAGCTGGGCGTCACGGTGCCGGACATCGCCTCGGCGGTGCGGGCGACGGCCGATTCCAGCGCCGGCACGACCGATATCGGCCGGCGCTCCTATGCGGTGCGCTACGAAGGCCGGCTCGACGTCCAGGCGCTGCGCGATCTCACGCTCGCCTGGCGCGAAGGGCGCCCGGTCAAGCTCGGCGACGTGGCGAGCGTCGAGATCACGCGGGCCGACCGCACCGAGTTCTCCTACCAGAACGGTAATCCGGCTTTCGGCTTGCGCGTGCTGCGCGAGAGCGGCGCCAACGTGCTGGACGTGCTGACCCGCGTGAAGGCGGCGGTCGACGAACTGAACGAGGGCCAGCTGAAGGATCGGAATCTGAAGCTGGTGAAGTCGTTCGATCCCTCCGTCTTCATCAACCGGGCGATCGCCTTCGTGGTCGGTAACCTGACGGCCGGCGTGGTGCTGGCGCTGCTGGTGCTGTGGTACTTCCTGCGCAATGTCCGCGCGACGCTGATCTTCGCCGTCGCCATTCCGATCTGCCTGATGACGACGGTCCTGGTGCTGGCGCTGCTGGGGCGGACGATCAACGTCATTTCGCTGGCCGGGCTGGCCTTCGGGGTCGGACAGGTACTGGATGCCTCGATCGTTGTGGTCGAGAACATATTGCGCCTGCGCGCCGCCGGCGTGCCCGAGCCCGAAGCCTCGACGCGCGGCACGAACGAGGTCTGGAAGGCGCTGTTCGCCTCGACGATGACCTCGATCATCATCTTCGTGCCGATCATCTTCGTCGCCGACGTCGAAGGCCAACTCTTCGCCGACCTTGCGCTGACCATCGCCGTGTCGGTGACGGTGTCGCTGATCGCCGCGATGACGGTCATCCCGCTGTGCGTGCGCCACTTCCTGCCCGTCGCAGGGGGAACCGCCGAGGCCGGCGACTCGGCACGCAGCGCCCGGCTGGTGACCCGCCTGACTGATCGTCCGGCGCGCCGCGCGGCGGTGATCGGCGGCCTTATCTTCGCGTCGATCGCCGGCACCTGGCTGCTGCTGCCCGACCTGCACTATCTGCCGGCGGTGCGGCGCGACGCGATCGACTCATTCGTCGGCGTGCCACAGGGCACTTCGGTCGATGTCGTCGATCGCGAGATCGCCCAGCCGATCATCCAGCGCCTGCAGCCTTATATGGTCGGCGAGAAGCAGCCGGCCCTGCTCAACTACTATGTCTTCACCGAGGGCGGCGGCGTGAACATCGGCGTCCGCGTGCTCGACGAGAGCCGCCTGAAGGAGATGGGCGAGATCGTCAAGAACGAGATCCTGGCGGACTTCCCGGACACGTTCGTATTCTCGCAACAGGGCTATCTGTTCGGAGGCCTTGGCGATGGCGGCGGGCTTCAGCTCGTTCTGCAGGCCCCAGACCCCGAGAAGCTGCTGCCGGTGGTGCAGAAGGCGCAGGCGCTGATCGAGGAAAAGCTGCCCGGGGCGTTCGGCAATCCCGATCCCGATCTCACCGTGCGGCAGCCGGAGATCATCGCAGCGCCCAACGACCAGCGCCTGCTCGAGACCGGCATGACGCGGCGCGACGCGGCGCAGATGCTTCAGGCGTTCGTCGCGGGGCTCTACGCCGGTGAGTTCTTCGACGGCGAGCAGCGGGTTGACGTGCTGGTGCGCTCGACGCCGTGGGCCGATCTGCCGGCGCTTGCCGGGTTGCCGGTTGCGACCCGGTTGGGCGGCGCGGTCACGTTCGGCGATCTGGTCGCGCTGCGCGAGGGTACCGGGACGCCGGCCATTCACCGCTATGAGGGCCGCCGCGCCATCCGCCTGGGCATCAATACGCCAGAGGACATGTCGTTGGAGGACGCGCTGAGGGTCATCCACAACGATATCGAACCCGCGCTGCAGGCGATCATGCCTGAGGGCGGCAACATCCTCTTCTCCGGCAGCGCCGCCAGCCTGGAGAAGGCGACCGCGACGATGCTGGGCAACTTCGCCTTCGCGCTGGTGCTGCTGTTCATCCTGATGGCGGTGATGTTCCGCTCGGTGCTGGACTCTCTCTACTGCGTCGTGGCGCTGCCGCTGGCGACGGTGGGCGGCATGGCGGCCCTGCAGATTGTCAACCTGTTCGCCTTCACGCCGCTCGACCTGCTGGCGATGATCGGCTTCATCATCCTGACCGGACTGGTGGTGAACAACGCCATCCTGCTGGTCGACCAGACCCGCGAGGGGCAGCGGGACGGGCTGTCGCCGCGTGACGCGGTCGCCCAGGCGGTGCGCTATCGCACGCGGCCGATCCTCGCCGGCACGACGACCAATCTCGTCGGCATGGTGCCGATGATGATCTCGCCGGGCGAGGGCGCGGAGATCTACCGCGGTCTTGCGACCGCCATCGCCGGCGGCATGGCGGTGTCCACGCTCTTCACCCTCGTCCTGCTGCCCGCCCTTCTGCGCTTCGGCGAGGACGGCGAACTAAGCCGGGTCTTCGCCCGGCGGTTCAGCCGCCTGCCGCGTCCCCAGCCCGCCGAATGAGGCCCGTCATGCGCGCCCTTCCTCGCCGCCTCTCTGCCGCCGCCGTGTTTGCCTTCGCCGCCGGTGCGGCACTCGCCCAACAAGGCCCCGATGCGCCGCCGCCCGTCGTGGTGGTAGCGAGCGCGACCGCCGAGCGGATGGCGGAGACCATCACGGTTCCGGGCTCGGTGGTGAGCCGCTCGGATTCGGAAGTCGCGGCCGAGGTGTCGGGGGTGGTCGACTGGGTCGCCGAGATCGGGGCGCCGGTCGAGGCGGGCGGCACGATCGCCCGGGTGGGCGGCGAACTGCTGGAGATCGAGGCCAAGCGCGCCGAGGCGTCGGTCAAGCGTCTGGAGGCGCGCGTCGCCTATCTCGACGAGGAGGTGGCGCGCCAGGAGGAGCTGAGCCGCAAGGGCACCGCGAGCCGGCAGAAGCTGGACCAGGCGCGCTCGGAGCGAGACATGGCGCGGCAGGACCTCGCCGAGGCGCGGCTGGTGCTGGAGCGCGCCCGCTACGACCTCGCCCACGCCGAGGTAAAGGCGCCGTTTCCCGGTCGGGTGGTGGCACGGTTGATCGAGCCCGGCGAGTTCCTCAACCGCGGCGGCGCGGTGGCACGGATCGTCGATGTGGAGGCGCTGGAGGTGACGGCGCAGATCCCGATCGCCTCCGTGGCGCAGCTGAAGGAAGGCGACCGCGTCACGGTCGAAGGTCCCGGCGGCGAGGTCGTCGGGGCGATCGTGCGTGCCCTGGTGCCGGTCGGCGACCAGGTGTCGCGCTCGGCCGAACTGCGCGCGGCGCTCGATTCCGGGAGCTGGCTGGTCGGGATGGCGGTCAAGGTGGCGACCCCGACCGCGCCGCCGCGCGACGTGATTGCGGTTCCGCGCGACGCGATCCTGCTGCGCGCCGAAGGCTCGGCCGTCTTCCGGATCGGCGCCGATGATGTCGCCGAACTGGTGCCAGTGCGGGCCGGGCTGACGACTGGAGAGCTGGTCGCCGTCGAAGGCGGCCTCGCGCCGGGCGACCGGGTCGTGGTGCGCGGCGGCGAAACGCTTCAGCCGGGGCAGAAGGTGCAGATCCAGGCACAGACCGGCCCCAACGCCGCCGTCCCGGCGGGAGCTGGCTGAGAGCGGCCGGATCGCCGGTTGACCGCCCCCGCCGACAGGACTAAGCGACCCCATCCTCAGGCTTACGGTGCGGGCCGCCCATGCTGCGTGTATTCGAGATTGCGGACGCCTGCCTGAAGCGCCGCCAGCTTGAGCTGGCCGCGCCGATCGCGATTCCGACGGCAGCGCTGTGGCTCGACCTCTACAGCCCGACGGCCGAGGAGACGCGCGCCGCCGAGGCCTTCCTCGGGGTGACGCTGCCGACCAAGGAGGAGATGGAGGAGATCGAGGCCTCGAGCCGGGTCTATGTCGAGGACGACGGCCTCTTCATGACCACCAGCATCGTCTCGAAGACCGAGACCGAGTATCCCGAATCCGCCTCGGTCACCTTCGTGCTGGCGAAGGACCGCCTGCTGACCATCCGCTACAGCGAGCCGATGCCGTTCAACACGTTCCCGGCCCGCGCCGAGCGCCAGAGCGGGATGTGGAACACGGCCGACTATCTGCTGGTCGGCATCCTGGAGGCGATCGTCGATCGCACCGCCGACATCCTGGAGCGGGTCGGCGCGGACGTCGACAGCCTGAGTCGGGAATCCTTCGACAAGCCCCGCCACAACCAGGCGCTGGAGCACAAGGATTTCCAGCAGCTCCTGGTCAGGCTCGGCCGCCAGAACGACCTGATCGGCAAGGTCCGCGAGAGCCTGATCGGCTTCTCGCGCATCCTGACCTTCCTGACCCAGACGCTGGAAGGCCGGCCGGGCGGCAAGGAGCTGCGGAGCTACAACAAGACCATCACCCGCGACGTCGCCTCGCTCGCCGATCACACGAACTTCCTGTCGAACAAGGTGACGTTTCTACTCGACGCGATCCTCGGCATGATCAACCTGGAGCAGAACCGGATCATCAAGATCCTGTCGGTCGCCACCACCATCTTCCTGCCGCCGACGGTGATGGCGAGCATCTGGGGCATGAATTTCCACAACATGCCCGAACTCGGCTGGAGCTGGGGCTATCCGATGGCGCTGCTGGCGATCATCGTGTCGGCGGCCATCCCGGCGATCTTCTTCAAATGGCGCGGCTGGCTGTAGCGGCATGAACGATCCCGCCGCCGCGCCGCGCGCCGACGCGCCGATCGCGGCGATCGCCTACAAGGTCGCGGCGACGCTCTCCTTCGCGGCCATGGCGGCGTCGATCAAGCTGCTGGACGAGGGCTTTCCGGTCGGCGAGGTCGTTTTCTTCCGTTCGGCCTTCGCGCTGCCGGTGGTCCTGGCCTGGGCCTATGTCACCGGCCGCGTCGGGGATTCCTGGCGCACCACCAATGTCTGGTTCCACGTCTCGCGCTCGACCGTCGGCATGGCGGCGATGTTCCTGTCGTTCGTGGCGCTCGCCGATCTGCCGCTCGCCGACTGGACGGTGATCGGCTTCGCCATGCCGATCTTCGCCACCATCCTCGCCGCGGCGCTGCTGAACGAGCCGGTGGGGCCGTGGCGGGCGGCGGCGGTGGCGGCGGGGTTCGCCGGCGTGCTCGTCATCGTCGGGCCGAAGCTCAGCTTCGCCCACGGCGTGCCGGCGCTGATCATGCTGGTCTCGACGCTCTGCGCCGGCCTCGTCATCGTCATCATCCGCAAGATCAGCGCGACCGAGAACGGCTCGGCGATCGCCTTCTACTTCATGCTGTCCTGCACGGCGATGGGGGCGCTGACGCTGCCCTTCGCCTGGAAGACGCCGGAGGGATGGTCGCTGGCGCTGCTGATCGCGTCCGGCGTCTTCGGGGGGCTCGGCCAGGTCTGCAACACCTTCGCCTATGCCCGCGCCCAGCCCTCGATGCTGGGGCCGTTCGACTATATGGGCCTGATCTGGGCGACGGCGCTGGGCGTTCTGCTGTTCGGCGAATGGCCGGATGCGACGGTGTGGGCGGGGGCGGCGGTCATCGTCGCCTCGGGCGTCGTGATCGCCGTGCGCGAGGGCCGCCACGGCCTGCAGAAGCCGCGCATCCCGAGCGTCTGACCCCCGGCAGGCGCGACATTTTCTGTCGCGCTCCCGGCATAAAGCATCTTCGTTCCTCACCTTGCGTGGAGGGGGGAGGGGGTTCATGCCGCCAAACCCGATCGCCCTTGCCGCCATCCGCACGCCCGTCCTCCGCCCGGTCCACGGACGAGTATAGGACGAAATGCCTATGATGTCCAGCGCGCCGTGCGCCGTCAGGCGGCCGATTTCCGGCGCGCCAGGTCGGCGTCGCGGACGGCGTCGAGTTCGGCGACCAGTTCCGGCCCCCAGTAGTGGAGGATCTCATTGCGCTGCGCGTCGTAGCAGCTGGGACCGTTGCCCATGCAGACGAGCGAGCCCTCGTAGAGTTCCTCGCCGAGGCACATCAGGCCGTCGCCGAAGGTGATCGGGAAGAGGCTGGAGATCAGCGGCTTCACTTCGTGATAGTCGAAGCCCTTGTCGAGCGCGAACGAGTGCAGCTTGCACGCCCCGTTGTCGCGATTCTGGAAGATGCAGGTGCCGTTCACGACCCTGGTGCGCGTCGCCTTGCCGCCGGGATAGTCGGGCGTGTCTTCCCACTCGCCGGTGAACCAATCGTCCCACTTCGTGCCGAGATAGGCTTCCAGCTCGTCCTTGCGGGCGCGGATGCGCTCTACATTCGTGACGTCGATGTCGACGCCCCAGTTGCAGCAGGAATGGCCGCAGAAGGTGCAGCTGAGGCAGGCGCTGAAATAGGACATGCGGAAAATGTTGAGATCGACGCTGTCGATGGTCGGCGTGCCCTCGATCGAGGTGTACGCCTTCGACAGCTTTACTGGCTCGTAGCCGAACTCCGCCATGCTCAACCCCGCTTGAGCGGCCCGCCATAGATCGCCTTGCCGCTGCCCGAGCGATAATAGTCGGGGACGGTGGCGATCAAGGGGAATCCGCAGGATTCGTAGAGACGATGCGCGGCCGCGTAGTCCGCCCCCGTCTCGGTTTCGATGAAGAGACGCGCCGCCCCTTCCGCCGCGGCGCGCCGGGCCGCTTCGGCGAGCAGCAGGCGGCCGGCCCCGCGCCCCCGGGCGCGCGGATGGGTGGCGATCCAGTAGAGGTCGTAGCTGCCGTCCGTCGCCGGGATCGGGCCGTAGATGGCGAAACCCGCAGGACCGTCAGGGTCCTCGGCGACGAGCAGGCGGTAGCCGGAGGCTTCAGCGCCCTGCTCCGCGAGCTGGGCAAGGATTTCGGGCACGAAGGCGATTTCGGCGGGCGCGAAATTGCCGCACGCCGCAGCGATGGCGGCGAGAAGCTCGGCGTCGCCGGGGCGGGGATCGTGGCGGAGCGCGAAACCGCTCATCCGCGTGCCCGGCGGAGGCCGGCCTCGATGATGCCGGCGACGAGATCCACGTAGGCGATGCCGGCGCGGGCGGCGGCGGCGGCAAGGCCGGCGTCGTCGGAGATGTCGGGGTTCACGTTGACGTCGATGACCAGCGGCTCGCCCGAGGGCGCAATGCGGAAATCGACCCGCGCCCAGCCGCCGAGGTCGAAGAGACGCCAGGTCTTCAGCGCGATCTCCCTCAGCGCCGCCGCCAGCTTCGCTTCTGCCGCCTCGTCGATGAAGCGGCGGTTGGTGTGGCGGTATTCGAAGCTGTCCTCTTTCCACTTCGCCGCATAGTCGATGATGCGCGGCTTGCCTTCGGGAAAGCCGGAGAAGTCCATCTCGGCGAGAGGGAGAACGCGCGGACCGTCCGCCGTCTCGATCATCGCCACGTTGAATTCGCGGCCCTCGATGTACTCTTCGGCGAAGACGCGGGCCTTGTGCTGCGCCTCATAGGCGGCGGCGCGGGCCTCGACGGCGGCGCGGCCCCGGACCACGGCGCCCTCGTCGAGGCCGAGCGAGGCATGCTCGGCGATCGCCTTGACGATATAGCGGCGGTCCTCGCGCAGCGCCGACCAGTCCGGCCCCTCGGCATAGCCAGGGGTCGGGATGGCGGCGTCGGCCAGCAACCGCTTGGCGACGATCTTGTCGGTGCCGGCCATCAGGCCGAACGTGCCCGAGCCGGCGAAGGGCACGTGCGCCGTCTCGTAGAGCGCGGTGGCGACGAAGGCGAGGCGGTCGGTGGCGAGGAAACTCTCCACCATGTTGAAGACGAAATCGGGCGGGTCGCGGCGCAGGCCATCGAGCAGGACCTGCAGGTCGCCCTCGAACTTGCGGTGCTCGGCACGCCAGCCGAGGGTTTCGAGCACGGCGACCAGCGAGGCGGCGATAGCGCCGGTGGCGTTGGCGGGGTCTTCCTCCTCGCCGGGGACGACGGCCGTATAGAGCAGGCAGCGCTTCGTCATGCCCGGGCGGCCCCGTGCCGCGCGGCGAGGTCGGGGTGGCGGGCGAGGAACGAGGCGACGATCTCGGCGATGAGGTCCTGATAGGTGAGGCCGGCGAAATTGGCGAGGAAGACGAGATCGGAATAATCGGGATGAAGGCCGGCGAGCGGGTTCACCTCGATGAAGTGCGGGCGGCCGCCGGCGTCCGACTTGACGTCCACCCGGCCGCCGTCGCGGCAGCGCAAGGCCCGCCAGCCGGCGAGCGCCACGGCGGCGGCGGCGCGGGCCTCGGCATCGTCCACCAGTTCGTAGCCGATCTTGCCTTCCCAGTTCTGCTTGTTGTCGTAGCCGTAGCCGCCCTCCGTCACCTCGTCGTCCTCGATCACCTCCATCACGCCGATCGCCCGCGCCGCCGCACCTTCGCCGGTAATGCCGACGGTGAACTCGCGCCCCGGCAGATAGGCCTCCACCAGCACCGGCTGGCGGAACTCGGCGATGAGCGCGGCGGCCACCTTCTCCAGGTCCGCCGGGCTCCGGACCAGGGAGGCGGGGCCGACGCCCTTGCCCGAACCTTCGGCGACCGGCTTGGCGAAAACCGGGAAGGGGAGCGTTACCGCCGCCGCCTCTGAGGGATGGGCGATGAGGGCGAAGGGCGCGGTCGGCACGCCGTCATGCAGCAGCACCTTCTTGGCCATCGCCTTGTCGAGGGTCAGCGCGTTGGTCAGCGGGTCGGAGAAGACATAGGGAATGGCGTAGGCGTCGAGCAGGCAGGGGACCTGCGCCTCGCGCCCGAGGCCGGCGACGCCTTCGCAGATGTTGAAGACGAAGTCCCAGCGCTCGCCGGCGACGAGGCGGGCGGCCAGCGCCTTCACATGGCCGATGCGCTCGACCGCGAAGCCGAGGGCGGTCAGCGCGGTCTCAAGGCCTTCGATGGTGCGGGGGCTGTCGAACTCGGCGGTCGCTTCCTCGCCATAGCCCATCGCCAGATAGTCCTGACGCAGATCGTAGGTCAGGCCGCAGCGCAGCATCACTCCGCGGCGTCGGCGAGGCCCGCGTTCCGGTCCCTACCCAGCGCGCCTTCCGGATCGACGTAGCGATAGCGGCCGCCTTCGTAGTTGGTGAGCACGAGGGCGTCGCCGTCGCGGCCGACGACATAGTCGGGATTGACGGGGATCTTGCCGCCGCCGCCGGGCGCATCGACCACGAAGGTCGGCACGGCATAGCCGGTGGTGTGGCCGCGCAGGGAGCGGATGATCTCGACGCCCTTGTCGACCGTCGTGCGGAAATGGCCCGAGCCGGTGATCGGGTCGCACTGATAGAGATAATAGGGACGGACGCGTCGTTGCAGCAGGCCGTGCATCAGCGTGCGCATCACGGCGGCATCGTCGTTGACGCCCTTCAGCAGCACGGTCTGCGAGCCCAAGGGGATGCCGGCATCGGCGAGGCGGGCGGTCGCTTCGGTCACTTCGGGCGAGAATTCGGCCGGATGGGTGAAGTGCAGGCTCATCCACAGCGGATGGTGCTTCTTGAGCACCCGCACCAGGTCGCGGGTCACGCGCTGCGGCAGGACGACCGGGATCTTGGTGCCGATGCGGACGAACTCGACATGCTTGATGCGGCGCAGGCGGCCCAGCAGATAGTCGAGCTTGTCGTCGCCGATCGAGAGCGGGTCGCCGCCCGACAGCAGCACGTCGCGGATCTCGG
Organism: Alphaproteobacteria bacterium; assembly: GCA_016792565.1. GTDB lineage: Bacteria > Pseudomonadota > Alphaproteobacteria > Micropepsales > Micropepsaceae > JADZAI01. The sequence continues at coordinate 35,756 of JAEUMK010000021.1, forward strand.
TATGGGCCTCGATGTAGTCGAGCGCCTTTTCCCATTCGTGGGTCGAGAAGTGGTATTCGCCGCCGGCGTTGCCGACCATGCGCGAGCGCGTGCAATAGCGGCAATAGGTGGCGCAGAAGCCGGTGGTGAGGAAGAGGACGCGGTCGGGATAGCGGTGCACGAGGCCCGGGACCGGCATGTCGTGGTCTTCGCCGAGCGGGTCGTCTTCCTCGCCGGGCCCGCGCAGGAACTCGTCGCCCACCATGATGTGGGTGCGGCGCAGCGGCTCCATCGGGTCGTCCAGGCCCATGCGCGAGGCATAGAAGGGCGTGATGCCGACGGGCAGCGAGCCGGTGTGGCGGGAGGCCGCGGCGCGTTCGTCCTCGGACAGCGTGAAGATGCGCTCCAGCTCGGGAAGCGTGCGGATGCGGTGGCGCGACTGCCAGCGCCAGTCGTTCCAGTCCTCCGGCGCGGCGTCGGGATAGAAGCGGCGCATGAAGTCGCGCGCCTCGGCGCCGATGGGAAAACGGTTGGGACGCTTCAGCGCGGTCGGCGAGGCGGTGGAGATCACCGCCGGCATCGGCCCCAGCAGCGCCGCGCTGCCGCGCTGCGACTTCCTGAGGCTGCCGCCGGCGGCGCTCTCGGTGAGGCCTGCGGCGCTCTCGGTGAGGGATGTGCGATCCTGCTTGCGCCTAGAGGCGTCGAAGATCGTATGAGCCGTCATGTGCGACCAGCGTCGTTTCCAGTCGTCCCGTGTGCGACGCCGTTCGACGTCTTGATCCCCTCACACGAATCCGAAGCGATTCGACACTACGCGAAGTTTTTCAGTCGTCAACAAAATGACGCGAAAAGCGCCCTCTCGACTGGAGCAGTTCAAGTCGACTGGGTTCAGCCGCCGTTCAGTCGATTTGGAAGCCCGACAGATCGATCAGACGAAAGGTCCGCTGGCGGTCCTTGCCGATCGTGACGGAGACGATTTCGGTTTCGCGGGCGGCCGCGAAGCGCCCGGTCACGTCGTTCGACTCCTCGCGCCGCGTAATGAAAAGCACGCGATCGGGCGTACCGGCATAGGGTTTCGTCATCTGGTAGTGATCGTTGGGATGGGTGGGATCGGGGGTCCACATCAGGATCGGCACGCCGCTGCGGCGCGTGTAGTAGAGCAGCGAGGCCATGTCCTCGCGGTCCTCGGCGAGCACCGCCTCGAAGCCGCCTTCGCGCGCCGCAAGGGCGATGGCGGGGCCCTGAGTGTTCCATCCGCGCAACAGCTTGAAGGCATTCGTCTGGCCGATGGCCTCGACGAAGCGTGGCGAGAGCGCCGCCGCAGTGAGCGCGGCGGCGGCGACGAGGGCGACCGCGAACGATCCGGCGAGCCATTTGCGGTTGGCGTTGGCGACCAGCCAGCGGGTCGCCACCAGCGCAAGGCCGGCATAGGCGGGGGCGGCCCAGTTGGCGTTGGCCTTGGAGAGGAAGGCGATGGAGAGCCCGACAAGGAGCACCGGCGCGCTGATCGCCAGCAGCACGGCGTCATCGCTGGTGGCGCGCGGCCAGGCGCCGGACCTGAGCCCAAGGGCGAGGCCGGCGACGATGACGCCCATGAGGACCGGGCCGAAGACGCCGAACTGGGCGCCGGCGAACTCGGCGAGGCGGGCGGGGTGGAAGAGATCGCCCTTGAGGCCGGCGTTGTAGGCGGTGTGGGAGACGGTTGCGAAGCCGTTCTCGAGATTCCAGACGATGTTGGGGGCGATCATCGCCAGCGCGCCGGCGAGGATGAGCACGCCGTTGAGGCCGAGGACGTGGGCGCGCACCCGGCGGTCGATCAGGGCGGCGAGGGCGAGGCCGAGCAGGAAATAGCCGCCGGCGTATTTCGACAACATGGCGAGGCCGACCGCGAGGCCGAGGGCGAGCGCGATGAGCCGCGACTCGGCGGGGGCGCGGCGCAGCATGGCGGCGAGGGCGAGCAGCGCCGCCGACCAGAAGGCGAGCAGCGGCACGTCGGTCGTCATCAGGGCGCTGGAGAAGGAGACGCCGGGCAGGGTCGCGAAGGCGAGGCAGGACCAGAGCGCGACGCGGGCGCCATAGAGGAGGCGGCCCGCCTCGAAGATCAGCAGCGCCGAGACGGCGTAGAGGAGCGGCGAGGCGGCGCGGATGCAGCCCTCGCCGTCGCCGCAGACGGACGTCATGCCGGCGATGATCCAGGCGATCATCGGCGGCTTGGAGAAATAGCCGAAGGCCGGCTCGGTCGACCACGACCAGTATTGCGCCTCGTCCGGCCCGAGATTGAGGTCGGTGGCGAAGACGACATAGAGGCGCAGCAGCGTCAGCGCGGTGACCGCAGCAACGGCGGCGAGCCAGAGCCGGCGTTCGTCCGCGCCGCTCATGGCGCCCCTCCGGCGGCCTGCGCCCGGAAGACCGCGATCTCGACCCGCTGGCCGCGCGAATAGTTCAAGCCCGAAAGGCTCGCTACCTGCTCAATGGCGAGGCCGGCGGCGCCCTTGTCGAAGGTCTCGCGATGGCGGCCCTCGACGATGGCGTAGCCGCCGGGATGGGCGGCGAGGAAGGCGGCGGCCTCGGCGCCGTCGCCGACGAGGTCGATGTCGGTGGCGGTGAGGAAGACGAGGCTCGGTTCCTGGTAGCCGGCCGCCGCGATGGGCGTGCCCGGCGTCCAGCCCGCCGTGCGCACCGCCGCCGCGAGGCGCCGGCTGACATTGAGGTCCTCGGCGCCGCCGAGCGTCACTTCGAAGAGGCCGCCATAAACGATGGCGGCGAGGACCGCGGCGCCGGGCAGGAAGAGCCGCCAGGTCTGGCTGACGACGATCGTCGCGAAGACGGCGGCGGCGGCGAGGACCGCGAGCGCCAGCGCGATGTCGGCGAAGGCGATGCCGCCGCCATACAGGTGAGGCGCGGCCAGCATGAGGGCGGCGAGCGCGACGGCCATCAGCCCCCACCAGAGGAGATTGCCGATCCGCGCCGCGCGGGGCGTCGCATCGGGCTCGCGGGCGAAGCGCGCCGCGACATAGGCGCCGATGGCGAGGGCGAGCGCCGGATAGGTGGGAAGGACGTAGTGGGGCAGCTTGGTCGGCAGGATCTCGAACACAAGCCAGGTCGGCACCGCCCAGGCGATGAGGAACATCGCCCATGGCGCCGTGCGCATCTGCACCGCGCGCCAGGCCGCCGGAAGAAGAAGGATCGAGGCAGGAAAGAGGGTCAGCGTCACCAGCAGCAAGTAGTAGCCGGGGAAGCCGCCATGGCGTTCCTGCCCGGCGACCGCCTTGGAGAGCATGTCCCCGACCACCGCGTCGTACCAGAAGGACCAGCCCGTCTCGATGGTGATGGCGATCGCCCAGGGAAGCACGACGAGCAGCGCCAGCGGCGCCCAGATCGCCGGCCGCGTGCGGCGCAACCAGCCGATCCCGCCGCCCATCGGCCAGAGCGCCAGCACGGCGAGGCCGCCGACCATCAGCCCGACCGGCCCCTTGATGAGCGCGCTGAGCCCGAGGCCGCCGCCGATCAGCAGGGCGTCGAGGAGGCGGCCCGGCGCGCCGGGCTCAGCCAGCTGGCGCATATAGGCGCGGGCGAGGCCGGCCATCATCGCGGTGATCGCCGCGCACATCATGGCGTCGGTCTTGGCGATATGGCCCTCGGCGACCAGCAGCATCGAGAGCGCGAAGATCGCCGCCCCCAGCGCCGCCGCCCGGCGGTCCAGCAGGGCGGCGCCCGCCATGTAGGTGAAGAGGATCGCCAGGATCGCCCCGATCGCGGAGGGGATGCGGTAGGCCCAGATGGGCGCCGCCTCCGCGCCGCCCAGCGCCGAAGCGGTCGCCGCCTGCATCCAGTAGATGCCGACCGGCTTCTTGTTGCGGGCGGTGTCCTGGAAACGGATCTCGACCGGATCGCCGGTCTGCAGCATCTGCCTGGTCGCCTGGGCGAAGCGCGATTCATCGCGGTCGAGCGGCGGCAGGGTGAAGAAGCCGGGCGTCAGGAAGACGAGGGCGTAGACCAGGAGCAGCAGGGCGCCGGTGAGACGGGAAGGCATGCGTGTCGTTCTGCTCCGGCCTTGGCCATCCGGTTAGGTCGCCGGACGGTTTGCGCGCCGCCCGTCCCGCCGCCTATAAGGCGCGGCGGCCGGGCAATGGCCGCTGTATAGTATAGGCAGCATGACCAGCGAAAGCGCGCGCCCGGTTCCCGAACTCTCGGTCGTGGTCCCGGTCAAGGACGAGGCGGAGAACGTTCGTCCGCTGATCGACGAGATCACCGCCGCGCTGCGCGGCGTCGTGCCGTTCGAGATCGTCTATGTCGACGACGGCAGCGGCGATGCGACGCCCGCCGTGCTGGCCAAGGCGCGCACCGAGGTGCCGGAGCTGCGCGTGCTGCGCCACGAAAAGAATTCCGGCCAGAGCGCCGGGGTGCGCAGCGGCGTCAAGGCGGCGCGCGCCCCGCTGGTCGTCACGCTGGACGGCGACGGGCAGAACGATCCGGCCGACATCCCCAGGCTGCTCGCCGCCTATCGCGCCGCCGCTCCGGCCGAACGGGTGCGCCTGGTCGGCGGCCAGCGGGTCAAGCGGCAGGACACGGCGGCCAAGCGCTGGGCCTCGCGCTTCGCCAACGGACTGCGCTCGTGGCTGCTGAGCGACGATACCCGCGACACCGGCTGCGGGCTGAAGCTGTTCGACCGGCAGGCGTTCCTGGACCTGCCCTATTTCGACCATCTGCACCGCTATCTGCCGGCGCTGATGAAGCGCGACGGCTGGGCGATCCGCATGGTCGACGTCGGCCACCGGGCGCGCACCAGAGGCGCCTCGAAGTACGGCGTGCTGGACCGCGCCTTCGTCTCGATCCGCGACCTGATGGGGGTGATGTGGCTGATGGCCCGCCGCCGCCTGCCGGGCGAGGTGAAGGAACTCTAGGCGTCCGGCGCGCCGGTCTTGTCCGGATAGAGCTTCCGGACCGCCCTGGGCAGGAGCCACGAGACGAAGATGAGGCCGAAGCCCCAGGCGGCCAACAGCGCGTAGTTGGACAGGTCCGAGCCGCTTTCGGCGAGCGAGCGGCCGCTCGCCCCCAGATTGGCGTAGACGATCGAGGTCGGGACCATGCCGAGCGCCGAACCCAGCAGGTAGCCGCGCGTCGACATGCGCGAGAGCCCGAAGACGTAGTTCACCAGGCTGTGCGGCAGGATGGGAATCAGGCGGACGACGAAGACCAGCCGCCAGCCCTGGGCCTCGGCCTTGTCGAGCCAGGGGCCGATGGCGGGGGCCTCGCGCAGGCGCACCGAGTCGGCGTTGACGAAGCGCACGAGGACGAAGCCGGTGAACGAGGAGAGCGTGCCGCCGACGAGCGAGAGGACGCTGCCCCAGACGGGTCCGAAGAGGACGCCGGCGGCGATCCCCATGATGAGGCGCGGGACGAAGACGAGGCCGGCCAGCATATGGACGGCGAGAAACTCCAGTGCCGTCGCCCACCAGGATTGGTTCTGCGCCCAGGCGACGATCGCCGCCGCGTCGATCGCATTGCGATAGACGAGAACGAGGACGAAGCCGGCGACGAGCGCTGCCACGATGGCGGCGCGCAGGACGCGGTTCTTCTTCGGCGAGGAGGCGAAATCGGACATGACCGGCCGCCTCATAGCATCGCGGCCGGCGGGCCGTCGATCACGATGGCGGGCGGGACTCCCCCGGCAGTCCGAAATACCGCCGGCCGAGCCAGAGCGCGACGCCGACCAGGGCGACCAGGACCGGCACCTCGACCAGGGGGCCGATGATCGCCGCGAAGGCGGGCTCGGACCCCAGGCCGAAGGCGGCGATGGCGACGGCGATGGCGAGTTCGAAATTGTTCGATGCGGCGGTGAAGGCGAGGGCGGTCGTGCGCGGATAGTCCGCCTCGATCAGCCGGCCCATCGCAAAGCTGATCGCGAACATGGCGAGGAAGTAGATGCAGAGCGGCAGGGCGATCCGCAGCGCGTCGAGCGGCAGCGCCACGACGTCGCCGCCCTTCAGGGCGAACATCGCGACGATGGTGAAGAGCAGCGCGGCAAGGGTCAGCGGCGCGATACGCGGCAGGAAGCGGTTGTCGTACCAGTCCGCGCCCATGGCCGGCCGCAGCAGGGTGCGGCTGAGATAGCCGGCCGCGAAGGGCACGCCGAGATAGAGAAGGACCGCGCCGGCCACGGTCCAGAAGCCGACCTCGACGACGCTGCCCTCGAGCCCGAAGAGCGGCGGCAGGACGGCGAGGAAGAACCAGGCATAGACGCTGAAGAAGAGCACCTGGAAAACCGAGTTGAAGGCGACGAGGGCAGCCACGTATTCGGTGTCGCCGCGCGCCAGCTGGTTCCAGACGACGACCATGGCGATGCAGCGGGCGAGCCCGATCAGGATGAGGCCCGTCATGTAGCCCGGCTCGTCGTGCAGGAAGAGGGCGGCCAGCGCGAACATCAGGACCGGGCCGATCACCCAGTTCTGCACGAGCGAGAGGGCGAGCACCCGGCGGTCGGCGAAGACGCGGTGCATCTCCTCGTATTTCACCCGGGCGAGCGGGGGATACATCATCACGACCAGGCCGATCGCGATGGGCAGGTTGGTGTCGCCGATGCGCAGGCCCTCGAACGCCGCCGGGAGTCCCGGAACGGCCGTGCCGAGGACGATCCCCGCCGCCATGGCGGCGAAGATCCAGACGGTAAGATAGCGGTCGAGAAAGGACAGGCGCCGCGCGTCAGGCATCGCCCGGCCTAGGCGCCGGCCGAGGCTTCGAGACCGACCTTGCCGATGTCGGCCAGCTTGTTCTTCAGCGACAGCCGGCCCAGCGAGGCGATCGGCAGCGAGGCGAAGAGCTCGACGCGCCGCTTGAGCACGCGGAAGGCCTCGCGGAAGGCGCGCGTGCGTTCGGCCTGCGTGCCGGTCGCGGCGACAGGGTCGGCGACCCCCCAATGGGCGCTCATCGGCTGACCCGGCCAGATCGGGCAGACTTCGGCGGCGGCCTGGTCGCAGACCGTGAAGACGAAATCCATCTGCGGCGCGCCGGGGGCGGCGAACTCCTCCCAGTTCTTGGAGCGCAGGCCCGCCGTCGGCAGCTTCATCTCCTCAAGCAGCCTGAGGGTGAGCGGATTGACCGCGCCCGCCGGGTGGCTGCCGGCCGAGAAGCCCTTGAGCTTGCCCATGCCGAAGCGGTCGGCGATGGCTTCGCCAAGAATGCTGCGCGCCGAATTGCCGGTGCACAGGAAGAGGACATTGTAGGGTTTCATGAGCGCCGGGTCCTGACGAGGGATCGTGGAGGTGATTGACGAACCCCGGCGCCGCCCGTCCCGGCGCGGGCCGGGGGCGGCGCCGGGGGCTTTGCGTTCAGCCGCAGCAGGCGGCGGCGCGCGGCGCGGGGGCCGTCTCGGCCTTCGGGGCGCAGCAGGCGCTTTCCGCCGCCGGAGCAACGCCAAGTCCGGCGAAGTCGGGGCCGCGGCCATAGGTGGTGATCTGGCCGTGGGTGATGAAGCTCTCCCACTTCACGCCCTGCGGGTCGGCAGCCCAGGTCTTGTCGGATTGCGCGTAGCAGCACTGGGCGCCCGCCTCGGGCATCACGGCTTGCTCGGCCGCCTTGAGGCGGGCGGTGATGTCGGCGAGTTCCTCGGCGCTCTCCACCTGGATGCCCAGATGATCGACGCCGCCCGCCGCACCGCGCTGAGAGATCGCGAAGTTCACGCGCGGGTCGTCGAGCATCCACTTGGCGTAGTCGGCGTGGCGGATGGCGGGATCGGCGCCGAACAGGGCGGCGTAGAAGCCGATCGAGCGGTCGAGATCATCAACGGCGACGTGAACGTGCAGGCGCTTCATGGGGCACTCCTTCGATGGCGGGGACGCAGACGGACGGCGCGCAGGCCGATCCGGCGCAGCAGTTTTCGGTCAGATAGGCGATGAGGCCGTTCATCGCGGCATAGTCGGCCGCATAGTGCAGCGACCGTCCGGTGCGGCGGACGCTGACGAGGCCGGCGTTCTTCAGCTGGGCCAGATGGAACGAGAGCGTCGGCGCGGGAATGCCGAGACGCTCCGACAGGAGGCTCGGCATCGCGCCTTCCGGCCCCGCCTCGACCAACGCGCGGAAGGCGGCGAGCCGGGCTTCGTGGGCAAGGGCGGCAAGGCCGCGGATGACGTGTTCCGATTCCATGATTTGATAATTATGGAATCATCAAACAGAAGTCAAGCCGGCGCGGCGCTGAAAGTTGCGTCCGCTACATGCGTACGGCCCGGCCCATAGTATAAGGAGAGCGATCCGGCGCGACGGCGCGCCGCCTCGGGAGGGTTCGATGCTGATTCAGGTGTTTCCGCTGCTGGCGCTCAGCGTCATCGTCTACAACATCCTCGTGCTGGTGGTCGGCGATTCCAGCCTGGTCGATGCCGGCATGACGACCTTCCTCAACAAGGGCATCGAGATCGGGCTGTTCTCGGGCGGCGCCTGGAAGTTCACGATCGGCGATCTCTTCATCGTCGTGTCGCTGGTGCTGCTGTTCGTCGAGATCCTCAAGTCGACCGTCACGACGGCGAACTCGATCGCCAATCATGCGCTCAGCCTGCTGGTCGGCGTCGTCGCGCTGATCGAGTTCCTGATGTTCAAGGGCTTCGGCACCTCGCCTTTCTTCATCATCATCTGCATGACCGTCATCGACGTGATCGCCGGCTTCTCGATCACCATCGTCGCGTCCAAGCGCGATCTCGGCATCGCCCCGCCCATGGTGGGCTAGGGCGGCGGCCGGTGCCGGTCCCCGCGGGACCGGCGGCTTAAAAGAGGAAATAGATGAAGGTCGCGACGATCAGGTAGTCGACGACCCGGGGAATGGCGAAGCGCGCGCGCCGGGCCGGCGGCGGCGCGTCGCCGGCGGCGACGGACAGCGGCAGCGCGGCTATCGCGGCATCACCCGATCGGTTGTCCTCGCCCGCCATGACGGATCCCCGGGCGAAGCACCGTCCCGCAATGGGACGGTGCGGCCTCGCCTGGGGCGTTCAGAGCAAGCGCCGCGCCCTAGGATCGCCAGTGCAGCGTCGTTTCGCCGACGGGGTTAACGAAGGGGCGGCCTTCCGCCTGCGAGGCGGTCCACTCCTTCTTGATGCGGAAGTACCACATGGCCGGCACGTCGGCGTCGCGGATCAGCATCAGCCGCGGGTCGTGCTTCAGGCCCTCGCGCTGCAGCGTCACCATCCGGCGGTCCTGACCGAGGAAGATCCGGGCGATGGGCTGGAGCAGCGGCCGCAGCAGGCCGGCCCAGCCGATGTTCCAGAAGAAGACCTGCGTGACCTCCGTCTCGCTCTCGGTCAGCGGCGTGCAGGCGGTGAAGCCGAAGACGCGCTTGGCGCCGGCCTTGATGATCTCGTAGCGCAAGCCCGGCAGTTCGAAGACGATCTCGGTCACCGGCCGGCCGCCGATCAGCTTGTAGAGTCCGGCGTTCTTCGAGGGCGGGTGCGGCAGCATGGTGAAGCCGCGGCGCGAGGGACCGTAGTTCTTCGCTTTCTGGTGGATCGAATCCGGCTTGCGCCACCACCAGACGTTATGAACGAACGGCCCATGCGCCGGGTCCATCAGGCCGACCACGGCATGGTCGACCGGACAGGGAAAGAGCTGGCGCTCGACGAGGCCGGGCCGCTGACCGGCCTCCAGCGGCAGGTCCGGGGGGCCTTCGGGCGGCTCGGCGCCCTGGCGTTCGGGCGAGGCCATGTAGATCCAGATCAGACCGTTGCGCTCGGCGAGGTGGTAGCGGCGCACCCTGATCTTCGCCGGGTCGATGTCCTGGCCCGGCACCAGCGAGGGAATCAGCCGGCAGCCGCCGTCCGGTCCGAAGCGCCAGCCGTGATAGGGGCATTCCACCGTGTCGTCGGCCATCCGCCCGGCCGACAGCGGCACGCCGCGATGCGGGCATAGATCGCGCAGCGCGAAGGCTTCGCCCGCCTTGGTGCGGCCGAAGGCGACAGGCTCGCCCAGCAGTGTCTTGTGCAGCACCCTGCCGGGCTTCAGGTCGCGCGAGAGCAGCGCGAAATACCAAAGGTCGCGCGCGAAGGGCGGCGCGGCGCTGGCGGTGGCGGCGGTGACGCCGGCGGCGGCGGTGGGGGCAAGGTCCATGGCAGGGTGTGCTAGCGAATGCGCGAGGCGCTGGAAAGGGGGCGAAAAGCGACTAGTCTTGCCGCTATGACAGCATCGATCTCCCCGCACGACTTCACCGCCCTCCGCTACGAACTCAACGATCACGTCGCGACCGTGACGCTGAACCGGCCCGAGGTGCGCAACGCGCTCGACCGCCGGGCCTATGACGAGGTGGAAAGCGCCTTCCGCCACATCCATGCCGACCCGGACGTCCGCGTCGCCATCGTGACTGGCGCCGACCCGGCCTTCTGTTCCGGCGAGGACGTGAAAGCGATGATGACCGGGGCGCAGAAGGAGGCGAGCGTCACGCGGCTCACCTCGGGTGCGGCCGGCACGACGCCCGCCGCCGCCGCCGTGCTCGACTGTTCCAAGCCGGTCATCGCGGCCGTCAACGGCGTCGCGGTCGGCTGGGGCTGCGAACTGGCGCTCTTCGCCGATATCCGCATCGCCTCGGAGCGGGCACGGCTGGGCGAGATCTTCATCAAGCGCGGCCTCATCACCGATGTCGGCGGCCTGTCGCGCCTGCCGGCGCTGGTCGGGCCGGAAAAGGCGGCCGAGCTTCTCTTCACCGGCGACATCGTCGATGCGGCCGAGGCGGCGCGGATCGGCCTCGTCTCGCGCGTCGTGACGCACGACGACCTGCTGCCGGCGGCGCGCGATCTCGCGGCGCGCATCGCCGCCAATCCGCCGCTCGCCGTCGTGGCGATGAAGGAGGGGCTGCGGCGCGGCACCGGCTATGCCCATGCCGAACTCGGCGCCTGGGTGAGCGCCACGCTCGGCCGGCTGTTCCAGACCGAGGATCATCGCGAGGGCGTCGCCTCATTCCTGGAAAAGCGCGCGCCGGTGTTCCGGGGGCGCTGATGGCGTTGTTCTTCGACCAGGGCTGGTTCGACGCCCGCCTCGCCGAACGCCACCTGCGGCGCGAGGACCTGGGCGCGCTGCTCGGCCTGGATGCCGAAGCCGTGGCGGAGATCTGGAAGGACCAGCGCGAACTCAAGGCCGCCGACGTGGCGGTGATCGCCGCGCTGCTCAACGTGCCGGCGGCCGAGGTCGCCGGACGGGCGGGGATATCGACGCCCGTGCCGCGGCAAGCCGCCGGCGAAGGCGACATCGCCGCGCGGCTCGTGGTCATCGAGGCCAAGCTCGACGAAATCCTGCGGCGGCTGGGCTAGGCGCGGATCGAGAAGATCGGTGAGGTGTCCTCAAGGGGGACATACGATGCACGCCCGGCAGGAAGGGCTGCCGCGAAGCTCTGCGCCATCAACAGGGTCAGACAGGCCGCATCGCCCCGCGCCTGCGGCGGCAGGGCCGGGGTGTGGCGGATGGCGGGGATCTCGATCACCTCGACCACGCGCCCGGGCGCACCGAACCACGGCGTGGCGCGCAGGGCCGAGTGTATCGATTTGGGACCGCTGATCCTCATGGCAAGCAGAGGAGCAAGGGTTGGGCCGGGATGGGGGTGAACGGAAATTAAGCATCTTTTTCAGCGACTTGCGAGCGAGGCCCACGGCGGCTTCGGGCTTTCTCAACGCTTTGCAGGCATGATCCGGCGAACGGCAGAGGCCAAACGGGGCAACGGGACGTGCACGGACACAGGGCAGTCGAGGCGGTCGAGAGGCTGCGCCAGGCGGCGACGCCGCACTGGGCGGCGCTGGCGCTGATCGGCTCGTCGGCCTGCGCCTATGACTGGATCGTCGACGGCGACGCGATCGCCTGGCTGGGCGATCCGGTCGATCTGTTCGACCTCGACACCGACCGGCCGCCGGCCACCCGCGACGACATCGCCGCGCTGATGCGCCCCGGCGCCAGGCTGCCGCTCGACAAGATGGTCTATGCCGGAGCCGGCGGCCGCGAGACGTTCTCGGGCCGCTATGCGCTGCGCACCAAGACCGGCGGCTACGTCGCCATCGAGGATCGCGGCATCGTGATGCGCGGGGCGGACGGCCGGATCGAACGCGTCGTCGGCACGCTGGCGGCGACCCAGTTCGGCCCGGATACCCAAGGCGAGCGCACCGGACACCTCGACCGCGCCCAGATGCGCGACGCCATCGACGCGGCGATCGACTGGGCGGCGAGCGGCGGGCTGGACGCCGCGCTGCTGATGGTCTCGATCGACGCGCTGGGCACGATCAACGATTCCTACGGCCTCGATGTCGCCGACGAAGTGATCGCCGCGACGACGCGCCGCCTCGCCGCGGCGCTCGGGGCGGAGGGCGGCGCGCTGGGCCGGGTGGGCGGCAACAAGGTCGCCATCCTGCTGCTCGACTGCGCGCGCGAACAGATCCGCGCCCAGGCGTCGCGCCTGCGCGAAGCGGTCCAGGAGAGCATGATCGCGACCAGCAGCGGCCCGATCGCCGCGACCGTCTCGATGGGCGCGCTGCCGCTGCCGAGCGGGGCGGCGACCTCGGAAGTCGCGCTGATGCGGGCCGAGGACGCGCTGTCGCGCGCCAAGCGCTCGGGCCGTTCCAGCCTCGCCATCTACGACGCCTCGCCCGAACGCGAGGCGGCCCGCAAGCACAAGGCCGACACCGGCGCCCAGATTATCGAGGCGCTGAAGGCCGACCGCTTCCGCCTCGCCTACCAGCCGATCGTCTGCGCCCGCACCGGCCGCATCGAATCCTACGAGGCGCTGATCCGCATGCTGCGCGAGGACGGCTCGCCGGTCCCGGCCGGCGACTTCATTCCGGCGGCCGAAGAGCTGGGCCTGGTGCGCGATCTCGACCGCCGCGTGCTGGAGCTCGCCTCGGTGGCGCTGCGCCGCGCCCCGGCGCTGAAGCTGGGCGTCAACGTCTCGGGCATGAATGTCGGCGACGAGATGTGGATGCACACCTTCGCCACCCATCTGGCGGGCGACCGCTCGCTGACCTCGCGCCTCACCATCGAGGTGACGGAAACGGCGGCGCTGCACGACATCGACGACGGCATCCGCTTCGTGCAGTATCTGCGGGCCGCCGGCTGCCGGGTCGCCATCGACGATTTCGGGGCGGGCTACACCTCGTTCCGCAATCTCCAGACGCTCGACCTCAACTGCGTCAAGATCGACGGCTCGTTCGTCAAGGGCATCGCTTCGCGGCCCGACAACCAGGCCTTCGTGCGCACGCTGGTCTCGCTCGCCAAGACCTTCAACCTGGAGGTCGTGGCCGAATGGGTCGGCACCAAGGAAGAGGCGACGCTGCTGCGGGCGCTGGGCGCCGACAAGTTCCAGGGCTGGCTCTTCGGCGCGGCCGACATGACCCCGCCCTGGGACCGCCGCGCGAGCTGAAGCGCGGCCGGTCAGGCCTTTACCCGCCTTCCCTTCTCGGGCACCCGTCCGGTGCGGTGCGTCCTTCGAGACGCGGCCGTTGGCCGCTCCTCAGGATGAGGAGGGTTTGGGATGGACGATGGTGCGTCCTTCGAGACGGCCGCTTTGCGGCCTCCTCAGGATGAGGAGGGTTTGGGATGGGCGATGGTGCGTCCTTCGAGACGCGGCCGTTGGCCGCTCCTCAGGATGAGGAAAGGCGGGGAGTTTTCCGGGTGAGGCATGGCCTCGACCTTTCCCCGGCCGCCTTGCGGCCCCTCAGGATGAGGACGGTCCGGGAATCGCACAGAGCGGACATCGGCAGGTGCGCCGGTCAGGGCATCGCCGGCCAGTGCGGGCGGTGGGCGGCGACCATCTCGCGCAGCGCATCCGGAGCGAGCACCTCGACCCGGTCGCCCCACATATAGAGGTGCCAGGCCATTTCGAGATGGCCGGCGGCGGCGAAGC
>JAEUMK010000092.1 GCA_016792565.1 Alphaproteobacteria bacterium
CGGCGCTCACCTGCTTCCCGCGCCCCGGCGAGAGCGGGATGCGCGTCGCCTGCACCGCGGACCTCGCTTCCGTCACCTATGTCTTCGCCCCGCCGCGCGCGGTGACGGCGACGGCCGAAGGAACGATCGATCCGGCGTCGATCCCGCCCGACGCGGTGCTGACGGCGCTCGACTGGCATCCGATGGAATAGCCTGGCGCCAATCCGCCGGCGCTGCGCCTACATCCTCGTGTAGTAGACGACATTGCCGTCGTCCCCGACCTGCTGCGTCCTCAGCCCCTCGTCGGTCCGGGTGACGATGAACTCGAAGGTCTCGACAAAGAGGCGGTCGCCACGGATCTGCCCCGTCAGGGCTTCGCGGCCGTCGATCACGGCAATGACGTGGCCGCTATGCGAGATCTGCAACTCGGCGATGTGGCCTTCGTAGCCGTCATTGGTGCCGATGAACCGGCCGACCATCCACGGCGCAACGGCCTGCGACGCGCTTTCTCCCGCCCCGCCGGGGACGGGCGCCGCATCGCCCGCCCACGCACCGCCGGAGAGCGCCGCCAGCAGCCATGCCGCGACGGCGCGGCCATGTCGACGCGAAAGGCGTTGCGCCGGAAGCGCCGGGTGACGGCGCGGGCGTTCGGGTCGCTTCATCCTGCCTCCATGCAGGCCGCGCGGCGGGCCGAGCGATGCCCAGCCTAAGTCGCGCGCCGCGTCCCCGCAACGCGGCGCCAGTCCGTCGCCGTTTTCGCATGGCAAGGCGCGAGGCGGCTTGCTAGCTATCGCGGCCACCGCATGAACCCCGCAGGAGCCGCGCGTGACGGAGTATGACGTGATCGTGGTCGGGGCCGGCATGGCGGGCGCGTCGCTCGCCGCCGAACTCGCCGCCGGAACGAAGGTCCTCGTGCTGGAACAGGAGGACGCGCCCGGCCGGCATGCGACGGGGCGCTCCGCCGCCCTCTATTCCGAGATCTACGGCAATACCGTCATCCGCGCCCTGACCCGGGCGAGCCGGCCGGCGATCCTGGCCGAGAACGGCCGCTTCGCCCGGCCGCGCCAATGCCTCCACATCGCCCGCGCCGACCAGATGGAGCGGCTGGAGGCCTTCGCCGCCCTGCCCGACGTCGCTTCGGCGTCGCGCCGGATGACCGCCGCCGAAGCGCTGGCGGCCGCCCCGCTGCTGCGCGCCGGCTACGTCGCGGCGGCGGTCGCCGAGCTGAACGCCTACGATCTCGATGTCGATGCGCTGCACCAGCATTATCTGCGCCGGGTGCGCGCGGCCGGCGGCACGGTCCGCTGCAACGCGTGCGTGACCGCCGGGGCCTTCCGCGCCGGGCTGTGGCATCTCGAGGCGGGCGGCGAAACGCTGCGCGCGCCGGTCGTCGTCAATGCGTCGGGGGCGTGGGGCGACCGCGTGGCGGCCGCCCTCGGCGTCGCGCCGCTCGGCCTTCAGCCCAAGCGGCGGACCGTGGCGCTGGTGCCGGGCCCGGCCGGGGACGGCTGGAGCGACGGGCCGGCGGTGATCGACATCGACGAGCGGTTCTACTTCAAGCCCGATGCCGGCCGCATCCTCGTCTCCCCCGCCGACGAGACGCCGAGCGCGCCCTGCGACGCGCATCCCGACGACCTCGACGTCGCCGTCGCCATCGACCGCATGCAGGCGGCCGCCGCGCTCCCCGTCTCGCGGGTGCTGGCGAGCTGGGCGGGCCTGAGAACCTTCACCCCCGACCGCACGCCGGCCGTCGGCTTCGACGGCGTCGCGGAGGGTTTCTTCTGGCATGTCGGCCAGGGCGGCTACGGCATCCAGACCGCCCCGGCGATGGGGCGGCTCGGCGCCGCGCTGGCGCTGGGACGCGGCGTGCCCTCCGACCTCGGCGATCTCGGCCTCGCCGCCGCCGATGTCGCGCCCGCCCGCTTCGGCGCCTGACGCCGCGCCGGATTGGCTGCGCGCCCTTCCGCCCAACTCGGCCCAGACCAGGGCGATGAGCGACCCGGGCCACGATCCCGCGTTCGACGCCCAGCCGGTCACCGATGTCCTGATCATGGCGATCCGGCGCCGGGCCAAGCCGGACCGCCTCATGACCGACCACGGCAGCACCCGCTCGATGAGCCGATCCGGCAACGTCCGGGACAATGCGGCGATGGCGAGCTCTTCTCCTCGCTCAAGACCGAGCGCTGTGCCCGCAAGGCCTACAGGACAAGGGATGACGCAAGGGCGGACGTGTTCGACGACCTCAAGCGTTTCTACAACCCGCGCAGGCGGCTCTCGCGTTGGGCTGTCTGAGCCCCGTGTAATACGAAGAACAGGCTATGTCGGCGAACCGCGCGACCACCAGACCGGCAGCAGCTCACGTTCTATGATTTTCCGGCATCATCCGGACCGGGGCTGCCTGCCGGAGCTTCCTCGACCGTAACGCCATCGCGGATGTTGTAGAGGCGGCGGAAGGTCGGAATGATCTTCTCGTCATGCGTGACGATGATGATCGCGGTTTCGAATTGCCGGGCCATGGTATTGAGCAGGTCGACAACGGCGAGCGCACGGACGCTGTCGAGTGGCGCCGTCGGCTCGTCGGCAAGGATCACCGGAGGCCGGTTGACCAGCGCGCGGGCAATGGCGACGCGTTGCTGCTCGCCGCCCGACAACTGCGACGGCATGGCCGCTGCGCGGTGCGCCACGTCGAGCGCCTCCAGCAACTTTCGCGCCTCTTTGCGCGCCTGGGCGTTGGACTTGCCGGCCAGCATCGGCAGCAAGGCGACATTGTCGGTCACGTCGAGGAACGGGATCAGGTAGGGCGCCTGGAAGATGAAGCCGATCAGGTCGCGGCGCAGTGCGCGCAGATCGCCCACCTTCCAGCCATCGTCATAGATCACCCTGTCGCCAATGGTCATGCGCCCGGACGTCGGCTCGATCACGGCCCCAAGGCACTTGAGGAGCGTGCTCTTGCCCGAGCCCGACGGGCCGATCAGGCCCACAACCTCGCCCTTGGCGACCGACATGTTGACGCCGCGCAGCGCATGGACGGCGGTGTCGCCGCTGCCATAGGTCTTGATCAGGTTCTCGATGCGGATGCCTTCAGCCACCGATCGCCTCCGCCGGATCGACCTTCAGCGCGGCATGGATGGCCAGCAGGCTGGCCAGCGCGCAGATCGCCATGACCGCAAGAAACCCGCGCACGGAATCGGCCGGCAGCAGCAGCACGTATTTGGGGAAGAACGGTGCCCAGAACGATGCGGCGATCTTGCCGACGGCAAAGCCGATCAGGCCCAGGCCCAGCGCTTGTTGCAGGATCATGCCGGCAATCGTGCGGTTGCGAGTGCCGATCAGCTTGAGCACGGCAATCTCGCGGATCTTGCCGATGGTCATGGTGTAGATGATGAAGGCAACGATCGCCGCGCTGACGATCGCGAGGATCACCAGGAACATCCCGATCTGCCGCGCGGAATTGGCGATCATCTTGTCGACCAGGATCTCTTCCATCTGCGCGCGGGTATAGACCGTCACGCGCTGCCAGCGCCGGATCGCGGCGGCGACGGCATCGGGATCCGACCCTGCGGCCACGGTCACCAGCACGGCGTTGACGTTGGTGCTGCCGGCCTGCGCGGCATTGACCGCTTCGAGCACGGCGGGATTGCCGGGCGGGTTCAGCACCGGGCTAGAGGCTGTGCGCGCCCGCTGGCGGACGATCGCATCGCTGTCCTTTTCGAACTGGGCTTCCTGCGCGTCCTTGAGCGAGAGGAACAGCATGGGATCGCCGCCGGACGAGACCATCCGGCTGGTCAGCCCGACGATCCGGAAGGTGTTGCGGCGTACTTTCACCTGATCGCCGATGGCGAAACCGGTCTTCACATCGGCGACAGCCTCGTAGTGTGCCTGGACGATCCGGCGCCCGGCAATCAGGTGCGGCGGCTGGCCCGGCTCGCCCGGCTGGGCAAACTCCGCCCCCACCACCATGACTCGCACGTCCTTGCCCTGATGCGCGATCTGCATGGTCAGATAGGTAACGCCCGCCGCGCGGTCCACGCCGGCCATGGCGCGGATGGGACGCTCGGTGTCCTCGTTCAGGCTGGAGGGTTCGGCATAGGGACCAAGTGTGTCCTTCTGCACCACCCACAGGTCGGCCCCGCTGTTGTCGAGCAGGGCCTGAGCATCATCGATCATGCCGCGATAGACCCCCGCCATCGACAGGGTGACCCCGATCAGCAGGCCGAGCCCGACTCCGGTGAGTACGAACTTGCCCCATCCATGCAGGATATCGCGGCCGGCAAGGCTGATCATGGCAGCTGGTCGACCACCGTGATGCGACTCGAGGCCGTCAGGGGCTGGGCGCTGTGCAGGATGACCTGATCGCCCCTGGCAAGGCCATCCAGCACCTGGATCCAACCGTCGGCATCTTCCGCGCCGAGCCTTAGGGTCACGAACTCCAGATCGCCGTTCCGCAAGGTCCACGCGCCCACCTCGCCGCCGACGCGGTGCACGGCCGCATTGGGCACTGCGAGCGTGCGCCCGCGTGCCGGAAGGCCGACGGTCACTTCGGCGAGTTCGCCGATCGGCGGAAGCCCGTCGCTTGTATCGAACGTCACCTTGGCCAGCAGCTCCTCAGTCACAGCATCAGCCACCGGCTCCACCCGCAGGACAACGCCACGCAAGGGGGTGTCGATCCGCGAGCGCAAGACGATGCGTGCCGGAAGGCCCGCCGTGATGCCGCCAGCGCGGGTCTGGTCGAACCGCGCATTGATCCAGAGTTCCGCCGGGTCGACGATTTCTACGATGGCTTGTCCGGCCACTACGGTCGTCCCCGGTTCGGCCAGACGGCGCACGACCAGCCCTGCCCTTGGCGCGATGAGGCGCAAATTGGCTTTCTGCTCCTGCAAGGCTGCCAGCTCCGCCCCCGTCCGGCCACGGTCCTGGGCGGCGGCCGCTTGGTTGGCTTCAGCGGCTGCAAGCCCGGCTTCGGCTGCCGCCAGCGCCTGGCGTCGCTGATCGAGTGCCGCGCGGGTCAACCAACCGTCCCGGAAGAGTTCTTCGCTGCGCGCCGCCTCGCTGCGGGCCAGGGCAAGGCGGGCGCTGGCATCCGCCACCTGCGAGGCTGCCGCTTGCTCCAGCGCGGCAGAGCGCCCAGCACTGCCCGATGCCGCCGCGATGCGCTCGTCAAGATCGATCGGATCGATCACCGCCAGCACCTGTCCGGCTTCAACACTGTCACCGACGTCAACCGCCAGGCTGGCGACGCGTCCCGGCGCGGTCGGGCCGATCCGGTGCGTGTAGCGCGCTTCCACCGTGCCGATCCCGAACAGGGCCGGCGTGATCGCGCGCTCGTCAACCTCAGCCACCGTCACCTTGACCGGTGCCAGCGGGCCGGTGCGGAGGGCGACGTAGCCAAGCAGGAGCAACAGTGCGGCAAGCACGGCCACCAGCAACAGGGCGCGGCGGCTTTGCGGAAGGGCTAGGCGCATGACGAGGCTCCAAGACTCTGCCGGAACAAGCCGAACAAACGGCGGGCGAGGACCGGCATGGCCGAAAAATCGTCGATCGCGAGGCCTTGCATGACCATGCCTTGCGCCATGGCGAGGAACAGCACGGTCGCGGCTTCGACATCGGTTGCGCCGGCGATACCGCCTGCCTCGCGGGCAGCGTGAAGTTCGCGGGCTACCCTTGCCCGGTATTCTGCCATCAGCTGGCGGGCGATAGTCTTGGTCGGGGTGTCGCCGGCGCGTTGCAGTTCACCGAACAGGATCCGTGGCACGCCCGGCCGCTCGATGACGAATTCGACATGGGCGGCCAGCATCGTCTCCAGCCGGCCGAGCGGGGGGCCGTCCGGCAGGGCGTCGAAGCGGTGGTTGAGCTCGGCGCTGGTCCATTCGAGCACGGCGGTCCAGATCGCCATCTTGTCAGGAAAATGACGGAACAGCGCGCCCTGCGACACGCCCATGGCCGCAGCGATCTGCCCGGTGGTCATCACGGCTGGATCGTGGCTTGCCGCCAGCGCGATCACGGCCGCCACGGTCTCGGCCCGGCGCAGGTCGGCGGAGAGATAGGGACGGTTCATGGCGAAACCCTGCCATAAAGAAAGCGACTAGTCACTTTTATTTTGCGTCTGCCGTGCCAGCGGGCATGTCACAACGGGAGACCCGCGATGACCGATGCCCCCACCATCATCCCGATGCCCTAGAAGATGAAAACTGGGCAGCCCAAACGGGGGCGCGCTAGCGCTGGGACGCGGCGTCCCGTCCGACCTCGGCGATCTCGGCCTCGCCGCCGCCGATGTCGCGCCCGGCCGATTCCGCGCCTGACGCCGCGCCGGGCAGTCCCCCTCACATCCCCGTGACACCCGCGGGCTGAAGCGTCGGTTAAGTCCAGCCGAAGGATTGCTGCATTGCACACCCCGCTCGTCGGCGGTTAGACCGCACGCTTCAAGATTCGAAGGGGCCTCCATGATTTCGCAGAGCTTGAAGTTCGCCGCGCTGACCGGCGTCGCCGCTGGCGCCCTGCTGGCCATGCGGCCGGCGCTGGCGCAGGACGCGCCCGTCGTCGACGCCGTTCCGGTCGCGAACGCGGCACCGGCCGGCGACGAGGAAGTCGTCGTCACCGGTTCGCGGGCCCGTGGCCGGACCGCCGTCAACACGCCGGTTCCGGTCGACGTGATTTCGGCCGGCGACATCGCCCGGGCCGGGGCGCTCGGCGGCGAGTTCGGCCAGGCGCTGCAGAATCTCGTGCCCTCGTTCAACTTCCCGCGCCAGTCGAACTCCGGCAGCGCC
Organism: Alphaproteobacteria bacterium; assembly: GCA_016792565.1. GTDB lineage: Bacteria > Pseudomonadota > Alphaproteobacteria > Micropepsales > Micropepsaceae > JADZAI01. The sequence goes on from JAEUMK010000092.1 coordinate 6,744, forward strand.
GACCTGGTGCGTCCCGCCCAGCTGCGCGGCCTCAGCCCCGACCAGGTGCTGGTGCTGGTGAACGGCAAGCGCCGCCACACGACCTCGATCACCACGGTCGAGTCCAAGACCGGCCGCGGCACCGCGCCGGTGGACTTCAACGCGATCCCGTCGGGCGCCATCAAGCGCATCGAGGTGCTGCGCGACGGCGCCGGCGCGCAATATGGCTCGGATGCCATCGCCGGCGTCATCAACGTCATTCTCGACGACGCCCCCGAGGGCATCGAAGTCAACGGCTCCTACGGCATCCACACGACGCATTTCGACCCGACCGGCGCCGACCTCACCGACGGCGAGACCTGGGTGCTGCAGGGCGAGATCGGCGTGCCGCTGGGCATCGAAGGCGCCTATTTGCGCGCCGGCATCGAGTACCGCGACCGCGCGCCGACCCGCCGCGGCGGCTTCGACGAAGTGCCGTTCTTCGAGGATCCGGCGAACATCCCGCTGGTCGGCGGGCAGGTGAACTTCGCGCCCGGCGACGGCGGCTCGGAGGACCTGAACCTGTGGTTCAACGCCGCCGCCCCGGTCGGCGACGGCATTGAGGCCTATGCCTTCGGCACCTACGGCCAGCGCAACGCCGAGGGCACCGGCTTCTTCCGCTATCCGGTCAGCTCGGCCAACATCCTCAGCGTCTATCCGCTCGGCTACCGTCCCGTAACGACCGGCGACAACGAGGACTACGCAGCGACGGCAGGCCTGCGCGGCGAGGCCGGCGCCTGGACCTGGGACACCAGCCTGAACTACGGCCACAACCGCTTCGAGGCCGGCGTGCGCAACTCGCTCAACCCCTCGCTTGGCCCGACCAGCCCGCGCACGTTCTTCACGGGCGCCTACGAGGTCGAGCTGTTCACCGCCAATCTCGACGTCACGCGCACCTTCGATGTCGGCCTTGCCGAGCCGGCGACCTTCGCCTTCGGCGCCGAGTACCGCAACGAGGGCTTCCGCAGCGAGGCGGGCGAGCCGGCCTCCTATGCCGCCGGACCCTTTGTCGGCCTCGCAGTCGGCGCCCAGGCGGGCGGCGGGCTGCGTCCGGAAGAGACGCGCGACATCTCGCGCGACGTGCTCAGCGCCTATGCCGAGCTGTCGCTCCAGCTCTCCGAGACGCTGCTGCTCGACGTCGCGGGCCGCTACGAGGACTATTCCGACTTCGGCGACACGCTGGCCGGCAAGGCGGCGCTGCGCTGGGAATTCGCGGAAGGCCTCGCGCTGCGCGCCTCGATCTCCAACTCCTACCGCGCCCCGTCTCTGGTGCAGGTCGGCTACGGCACCTCGTCGCTGTCGTTCGGCCCGGGCGGCATCCTGCAGAGCGTGCAGACGCTCCAGGTCGACGATCCGCTGGCGCGGGCGCTCGGCGCCCCGGATCTGGAGGCCGAGAGCGCCGTCAACTATTCGGCCGGCTTCACCGCCGCGCTGGGCGACGCCTTCCGCTTCTCGATCGACGGCTACCGCATCGACGTGCAGGACCGCATCACGCTCAGCGAGCGCGTCGATGCGGCGACGCTTCCGCCGGCGCTGCAGGCGCTGTTCGCGGCGCGCAACATCACGGCGGCGAACTTCTTCACCAACGCGGTCGATACCGAGACGACCGGCGTCGACGTCGTGGCGACCTACCGCTTCGACGAGGTGCTCGACGGCGTGCTCAACGTCTCGGGCGCGGTCTCCTATGCCGAGACCGAGATCACGGCGATCCGCAATTTCCCCGGCGTGACCGTGATCGGCGTCGAGGAGGCGAACACGGTCGAGGACGCCTCGCCCAAGAGCAAGATCATCCTCACGCTCGACTGGACCGACCAGACCTGGTCGCTGCTCGGCCGCCTCACGCGCTACGGCGAGGCCAAGCGCGTCTTCAATTTCGGCGGCGGCTTCGAGCCCGAGCAGACCTACGGCGCGGAGTTCCAGTTCGATCTGGAGGTCGGCTATCAGGCGAGCGAGAACGTCAATCTCTACGCCGGCGCGTCCAACCTGTTCGACGCCTATCCGGACCGCTCGAACGGCGACATCTTCTATTTCGGCAACTTCCCCTATGACGTGCTGTCGCCGATCGGGATGAACGGGCGCTATCTCTACGCGGGCGTGCGCACCTCGTGGTGAGGCGCGCCCGGATCGCCGCCGCGGGGCTGCTCGCGACGGCGCTCGGCGCCTGCGCGGCGCCGCCGCCGGAGGCGGTCGCCGCCCCTGCGGCGTGCGCGGCGGGCGGCAGCCGCATGGCGCGGGTCGAACTGATCTTCGGCCAGGCGCTGGCGGACGGCGGCAGCGGCGTCTCCGAGGCTCAGTGGCTCGACTTCCTGGCGCAGGAGGTGACGCCGCGCTTCCCCGACGGCCTTACCGCCTTCGACGCCTACGGCCAGTGGAGACACCCCGACAAGGGGCTCGTCCGCCTGACCTCCAAGGTGCTGCTCGTCTGGTACCTCCCCTCGCCCGAGGCCGAGGCGGCGATCGAGGCGATCCGCGCAGCCTACAAGCGCCGCTTCGATCAGCTCTCCGTCATGCGCGTGGACGGCCTCGACTGCGTTTCGTTCTGAGCGCCTAAAATGGCTTTGCGCCATCGTCCCCGACTCGGCTCAGACTAGGACGATGAGCGACCCCAGCCGCGATCCCTCGTTCGACGCCCAGCCGGTCCGCCACGTCTCGGTCGCCTATCTGGTGATGGTGGCTGTGGCGATGGTGATCGGCGCGGGCATCTTCAAGTCGCCCGCCGACGTCGCCGCCAATGCCGGTTCGTTCCCCTGGCTGATGGCGGCGTGGATCGCGGGCGGGATCGTCTCGCTGATCGGGGCGTTCTGCTATGCCGAGCTGGCGACCGCCTTTCCCAACGCCGGCGGCGACTATCACTTCCTCAAGACCGCCTACGGCAGGGGCCTCGCCTTCGTCTTCGCCTGGACGCGCTTCGCGGTCATCAACACCGGCTCGCTCGCCGTGCTCGGCTTCGTGCTGGGCGTCTATGCCAACGAGGTCGTCGACCTGGGGCCGAACGGCCCGGCGCTCTACGCCTTCGGCTCGGTCGCGCTGATGACGGCGTGGAACCTCAAAGGCATGTATGCCGCCGAAAGCGTCGACTATGCGCTGACCGGGCTGGAGGTCGTCGGCGTCGTCGTCATCGTGACGGCTGGCCTCGTGCTGGTCGCCACCGGCGCGCCGCCCGCGACGCTCGATCCGCCCGGCGCCGCGCCGCCGCCCGACTTCTTCCAGGCGATGGTCTTCGTGCTCATCGCCTTCGGCGGCTGGAGCGAGATCGCCACGATGTCGTCGGAAGTGAAGGATGCGCGGCGCGGCATGGCGAAGGCGCTCGTCATCTCGACGCTGCTCATCACGGCGCTCTATCTCGGCGTCAACTGGGCGCTGTGGCGCGGCCTCGGCATGGAGGGCCTCGCGACCTCGGAAGCGCCCGCCGCGGCGCTGATGGCCGAGGCCTTCGGCCCCTATGCCTCGCTCACCCTCGCGGTCGCGGTGACGCTCGCCACCGTCACCTCGATCAACGCGACCATCGTGGTCGGGGCGCGCACCACCTATGCCGCCGCGCATGACTGGCCGCAGCTCGCGGCGATCGGCCGCTGGGACGCGGCGCGCGGCATCCCGCTGCGCGCCATCCTGGCTCAGAGCCTCGTCGCGCTCGGCCTCGTCGCCTGGGGCTCGACGACGCGCGATGGCTTCGAGGCGCTGGTCAATTTCACCGCGCCGGTCTTCTGGGGCTTCATGTTCCTGTCGGGGCTCGCGCTGATCGTCCTGCGCCTGCGCCGGCCCGAGGCGGCGCGGCCCTATCGGGTGCCGTTCTATCCGCTCTTCCCGCTGATCTTCTGCGCCGCCAGCGCCGCGATGGTGTGGTCGAGCATCGGCTTCGTCGCCTATCTGTGGGAGGATCCGGCGAACCGGGTCGGCGCCTACTACAACATCGCGGTGATCGCGGGCGGCATCGCCGCCGTCGCCGGACTGGCGGCGACGGCGCGGCGGGCGCACCGCCCCTAAGGCGTGATCGCCACCTTCAGAACGCCGTCGCGGCGCGCCGCGAACAGCTCGTAGGCCGCCTCGATCTCGTCCAGCTTGAAGCGGTGCGTGACCAGCGGGCGCAGATCGGCGCGGCCGGCGGCCAGGACGTCCATCAGGCGGCGCATCCGCTCCTTGCCGCCGGGGCAGAGCGTGGTGCGGATCGTGTGGTCGCCGAGGCCGGCGGCGAAGGCGTCGAGCGGGATCTTCAGATCCTGCGAATAGACGCCGAGGCTGGAGAGCGTGCCGCCCGGCCGCAGCACCCGCAGCGAGGCCTCGAAGGTCGCCTGCGTCCCCAGCGCCTCGATCGAGACGTCGACGCCGCGCCCGTCGGTCAGCGCCAGGATGTCGTCGATCAGGCTGGGGCTGGCGGGATCGAGCGTTTCGTCGGCGCCCAGCCTGCGGGCCATGGCGAGGCGCTCGGGCATGCCGTCGACGACGATGATCTTCGAGGCGCCGCGCAGCCGCGCGCCGACCGTCGCGCAGAGGCCGATCGGGCCTTGCGCGAACACCGCCACCATGTCGCCGATCTTCACCTCGCCGCTCTCGGCGCCGGAGAAGCCGGTCGACATGATGTCGGGGCACATCAGCACCTGCTCGTCGGTCAGGCCGTCCGGGATGACCGCGAGATTGGCGGCGGCGTCGGGCACGCGGACATAGTCGGCCTGGGTGCCGTCGATCGTATTGCCGAAGCGCCAGCCGCCCATCGCCTTCCAGCCGTGGCGGGCGCCGCAGCCGCACTGGCTGGCGAAGCCCGAGAGGCTGGCGTTGCTCTGGCCGCTCGGCGTGATCGCCCCGGCGATGACCCGCTGGCCGACCTCGTAGCCTTCGACCGCGCTGCCCAGGCGCTCGATGACGCCGACCAGCTCGTGACCGATGGTGAGCCCGTCGGCGACCGGGTATTCGCGCTTGAGGATGTGCACGTCGGTGCCGCAGATCGTCGTCGTGGTCACCCGCACGAGCGCGTCGTTCGGCCCGATTTCGGGAATGGGCTTGGACTCGATCCGAATCGTGCCGGGCAGGCGAAAGGTCGCCGCGCGCATGGTCGCCGTCATCGTCTCTCTCCTTGGAAGGACGCCATCACATTGCCGGCACCGCGCCCCGCCGCCTTGAGATCGCTCAAGCGGGCGCGACAGCATGCCGCCCGGCGGGTTGACCTACGTCAATGAGTCCACCCCCGGCCTCTCTAGTCTGCCGGCCAGTTGTGACGGATTGTCGAGCATGTCCGGAAGAATGCCAATCGTTGACGCTTCCGTTCAGGAGACCAACGCCTGGCTCAAGGCGATTGCACGTGAACTGGGCGGCGGCGAGAAGCAGGACGCCTATGCCGCCGCGCGCGCCGTCCTTCAGTCGCTGCGGGACCACCTGCCGCCCCAGGCGGCGCTGACCTTCGCCGGCGAACTGCCGCTCGCCCTGCGCGGGGCGCTCGTCGAGAACTGGCAGCTGGGTGCGCCGCCGTTGCGCAACGATCCGGGCCACACCTTCGCCGAGGATGTCGGCGCCCGGCTCGGCGCGTTCTTCGTGACCGATGCCGAGGGCGCGGCCCGGGCCGTGCTGGCGGTGATCGATCGCAAGGTGCCGCGCAGCGTGCTCGAGCGCACGCTCGATCAACTGCCGCCGGGAATGCTGCCCTTCGGCCGGGCCTAGAGCCGTTTCCGTTCCGATGGAATCGGAACGAGGCTCCAGGTCCTTGATTGAGCATCACCTTTCCGAAGACCCGGCATCCGCTTCTTCGGACGATGCCCTAGCCGGCGGCCGCGAGCGCGATCCGGACCGCTTCGGCGATGCTGGAGACCCCCAGCTTCTCCATCAGCCGCGCGCGATGGACCTCCACCGTGCGCGGCGAGATGCCCAGCGCCTGGGCGACGCCCTTGTTGGGCATGCCCTCCACCAGCGCCATCAGGACTTCGCGCTCGCGCTCGGTCAGGCGCTCCAGCCGGCGGCGCGCCTCGAGCGCGGGGGCGCGATCCTCGGCGCGATGCCGCTCGACCGCCAGCGCCTCCGCGACGCAATCGATCAGCGTCTCGGCGCCGAACGGCTTCTCGATGAAATTGACCGCGCCGGCCTTCATCGAGCGGACGGCGAGCGCAACGTCGGCATGGCCGGTCATCATCACGACCGGCAGATCGTCGCGCAGGTCCCTGAGGCGGGACAGCACCGCCAGGCCGTCGAGAGGCGCCATGCGGATGTCCAGCAGCACGCAGCCGGCCTTCAGCGCCGGCGCGGCCGCGAGAAACGAGAGGCCGTCGGCGAAGGCCGTGACCTCGTAGCCTTCGATCTCCAGAAGCGCGCTCAACGAGGCGCGCATCGCCGCGTCGTCGTCGATGATGTGGACGGCGGCGGCGCTCATGCGGCCGCCTCGCCGTCCGGCGCGCGCGGCAGGGTGAAGCTGAAGACGGCGCCGCCCTCGGGCCGCTTCTCGGCCCAGATGAAGCCGCCATGGGCTTCGACGATGGTGCGGCAGATCGACAGCCCGATGCCGAGCCCGTCGCGCTTGGTGGTGACGAAGGGCGTGAAGAGATCGTGCCGCACGCCGGCGTCGAAGCCGGGGCCGTTGTCGGCGATGGAGATCTGCGCCTCGCCGTCGGCGGTGGTGGTCAGCGCGACGTCGAGCCGCTTGGCGGCGAGGCCGGCCATCGCTTCCATCGCGTTGCGGATCAGGTTGACGACGACCTGCTGGATCTGGATGCGGTCGATCAGCACGCTTGCCGGTGCGGTATTGACGATGGCGATCTCCAGGTTTTCGCTGCCCGCCCCGATCAGCGCCAGAGCCATCGCCTCGTCCATCACCTTGCGCAGGCTTTCGGGCTTGCGCTCGCTCTGGCGCCGCGAGGCGAATTCGCGCAGCCGCTTGAGGATCTGCCCGGCGCGCTTGACCTGCTCGCCGCATTGCACGATGGCGGCGGCCGCCTTGGCGAGATCGCCGGTCGGGTCGGGCGGCAGGCGGCGCAGCGCGGCGGCGGCGAAGATCTCGGCCGCACCCAGCGGCTGGTTGAGTTCGTGCGCCACGGTCGAGGCCATCTGGCCCATGGCCGAGAGGCGCGAGACATGGATCAGCTCGGCCTCCAGGTCGGCCGCCCGCCGTTCGGATCTCTGCTCGCGCGAGACGTCGTGGACGAAGCCGATGAAGACCCGGCGCTCGCCGATCCGCGCCTCGCCGACCGAGAGTTCGATCGGAAAGGTCGTGCCGTCCTTGCGCCGGCCCAGAAGCGCGCGGCGCTGGCCGATGATGCGGGCCTCGCCCGTGCGCATGTAGCGTTCGATGTAGGTATCGTGCCGCGCGGCATGCGGCTCGGGCATCAGCAAGGTCACGTTGCGGCCGATCGCTTCCGCCGCCGTCCAGCCGAACATGAGTTCGGCCTGGGTGCTGAAGCTGTCCATGACGCCGCGCTCGTCGATCCCGATCATCGCATCGGGGACCGTCTCGGCGATCGCCCGAAGCCGCGCCAGCGCGTCGGCCGCGTCCAGTTCGTCCTGCTGCGGTGCTGCCATCCCGCGCCCTCTGAGTCCCTCTCGCTCCCGGCCGAATCCAGCCGTTTCCGGGTCCTGACCGACCCATATACGGCCTACGGGGAATTGCGTAGGCATTCTTACGAATTTTGCCCGCGCCCGGATCGTGGCCTGTTGCGCCCATCGAACGTGAGGAGCGGGTCATGGGCGAACTGATTATCCTTCCCAACACCACACCGGGCCGGCATTGCGGCTGCGACGGGGCGCGCGTGACGGTGCCGCGCGGCGCGACGATCTTCTGCCAGGACGAGGACAGCGACGCCTGGTTCGAGATCGAAAGCGGGGTCGTGCGGACCTCCCACCTCAATCGCGACGGACGCCGCCAGCTGACCGGCTTCTTCTTCGACGGCGACGCGCTGGGCGTGGAAGGCGGGGCCCGCCACCGCGTGACGGCCGAGGCGGTCACCGAGACCGTCCTCGTGCGCTGGCCGCGCCGGCGCCTGGAAGCGGCCGCCGAGGACGATCTGTCGGCCCATGCGCGGCTGCGCGACATGCTGGGGCGCGCCCTCGCGGCCGCCGAGGCCCGGATCCTGCTGTTCGGCCTGCGCACCGCCGCCGAGCGGCTGGCCGGTTTCCTGCTCTGGACGGAGCGGCGCGAAGCCGGCGCCGGGCGCGTCCGGCTGCCGATGTCGCGCTACGACATCGCCGACTATCTCGGCCTCACCGTCGAAACGGTCAGCCGGACCTTCACCGAATTCACTCGCAATTGCTGGATCGCGCTCAACGGTCCGCACGATGTCGCGATCGTCAACCGGCAGATGCTTGCCGACCTGGCGGACGGCGCCCTGCCGGACGACGAGGCAGGTCCGGCGCCCCGCGTCCCGACCGCCGCGCTGCGCAAGAGCGCGCCGCGGTCCTTTGCCGCTCACTCCTGAGGCGGGCCGCAAGGCCGCAAGGGGGGCACGCCATGTACCGATCGATTCTGGCCATTGCCTGCGGCGACGCCAGCGACCGACCGGCCCTTCAGGCCGCGGCGGCGCTGGCCCAGGGCGGCCGCGCCATGGTGCGCGTCCTCCCCGTCCTGCCCGACCTTGTCGGCCAGCTCGCCGCGCTGGGCTCGGAAACCGGCGCGATCATTCCCCAGGACGTCTATGACGGCCTGATCGAGGCGCGCGCCGCCACCCATGCGGCGATCGTCGAGGAGGCCCGCGCGGTCGCCCTGGCCGCCGGCCTGAAATCGGGCGACGGACCCGACTCGGGCCGGGTCGTGGTCGAGCCGCTGCCCGACGCCCTCAAGATCCGCATCGCCAACGCCGTGTCCCTCGCCGACCTCGTGGTCAGCGGACAGGCGGCGACCGGCGGGGACGTCGCCGACGCCGGGGCGTTCGCCGAACTGCTGCTCAACGGCCGCGCCCCGGTGCTGCTGGCCCGCCGCCCGGTCGAAGCGCTGAACGGGACGGCGGCCATCGCCTGGGACGGCAGCCCGGAAGCCGGACGCGCGGTGCGCAGCGCCCTGCCGCTGCTGCGCCAGGCGAAGAGGGTCGCCGTCGTCCAGTGCAAAGGCGGCCTCAAGGCGCTGCTCAGCGATGCCGCCAAGCCCGAGCGGTTGACGCAATATCTCGCGCTGCATGGCATCACCACGTCGGCCGTGATGATCGCCGAGGGCAACGGCCCCGAAGGCGAATGTCTGCTCAACGCCGCCAGGACGCAGGGCGCCGACCTGCTGGTCAGCGGCGCCTACGGGCATTGGCGGCTGTTCGAGACCCTGTTCGGGGGCGCGACGCGCAGCTTCCTCGCCGCCACCGACGGTCCGAACCTGCTGCTCTCGCACTGACGCCCGGCGTCAGTCGCGCGGGATCGCCGCCGCCGCCCGGCGACACCAGGCATAGAGCGCCGCGACCGCCGCCGCCGCGGCGGCGACCGCCAGGCCCATCGCCAGCATCTCGCCCGGCGGGCTGGAGAGCGCGAACGGTTCGGCCGTGCCGGACGCCACGATGATGCCCGACAGCGCGACATTGAAGAGACTCTCGCCGACGATGAAGCCGGAGGCGACGAGCACGCCCAGCCGCTTGGCCGGCTCCGCCCCCCGCGCCCGCGCCGCCCGGCGCTCGAAGAACCAGCCGGCCGTCGCGCCGATCACCACGGGCAGCGTCACCGCGCTCGGCAGGTAGATCGCCAGGCCGACGGCAAGCGGCGGCAGGCTGAGCCGCTTGGCGCTGGCCCGCCGGAGCGCGATGTCGGCCAGCACCAGGGCGAAGCCGATCAGCGCGCCGAGGCCGAGCAGGCTCCAGCTGAGATCGCCGCCGATCACCCCCTTGGCCAGCGTCGAGATCAGCGTCGCCTGCGGCGCGGCGAGCGGCTGGTCCGAGATCGCGTCGAGTCGCGGCGCGCCGGCGAAGCCATAGGCCTCGTTCAGGAGCTGGAGTACCGGCGGGATCACCGCCGAGCCGGCGATCACGCCGATGATCAGGCCGACCTGCTGCTTCCAGGGCGTCGCGTCGACCAGCTGGCCGGTCTTGAGGTCCTGGAGATTGTCGTTCGCGACGACCGCGACGGCGAGCAGGATGGCGGTGACGAAAAGGGCATAGGCGATGAGCGCCGTCCCCGACTCGCCGTTCGTCATGCCGTGGCCGATGAAGCCGGTCAGCAGCGCCGCGCCGAGGATCGAGAGGATGGCGACGCCCGAGACCGGGCTGTTGGACGAGCCGATGAGGCCGGCCATGTAGCCGCACACCGCCGCCGCCAGCAGGCCGGCGAAGACCAGATAGGCGATGCCCATCGCGACCAGCGGGATCGCGATCTCGCTCAGGGGACCGCCGGCGAGGAACGAGGCGAGCAGCCAGCCGGCGGGCGCCAGCAGGATGACGGTGACGAGGCCGACGATGCCGATGGGGATGTCCTGCTCGACGCGCGGCAGCGCCGCCCCGCCGTTGCGGCGGGCGCGCCCGGCCTCCAGCGCGCCGATCAGTCCGCGCCAGACCGGCACGATCAGCTTGCCGAGCGTCCAGATCGCCGCCGCGCCGATCGCCCCGGCGCCGAGGAAGCGGACCTGCGTCGCCCACACCTTGGTCGCGTGGCCGGCGGCGTCGAGATCGGGCATCGGCGTCGCCATCGTGAGGACCGGCACCAGGATGCCCCAGGCGATCACCAGGCCGGTCAGCATGGCGAGGCCGACCGTCAGGCCGACGAGGTGGCCGGCCCCCAGCAGGGCCAGCGAGCTCGAGGCGCCGATCCCGGTCGCGCCAGCCCCCAGCCGCACGAAGCCGATGATCTCGGCGGCGAACAGCTTGGCGGCGACGGCAGCGGCGAAGAGGGCCGAGGCGACCGATCCGGCGGCGACCGCGAAGAGGCCCGCCCGGCCCTCCGCCGCGCCCTCGCGCGAGCCCGAGCCGACCTTCAGCACCTCGGCGGCGGCGACGCCTTCGGGATAGGGCAGGTCGGAGTTCGTCACCAGCGCCCGGCGCAGCGGGATCGTGTACATGACGCCCAGGATGCCGCCGATGGCGCAGGCGAAGAAGGTCGTCCAGAACGGCACGTCGGCCCACCAGCCGATGATGATGAGACCGGGCAGCACGAAGATCGTCGCCGCCAGCGTGCCCGCCGCCGAGGCGATCGTCTGGACGATGTTGTTCTCCTGGATGGTCGCCGTCCGGAAGGCCCGCAGCAAGGCCATCGAGATGACCGCCGCCGGGATCGAGGTGGCGAAGGTCAGGCCGATCTTGAGGCCGAGATAGATCTGCGCCGCGGTGAAGACCAGCGTGATGGCCACGCCCAGCGCAATGCCGCGCAGCGTCAGCTCCGAGCGCGGCGCGTCGTGTGAAGAACTCATGGACCGGCCCCGCCGGACCCCTCAGACCGGGTCCGCGTTGATGTGAACGCCGGACCGCGCCCCCTCGGGCGGCCGGCTGGATTGAGCGCAGGAGCGCACCCGTCAGGCGCCTTCGTCAAGCGCCGCGTCGAGGGCGGCGAGACAGGCCCCGCCCAGCCGGGCCGAGGCGGACGGCGACCAGCCCTCCTGCGGGTCGGGATCCTCCCGCGCGTCCTTGAACGGCATCTCCAGCGTCACCGCGACGGCGCCGAAGCGCAGGCCGATCGCCCGCGTCGCGATGCCGTTGGCCTCCGCCCCGCCATAGGAGGGCGGATAGCCGACCGCCGTCTGGAAGGCGGGACTCGCCTTCAGCAGCGCCTGGCGGAAACGCTCGACGCCCGCGACCTGCGCCGGGCTCGATTCCGGATCGACGTCGCAGCCGTCGATGAAGACATGCGGCAGGCTTTCGTCGCCATGCACGTCGAGGAAGAGATCGACCCCGGTCTCGATCATGGCGGCGAGGATCGCCGCGACTTCCGGCGCGTTGTCGGGGTTGGGGTCGCGCCATTGGCGGTTGAGATCGACGCCTTCGGCGTTGCCGCGCAGATTGCCGCGCGCCGCGCCGTCGAGGTTGACCAGCGGCACGATGTGCAGCCGCGCCCTCTGCCGCAGCCGCAAGGCGAGCGGATCGGCGGGGTCGGTCAGGCGGGCGAGCGCGCCCTCCATCCACCAGCTCGCCATGGTCTCTCCGGAGTGCTGGCGGCCGAGCACCCAGACGTGCTTCGCCCCCTCGCCCATTTCCAGCACGTCGATCGCCCGGCCGTCGAGCGAACGCCCGAGCGTGCGGCGCGTCACGCCCGGCGCAGCGGCGATGCGGGACAGCAGCGCCTCATGCCGGTCCAGTTCGTAGGGCACGAAATAGGCGAAGCGCGCCTCGTTCGTGCGCGGCGTGTGGCGGATCTCCAGCACCGCGCCGTCGAAGCGCGTGTCGGCGAGCACCCAGTCCGCGCCGTCGTCGCTGACCCTCGCGCGATAGTCCTCCCAGCCGTCGGGATAGGACGACGCCCCG
>JAEUMK010000003.1 GCA_016792565.1 Alphaproteobacteria bacterium
CCTTGCGCTGTTCGCGGCGGTCATCCGCAGCCTGATCCCGCAGGGCTTCATGCCCGCCGTCGAGAACGGCGCCTTCTCGATCGTCCTGTGCACCGCCAACGGGCTGGAGGTGCACGACGCCGACGGATCGCCGCGCTCGCCCCTGCAGGACGCGATGGCCGCGGTCCACGCGCCCTGCGCCTTCGCCGCCCTGGCGACGCTGGCGCCGCCGCCGGCCGCGCCCGTCGCCGGACAGCCGGCGGAAGTCCGCGCCGCTGAGGCAAGCGAAGCGGAAGCGCCGGCCGACCCGGTGCGCCAGCGCTTCCGGCAGCAGGCGCCGCGCGCGCCCCCGGCGCAGGCCTAGAAGCGACCACCGCCGAACGCAGACACCACATGGCAATCCGTGGGCGCTAGCGCGCGCCGCGGCCCGCCGGCCATGCGGTCTGCACAACCTGCTGTCCCACATTCAGAGACCGATTCATGACCATTCGAGTCTTCCCGCTTCTCAGCGGTCTTCTCGCCTGCGCCAGCCCCTTCGTCCTGACCGCGCTCGCACAAGCGCAAACGCCCGCCCAAAAGCCCGGCGCCGACGAGACGATCGTCGTCACAGGCTCCAAGGCGTCGGGCGGTGAGTTCGGCGCCAAGTCCGGCATTCCGCTCGACAAGCTGCCCCAGAGCGTCCAGATCCTGACCAGTTCGGATCTCGCCGATCGCGGCGTGGTCAGCATGGGCGATGCCCTGCGCGCGATCCCGTCCGCCAACCCCGGCGCCTCGCGGACCTCGCCCTATCAGAGCTTCACGCTCAAGATCCGCGGATTCCTGGCGGACCAGATGCGCAACGGCGTACGCCAGCGCTACTACGAGGACGTCGATGCCTCGTCGCTCAGCAACGTGGAGCGGATCGAGGTTCTCAAGGGACCGTCGGCCGTTCTCTATGGCGAGTCGGCCGTCGGCGGCATCATCTCGATCATCACCAAGCGCCCGCGCGAGGAACCCGGCTGGGGCGGATCGCTTACGGCAGGCACGGACGAGCGCTTCGTCGCGAGCTTCGACGTCACCGGCCCGATCTCGGAATCGGCCGGCCTCTATGCGCGCGCTACCGCCGAGATCGAGCGCTCGGGCACCTTCATCGACTTCATGGACATGGACCGCGAGAACTTCGGCCTGTCGTTCACCTGGTCGCCGTCCCAGAGCGTCACGAGCTATCTCGTGATGGAGTGGCAGAGGCGCAAGACGCTGCGCAATCCCGGCCTGCCGGTGATCGGCACGATCGTCTCCAACGGCGTCGGCGAAGTCGACCACTCGACCTTCCTCGGCGAACCGCGTCATTCCGGCCTGGAATCGCAGGCACCGCTGGTCCAGTTCTGGTCGGACATCCAGTTGGGCGGCGGCTGGACGCTCACCCCGCGCCTGTCCTACTCGGGCTTCGAGACCGAGTTCCGGCAGATCCGCCTGCGGGCCATGCAGGCGGACGGCGTGACGGTGAACCGCAACGGCCGCTACGGCCATGAAGACGACCACTACACGATCGCCCAGCTCGATCTGTCCGGCACGTTCACGACCGGGTCGATCAACCACAGCCTGCTGCTGGGCATCGAGTACGATCGCGAGCGCGGCTCGTTCTACCAGGAGAACATGGCCGCGGTGCCGAGCATCAATACGCTCAACCCCGTCTATGCCTTCAGCGCGGCGGATCCCGCCTTCGTCTTCGCCTTCGACAACCGGTACAATGTCGACGGCGTGTCGCTCTACGCGCAGGACGTGATCGACCTCACGCCGGACTGGAACGTCGTCGCCGGCCTGCGCTGGTCGAATATCCGCTCGTTCGGCAACGGCTACGAGGCGACCAGGGTCGATCACTGGACCTGGCAGCTCGGCACGACCTACGACCTGGGCGGCGGCCTGTCGCTCTATGGCGGCTACAATACGGGCTTCGACATCGAGAGCTCGGCCGGTTCGCTGTCGCGCGACGGTTCGCCGTTCGAGCCTGAAGTCTCGGATCAGGGCGAGCTCGGACTCCGCTACCAGGGCGAAAGCGTCAGGCTCAGCGCCTCGATCTTCCAGATCCGCCGCACCAACGTCCTGACGGCCGACCCGGTCGATCCCGACTACAGCATCCAGACCGGCGAGGTCCGGGTGCGCGGCTTCGAACTCGAAGGCGCCTTCGAGCTCACGCCGGGACTGACCGTCGAGGGCGGCTATGCCTATCTCGACGGCGAAGTGACGAAGAGCAACAACGGCGATCAGGGCGGCGCCATCGCGGACATGCCCAAGCACAGCGCCTCGCTCTTCGTCACCTGGCGTTCGGAGGCGGCGCCGCTCGAACTGCGCGGCGGGCTCAACTACTACTCGTCGCGCGCGCTGCTCAACGCCAGTGCGATCCTGCTGCCGGCGTACACGACAGTCGATCTGGGCGCCTCGTACGACTTCGATGCCGTCCGTGTCTCGCTCATCGCCACGAACGTCTTCGACGAGCGCTATTTCGCGGCAAGCGGAAACGCGTTCGCGGTCTACGCGGGCGACCCGCGCCAGATCTCGCTGACGATCTCGCGCAGCTTCTAGGAGGAAAAGATGGAAGAGGACCGCCTGAACCGCGCCGGTCTCTATCGGACCATGTGGCGTTGGCACATGTATGCAGGGCTCTTCGTCGCGCCGGTGCTGATATTGCTGGCGGTGACGGGCGGCCTCTACCTCTACAAGAACGAAATCGAGAGCCTGTGGTACGGCGATCTCGTGGCCAGCTCGGCCGGGCCGTCCATGCCGCTCTCGCGCCAGCAGACGGCCGTCGAGGCAGCCTTCCCCGGCGCCGAGATCCGCCAGGTCTCGCTGCCGCCCTACGAGGGCCGGGCCTCGGAATGGCGGCTCCAGCCCGCCGACGGCGACTCCCTGACGGCGTTCGTCGATCCCGCGACAGGCGCCGTGAACGGCTCGATCGCATCCGACTTCCGATTGATGAAGGTGCTCGCCGACATCCACGGCGGCGACATCGTCGCACCGGTCGGCGGATACATCGTTGAGCTGGCGGCCTGCTGGGCGCTCGTCCTGCTGGCGACAGGGATCTATCTCTGGTGGCCGCGCGGGCGGCGGGGCGGGATCCTCGTGCCGCGCCTCGGATCGCGCGGGCGCCAGCTGCTGCGCGATCTGCATGCGGTGCCCGCTGTCTGGAACGCCGCGATCGTGGCCTTCCTCGTGCTGTCGGGATTGCCCTGGTCGACATTCTGGGGTCAGCAGCTCGCCGATCTCGGCACATTGTCGAGCGTCACCGCGCCGTCGCCGAACTTCGAGAGCCACGTCGAGCCCGCGCATGACAGTCACGCGCAGGCGGCCGGGCGGGATGTGCCCTGGTCGATCAGGCATGCGGCGGAGGCCCCGCATGGCCACGATTACGGCCTCGCCAGCGCCCGGCCGCCGGGGCTCGACGACCTCATGGCGATCGCCGGCGCCAACGGCATCGACCGCGCCGGTCTGCGGATTTTCCTGCCCAAGGCCGGCGAAGCGGGAACGATCATGCTCAGCTACGTGCCCGACGCGGCACAGGAGCAGCGCACGATCAACCTCGATCCGGCGACGGGCGAGATCACGCGCAACGTCGGCTGGAACGAGTACAGCCCGCTCGCACGGGTGGTCGAGTTCGGCACCATGGCGCATATGGGCCGGCAGCTCGGCGAACCCAACAGGATCCTGATGCTGGCCGGCTGCATCCTGCTGGTGCTGACGGTGGCGCTAGGGGTCACCATGTGGTGGCGCCGCCGCCCCGGGGCGGCGGCCAGCGCGATGCAGGCCGTTCCCGGCTACAGGCTCGGCCGCGGCGTGATCGCGATCGCCGTTGCCCTGGGCCTGCTGTTCCCGCTGCTGGGCGCGTCGCTGGTGCTCATCGTCGCCGTCGAGGCCGTGCTGGCGGCCGTTGCCCGCCCGCCCCGCAGCGCGAGCGCCTGAGGCATGCCGCGCACCGCATCCCGCCGTGACCCGGACAGCCCCGGTTCATGGCCGCCGCGCGGGCCGCCCCGGCAGCCAGCCGGATCGCCTGAGCCGCCCTTTCCGGCGCAGGACCGCTCGCGCGGCCGCGCCCCATTCATTGCAGGATCCTACATGTCATCGCATCGAATCGCGCAGCGTATCGCGCACATTCTCGCCTGCTCGACCGCGCTCGCGGCCGCAGCCTTCG
>JAEUMK010000090.1 GCA_016792565.1 Alphaproteobacteria bacterium
CCGCGCGGCGGTCGATTTCCTCGGCGCGCACCGCCCGGCCCCCGGCGAGGCGATGCTGGAGGCCTCGGGCGACAGCTACAGCTATGCGGCGCGGCTCTCGGCGGCGACCGGCATCCCGACCGTGCTCGGCTGGCACGCCCATGAATGGCTCTGGCGCAGGGAGATCGAGGTCTGGCGGCCGCGCGCCGATGCGATCGCCGCCTTCTACCAGGGCGGCGACGAGGAATCGCGCCGCGCCTTCCTCGCCCGATACCGCATCCGCTATGTCGTGATCGGCGCCTTCGAGCGCGAACGCTACGCAGCGCTTGACGAGGCGGGCCTGCGGGCCCTCGGCACGGTGGTCTTCGAGGCGGACGGCACCGCCATCGTCGAGACGCTCCCCGCCCGCTGAACCCGCCGCGCCCGCTCAGCCCGCCTGGGGCAGGATCTCCTTGGCCACCAGGGTCAGCGCCCGCGCCGCCGCCTGGTCCATGTTGTAGTATTGGTAGTCGGCCAGCCGCCCGGCGAACCACACCCGGCCGTTCAGCGCCTCGGCCCGCGCGCGATAGCGCCGCGCCAGGGCGTCGCCCGCCTCGCCCGGCACCGGATAGAACGGCTCGTTGACGCCCGGCACATGGGCCTGCGGGTACTCGGTGACGAGCACGCTCCTGCCCGCCGTCTCGCCGGTCAGCCAGCCCTGCTCGGTGGTGCGCGTCGCCGGGCGGTCGTCGGGGAAATTGATCGTGCCGCAGGGCTGCACGCCGAAGGCCGGGCGCGTCTCCTCCGCGAAGGCCATCGAGCGATAGGGCAGGTGGCCTTCGTCATGGCCGAAATAGGCGTCGAGCGGCCCGGTATAGACCGTGCGCCGCGCCCGCAGCTCCGGCGGCAGGCTCTCCAGCGGCGTCGACAGCGCCACCTCGATCAGCGGATGGTCCAGCATCCGCGCGAACAGCGCGGCGTAGCCCTCGGCCGGCATCGCCTGGTGGCGGTCCGCGAAATAGCGCTCGTCGCGCGAGACGATCACCGGCACGCGCGCCGTCACCGAGGGCGACAGCGCCTCGGCCGGCATCCCCCATTGCTTCAGCGTATAGCCGGCGAAGACCTTGTCGTAGATGAAGGCGGCCAGCGCTTTCAGATCGCCGTCCTCGCTCTGGCGCAGCTTCAGGATCGGCACCCGCGCCTCGGCGCCGTAGCGCTCGGTCAGCCGGGCGATCAGCCGCGCCGCCTGCGCCGCCGGGAACAGCGCCTCGATGGCGGCAAAGCCGAAGGGCAGGGGCACCAGGCGGCCGTCGATCTCGGCCTGCACCCGGTGCTCGTAGGGCCGCCAGGCGGTGAAGCGCGACAGGAAGCCGAACACCGCGTCCGAATTGGTGTGGAAGATGTGCGGGCCGTAGCGGTGCACGCTCACGCCGTCGGCATTGGGCGCGTCGAAGGCGTTGCCGCCGATGTGATCGCGCTTGTCGATCACCAGGACAGGCTCGCCCGTCGCCTCGGCGAGGCGCCGCGCCGCCGTCGCGCCCGTGAACCCGGCCCCGGCGACCAGCCAGCCCTTGCGTGCGTTTCCCATGCGGCGATCTACAGCACCTGGAGGCCCGCCGTCACGCCTTGGCCGCGATGAAGCGCAGCCCCGCGTGGCTCTCGCTGATCCGCGCGACCTTGGTGTCTTTCAGTCCCGCCGCGCGCGCCGCCCGGATCAGCGCCTCGCCGTTGACCGTCCCACCCTTGCGATAGACCAGCCACGCCGCCGCCCCCGGCTCCAGCGCCTTCGCCAGTGCGTTCAGCGTCTCGGGCTGGATCCCCTCCGGCACCGCCGCGAAGACCAGCCCCGCCCCCTTCGCCGCCGCCGCGCTGGTCAGCGCCCGCGCCCCGCGGCCCTCCAGCACCTGGCCGATCTCCTGCGGCATCGGCCCCAGCGTCGCCGCCGCGGCCCCTGCCTTCAGCCCCAGCTTGGCGGCGAGCGAGGGCGGATTGAGGATCGCCTTCGCCCAGGACGCGGCGTCCTTCGCGCCCAGCGCCAGCGTCAGCCGTGTCCGCCCGGCGGCGAGGACCAGCGCCTCGCCTTCGGCGGCGCAGGCCGTGACCTCGGCGAGCTTCAGTTTCAGCCGGAAGGGCGGGCCGACGCTCAGCAGCTCCGAATCCAGATGCACCCGCGCCTCGGCGCGCGTGCCTCCGTCGCTCACCGCCGGCTTTGCCTCGCGCCCCATCGCTCACAGCGCCCGGATGATGGTGATGGCGACATAGCCGTAGGTGACGACGATGACCGCGCCCAGCACGCCGACCGCCAGCGAGGTCGGGATCGAGACGCAGCCGAGGATCGTCGTGTACTCGCTGCCGCCCTTGCACGACGAGCCCGAGCGCGCGGCGTTGCGATACATCATGTCGCGCCCGTTGCGCACCTCGCCGACCGTGCGCCCGGCATTGTCGACGATGTAGCGCGGCCCACCGCCGCTCGAATTCACGTAAGGCCCGCCATTGTGGTAGGGGCCGCCGCCGGTGAGCCCGCCGAGGTTCGGGTCCAGCACGGCCCTCGTCGTGCCGTCCGGGCCGACCGTCCACCAGACCCGCGCCGCCGCCGGATCGCCCGCCAGCACCACGCGCGCGCCCGTCTCCAGCGCCGCCTTCATGGCCTCTGGGGCTTCGAAGAGCTGCGTGTCGGGACCGATCACCGTCGGCGCGCCGGCGCCCAGCGCCAGGCTCGCGCCGTCCGCCGTGCGGCCGCCCTGATCCATCGCGGCGAGCCGCAGCAATCCGTATTCGGTTTCCAGCGCCGCCTGCAGCGCGCCGTACCAGAAGCGTTCGGCCGCGCCGCCCGTTCCGCCCTCGGCGGCGATCGTCACATGGTCCAGCGCGAGATCCAGCGCGAAGCCCTGCTGGGCGCCGCCGCCGCCCTCCAGCGGCCCCATCGAGGCGATGAAGACGCGCGGCCGCGCCACGTAGGCGCGCAGTCCCGGCCGGTTCAGCGCCTCGACGATCACCCGCTCGCTGGCCGTCGTCAGCGCCAGGTCGGCGACCGTCGCCGGCCAGGCAAGCGCAGGCAGCGTCAGCTCGCCGAGCTGGCCCTCGCTGGCGATCGAGCGGACCGCGAAATCCATCGCCGCCGCCTTGGCGATGGCGAACTCGCGCGGCGACTGGCCGCCGGTCGAAACCATGATGTGGTGCAGCCAGCGCATCGCGATCAGCCCCTCGGCGTCGGCGGGCAGCGTCCCGTCCGGCGGCGCGGCGGCCAGCACGCGCCGCGCGGTCAACGGCTCAAGGCCCGGCGCTTCGGCGGCGATGTCCAGCGTCAGCCGGGTCAGCGGCGTCTCCTCGCCGCCGTCCTCCAGCATCCCGATCGCCCCGGCGACGCCGCCTCCGCCTTCGGTTCCGGCGATCGGTTCGCCGTCGAAGCGTTCGCCGCCGACCAGCAGCACCGGGCGATAGCCGCCGCCGCCGGTGATCGCCCCGCCGAGCCCGCCTTCGGCAGGCTCGAAATAGAGCAGGATCTGCGCCGCCGCCGCGGCCGCCGCGTCCAGCCTCTGGGTCAGCAGCACCTGCTCGGTCCCGCCGACCGTCGCCGAAACGGTCAGCGTGACGGACTGCGCCAGCCCCGCGTCCAGCGTGTCGGCGGTCGCGGCGGCCGGCGCGAACACGGTGCCCGGCGCGGCGTCGGGCAGCGCGGTGTCGAGGTCGGTCCACGCGCCGCCGATCTCGGCCTGGATCCAGACATGATCGCCGCCGGGATCGGCCGGCGCCGCCGTCGCGCCGGCCTCCATCGCGGCCAGCGTCCCGCCGCCCAGCGCCGTGGCGAGGATCGCCGCGTCGCGCCCGGCGCGCGCCCGGATGCGGTCGAGGAAGTCGGTCCGGAAGGCTGCCTGCGCGTCCGGCGCCGCGGCGCCGGCCCGCGGCGCGAAGATCGCGGCGGCCAGCCGGGCGCGGTCCTCATCGGCCAGCGGTGCGAAGGCGAAGCGGGCGGGCACGCCCATCGCGTCGAGCAGCGCCTTCAGCAGAAGGGCGCGGTCGGCGGCATTGGCGGCCCCGGCGGCCAGCGTCCCGTCGGCCCCGCGCAGCACGCCCGGATAGAGGTCGAGCCGGATGGAATCGCGCACGAAGGCGAAGGCGGCCAGCGGATCGCCGCCCAGCGTGGCGGCCAGCGCCGCGACCTCGTAGCGTTCGGCGGGCAGGGCGTCGGTGGCGGCGAAGGCGGCCTCGATCTCGGCCGAAAGGTCGGTCTCGCCCTCGGGCGGCGGCGCGGGGTCGCTCAGCGTGCGGCCGGCCTCCGCCCGCAGGGCAGGCCCCTGCGGCAGGGCGAAGTCGGCGGCGATGGCGTGCGGCGGAACGGCGATCAGGAGCGCCAGGGCAAGGATCGGCAGGCGGCGCAGGGCGGCAGACGGGTGCATGGCAAACTCCGGCACGGGGCCGCAGCCTTGTCCGCCTCTTCCCCCCGCGTCAACGCGTCCCGTCGCCGGCGCGACCCGATGGCGCGGGACCGGCGAGGAGGGCGAGGAGGAAGCCGATCGCCAGCGCCGGTCCCCAGACCGGCCAGGTCAGCGCCCGCGCCAGCGCGCGTCCGGCCCCGGCCGACCAGTCGAAGGCCGCGTCGCGCGCCGCCCGGGCCCAGTCGGGATCGATCAGGTCGAGATAGAAGGCGATCGGGCGGACCGACCAGCCATGGTCGCGCCACGACCAGTAGGCGTCCGCCCCGACGGCCAGCCAGCCGAGCGCGATGAAGGCCCAGGCGACGGGCCTCAGCAGGCTGCGCAAGGCGCCGGCCGCCTAGTCGTCGTAGCGGGGGCGGCGCTGGAACAGCAGGCCGAGCAGGATGCCGATCACGCCGAAGACGGCGAAGGCCGGGAAGCCGAGGATCGAGCCGGCGATGCCGGGGCCGGGATTGGGCACGCTCTGCGTCACCCAGGCGCGGAAGCCGTCCAGCGAGCCCTGGTTGATCATCGTCCACAGCGATTCCAGCGACAGCGCGCGGAAGCCCTGTCCGGCCTGCATCGAGCCGATGATGTCGTAGCCGACGACCAGCAGGCCGGCGACGATGAAAATGACGGCGATAAGCCTGAACAAGGCCATGGTTAGCTCCCCACCAGCCGCCTCGACCGGGCGGCGCGGGCCGGACCCTACCCAAGGCGGGCGCGGCGCGCAATTCGAACCGTGGGAATTGGTGAAAGCGTCACTGGAACGCCATGCAACGGGCTTGTAAATCGCCCCTAACCCCCTTAACGCACGCCCCAACGGACAGGTGGCCGAGCGGCTGAAGGCGCACGCCTGGAAAGTGTGTAGACGTTAATAGCGTCTCGAGGGTTCGAATCCCTCTCTGTCCGCCACGCAGTCTTGCCGAGAGCAGGCTGCTCTGTATGCGCTATTTGAGGCGCACAATTCCCGGACTTCCGGTCTCTCTTCTCCCCACCCTGCGGACACTAACGACGCGACCTGATCTTTAGCGCGCGTTTCCGTGCCCTCTGCTCTGTGCGGACTTTGCGCAGTCCGCTTTCAGACGTCACGCCCTTTCTAGGTTACCACCTGATCATTCGAATTCCGCGGGGTCTCGTTAGCCGCCAGGTCACGGCTTGCGCGTCGGAAAGCGAATAATTCTGCGGCTTTCCGCGCATCCCGCGCAGTGAGCAGCAGATCACATATGCGAGTTTAACAGGCGACCATCAGGCGGCCATCAGGCGTGACAACAGGTGTCGTTCAGGCGGCGATCATGAAGCGAGGAGGCATGCCATCAGGCGGACAGACGGCGACCGGTGCGCAACCGAACAATCGGTTGCGCGAAACATTGGCGGGCGATCCTGAGACCGGAGCCGTCTAACGGCGCGAACGCTTTGCAGGTTTCCGGGGAGCGGGCCGAGCGACGAACGCCCTCAGCGTTTCAGCGAGTCGGAGCATCGAGCGCGTGTTCTTCGCGATGCGTGCGACATGCGCTTCGACGCGGATCGCGACAACGATGGCGCGAGCGGGCGTCAATCGATGTGTCTGACCGTCAACTGCGAAGGTCGCGAGATCTTCGCCATCGCCGGTCAGCCTGACGGCCGCCAACCGGAAGCGCTCAATCACCTCAGCTTCGGTATACGTCTTCGCCTTCGATGCCCGCGCCATAGTCATTCCTCTGCCCACGCCGTGACAAGGCTTGGCTTGCGAGGGAAGTCCAGTCACGTGTCGGGACTAGCGACCTCGCGCAGATTTCGGCGGCAGCTCGAACAGAGCCGCCGGGGGCACATCCAAGCCAATGGCGATTTTGGCAATGCCCGTGACAGTTGGGTTTCGGACGCCGCGTTCTATG
>JAEUMK010000091.1 GCA_016792565.1 Alphaproteobacteria bacterium
GCGTAGGCATCTGGCGCTATCTGAAAACGGTCCGCCGTCAGAGCTAGGCATCGTCAGGAAGGCGGTTGCGTCCGTCCGACAGGATTGCCGGAACCGGGACTGTCAGGTTGGGTTCGGGTGCCCTCGCAGATGCGCAGATGACGGCCGCAGTCCCTAGTAAAGGGCGCCGTGAGCGCCAAGAACCGCCGCGGCGGTCGCCGCCAGGCTGAGCGCCAGCAAGACGGCGTGCGCGCGAGCGACGAGGCGCATCGTCGCGCCCGGTACCCGCGCGGTCCGCGCGGCGAACCACCTGTGCAGCACCAGCGGCTCGGCGACGAACAGAACGAACGTGAAGATGGCCCAGATCGCCACCATGCCATGCATCCACCACATGCCCGCCTCCAGGAAGCGGTCCCAGAGATCGTGCCGCCAGACGAGGAAGAAACCGGTCAGTCCGGCGGTGAGGACGGAAAGCTTGGCCTGCGGCGCGAACGAGCGCTCCATCGCCTCGAACATGGCCGGGCGTTCGCTCTCGATGGGATGCCGGTTGACGCTTGGTAGAACGACCAGCGTGACGAACGACAGCCCGCCGATCCAGTGGACGACCGCCAGGACGTGCAGGGCCCGCGCTATCGCATCGATGTCCATTAGCGGAGTTCCTCGAGCACCAGTCGGGGTTCGACGGCGCAATCGGCCAGTGTCGACCGGTTGAGCGCCGCGACGAAGGCTTGGCGCGCCTCTGCCAGCCGCCCCTTCAGGCGGCAGGAGGGCGTCAGGACGCATGCGCCACCGTCAGCTCTGAAGCACTCGACCAGCGCTTGATCCCCCTCCATCTCGCGGACGACGTCGCCGAGCCTGATCCTGGCCGCAGGCCGGGCCAGCCGAATGCCTCCGCCGGCGCCGCGCTGCGTCTCGATGAATCCGGCTGCGGCAAGCGCCGCGACCACCTTCACAAGATGGTGCCGCGAGATGCCGAATTCCGACGACAGGATCTCGGTCGTCATCGTCTGTGCCGGCGCTCCGGCCAGCCGCATGAGCACGCGAAGGCCGTAGTCGGTGAACTGGGTCAGGCGCATGAAGCCACCATCCGCGATCGCGAGCTTGCTTCGGTCAGTGTGCCGCATTAAATAAGCATCGTAAATGCCGATTAAGGGCAGGAGACATGACCGCCACTTCAGTCGACTTGTCATCTGGCGAATGCGTCCGCGGCGAGGTCCTGGACGAAGCCATGATCGCCCGTCTGGTCCATGCATTCTACGAAACCGTCCGTGCCGACGCGCTGCTCGGCCCGGTCTTCGAGGCGCGCATCCATGACTGGCCGGCCCATCTTGCCCGGATGTGCTCGTTCTGGTCGTCGATCATGCTGATGACCGGCAGCTATCACGGCCGCCCGATGGAGCGACACCAGGCACTGCCGATCGACGCAGGCCACTTCGATCGCTGGCTCGAACTCTTCAGGCACTCGGCGAAAGCGGTGTGTCCGCCCGAGACCGCGGCGCTCTTTGTCGAGCGTGCCGGCCGGATCGCCGAGAGCCTGGAGCTGGGGCGCGCGCTGAACGACGGCGTCCTGCTGAAACGCGGCATGCGCTACCGGCAGGCTGCCCCGGCGCGCCCCGATGCTGACCAGTTTCATGGAGGAGCTTAGCATGTCCCCTGTTACCCATACTGGCGGCTTTCAGTCCCGGACTGTTGGCGACATCGCGGCGACCCTGCCGGGCGCAACGCGCGTATTCAGGCGGCACAAACTGGACTTCTGTTGCGGCGGCGACGTCCCGCTTTCGGCCGCCGCGGCCGGTCGCGGCTTGTCCCTGGCCGACCTCGAAGCCGAGCTCGCCGCGCTCGAGTCGGGAGCGCCGCTGCCCGTCCCGCAGACGACGCCCGACCTGATCGCGCACATTGTGGTGCGTTTCCATCAGGCGCACCGAGCCGAACTGCCCGAGATGGTCCGTCTGGCGCGAAAGGTGGAGGCAGTACATGCGATGCATCCTGGCGTGCCCGCAGGTCTGGGCGACCACCTCGCTGGCATGGCCGCCGAGCTCGCTTCGCATATGGACCGCGAGGAAGAAGTCCTCTTCCCCATGCTCTTGACCGGCGGCTGCGCCGTGGTCGCCTACCCGATCGCCCGGATGAGGCTCGAGCACAACGAGCACGGCGAGGCGCTGGCGAGGCTGCGCCAACTCGCACACGACTTCGAACCGCCTGTCGGCGCCTGTCGTACCTGGCAGGCGCTCTATGCCGGGCTCGCCAAGCTGACGGACGATCTGATGGAGCACATCCACCTGGAGAACAACGTGCTCTTCCCGCGCTTCGCCGGCCATTGAAGACCGGGACTGATCCAGCCGCCGGCGAGGCTTGGGGATCGACTACCGCGCCAGGTTCAGGAGGGACGCAAGCCGGGCGACGTCCTCGATGACGATGGCGTCGCCATCCGACCGGACGCCGGCCGCGCTCAGGCGCTTCATCGTGCGGGAAAACGTCTCGGGCGTCATGCCCAGCCGCGAGGCAAGATCGCGCTTGTAGCCGGGCATCGGAAGGCTCATCGAACCGTTGTGCGCAGGGCAGCGGGAAAGGATGTATCCCGCGAGGCGCTCCTCCGCGTTCTGCGCCTTCAGGTCCTTCAACTGCGAGAGCATCAGGCGCCATTGGCGCGCGACCTCCGCCGCGGTTGCAGCCGCGATATGGACGTCCTTCTCCATCTCGTGCCGGAAGTCGTAGGCTGGGATGAGCATCACAAGCCCCTCGCTCATCGCGCGCGCCGTCAGAAGGAAGGGCAGGTCCAGGATGGCCGCCGGAAGCAGCAGCGTGGCGCCCGGGCCGAAGAACTCCATCACCCAGTTCCCTGACCGGGCGGCTGTCACCAGCGAGACCTGGCCGGCTGCAACCGCATAGACGAAGTCGGGCCGGTCGCCCTCCGCGAAGAGGATCGAGTCTTCGCCGAAGCGCTGCACGAAAGACATTGAGACGATTCGATCGAAAGAAGCCTGGGGCAGGCCTGAAAACAGCCCCACCCTTTGGAGCGCTTCGCGTTTCGACGTCATCGCACCCATCCCCATTGACGCATATCAAGCCACCGCCTGACTTGGGTCAAGCAAAACGCCCGTTGCGCTTGAGCGACCGCAATGCTCTTGCGCTCGCACGCTTCTAGCGTCCGTCCGACTGAAACAGAGCGGTGCGGCAATTCCAATGGCGACTGACACTCCGGCAGACGGCCACACGCGCGCGCTCAGCCTGTCGACGATCGCCTTCACCGCCTGCTTCGCCGTCTGGACGATCTTCTCGATCATCGGAATCCAGATCAAAGCCGAACTCGGACTGAGCGAGACGCAGTTCGGGCTTCTGGTCGGCGCGCCCGTCTTGACGGGGTCTCTCATCCGTCTGGCACTGGGAATCTGGACGGATCAGATCGGCGGGCGGATCGTCCTGACCCTGGTCATGCTCAGCGCGGCGGCGGCGACGGCGCTGCTTACCTTTGCCCACGACTATCCGACCTTCCTTCTCGCCGCGCTCGGCGTCGGCATCGCCGGCGGCTCCTTCTCGGTCGGCGTCGCTTATGTCTCGCGCTTCTTCCCCAAGGAAAGCCAGGGCACGGCGCTCGGCATTTTCGGAATGGGCAATGTCGGCGCGGCGGTCACCAAGTTCGCTGCGCCGGCCGTCATGGTCTCGTATGGATGGCAGACGGTAGCCTATGTCTGGGCGGCCGCGTTGGCGGTGCTGGCGGTCGTCTTCTACCTGACGGCGCAGGACGACCCCGATCTCAGGGCCCGTCGCGCCGCCAATCTGCCCGCAGCTAGCTTCTGGGCCCAGCTGACGCCGCTCAAGCGCATCCAGGTCTGGCGGTTCGCGCTCTACTATTTCTTCGTATTCGGCGCCTTCGTCGCGCTGGCTCTCTGGTTGCCGCGCTACCTGATGGGCGTCTACGGCTTCGACATCCAGACGGCCGGCATGATCGCGGCCGCCTACTCCATACCCGCGTCGCTGTTTCGCGCCTATGGCGGCGTCCTGTCGGATCGCTACGGCGCGCGCCGGGTCATGTACTGGACCTTCCTCGTCTCGATCGCCTGTCTGTTCGTTCTTTCCTATCCGCCGACGAGCTACGTCGTCGACGGCATCAAGGGACCGATCGAGTTCCGACTCGCGACCTCGCCCGTCTTCTTCATCGTTCTGGTGTTCGTGCTCGGCTTCTTCATGTCCCTGGGCAAGGCGGCTGTCTACAAGCACATTCCGGTCTATTACCCCGACCGCGTCGGTGCGGTCGGCGGCCTGGTGGGCATGATCGGCGGCCTCGGCGGCTTCGTCCTGCCCATCCTCTTCGGCGTGCTCAACGACCTGACGGGCGTCTGGCAAAGCTGCTTCATGGCGCTGTTCGCGCTGACTGCGGTTGCGCTCGTCTGGATGCACATGTCGATCCGCGCGATGGAGCGGGCCGAGGTCGGCGAAGCGCTGGACCGGCTGCCGCAGCTGCCCGAAATGCGCGAGGTCCACCAGCCCGCCCACGCCGGCGCGCTCGCAGGGCATATCATCACCGACTGGGATCCCGAGGACGCGGACTTCTGGCAGGCCAGAGGCCGCGCCGTGGCGCGTCGCAATCTCTGGATCTCGATCCCCGCGCTGCTGCTGTCGTTCGCGGTCTGGATGGTGTGGTCTGTCGTTGTCGCCAAGCTGCCGGCCATCGGCTTTGACTATACGACCGACCAACTCTTCTGGCTGGCGGCGCTGCCGGGGCTTTCCGGCGCGACGCTGCGAATCTTCTACTCCTTCATGGTTCCCATCTTCGGGGGACGCATGTGGACGACGCTCGCGACGTGGTCGCTGCTGATCCCGGCCATCGGCATAGGCGTCGCGGTCCAGAATCCGTCCACGCCCTATGTCGTCTTTCTCGGGCTTGCGCTGCTGTGCGGCTTCGGCGGCGGCAATTTTGCCTCCTCCATGTCGAACATCTCGTTCTTCTATCCAAGGGCCGAGAAGGGAAACGCGCTCGCCCTCAATGCCGGCCTCGGCAATCTCGGCGTCAGCGTCGTCCAGTTCGTCGTGCCGATCGCGATCACGACGTCGATCTTCGGCTGGCTGGGCGGCGATCCCCAGCCCCTCGGCGAGGGCGGCGCGCTCTGGCTCCAGAACGCCGGCTACGTCTTCGTGCCGTTCATCGTCGTCTCGGCCTTCGCCGCCTGGTTCGGCATGAACGATCTGGCGAACGCCAAGGCCTCCTTCGCCGAGCAGGCGGTTATCTTCGAGCGCTCCCACACCTGGATCATGTGCTGGCTCTATACGGGCACGTTCGGCTCGTTCATCGGCTTTTCGGCCGGCTTCCCGCTTCTCTCCAAGACGCTGTTTCCCGAACAGAACGCGCTCGCCTTCGCCTTCCTCGGCCCTCTGGTGGGCGCGGTGTCGCGCTCGCTCACGGGCTGGGTTTCCGATCGCTGGGGCGGCGGCCGGGTCACGCTCATCGTCTTCGCCGCGATGGCAGTGGGCACGCTCGGCGTCCTCTACTTCGTCTGGAACCGCGACGTGCCGGGCGCCTTCTGGGGCTTCCTCGCCACGTTTGTCTTTCTCTTCTTCGTCACCGGCGTCGGCAACGCCTCCACGTTCCAGATGATCCCCGCGATCATGCGTGCGGACATGCCGCGGCTTCTGCCAGACGCCGACGCCGCGCAGCGCCAGCGCCAGGCAGAGAAGGAGTCCGCCGCGATCATCGGCTTCACGTCGGCGATCGCCGCCTACGGTGCGTTCTTCATTCCCAAGAGCTTCGGGTCTTCCATCGCCATGACCGGAGGCCCGGAGGCCGCACTGTGGGGCTTCTTCGGCTTCTACCTCAGCTGCATCGCCGTCACCTGGGTCTTCTACACGCGGCGCGGCGCCATTCTTCACAACGTCGAACGCCGTCTGGCTGCGGCCTGAGCAGGGATCGCCAATGAGCCACTTCCTCGACCGGCTGACCTTCTTCCGCAAGAACGTCGGCAGCTTCTCCGACGGCCACGGCGTCGTTACCGCCGAGGACCGCACGTGGGAGGACGCCTATCGCAACCGCTGGAGTCACGACAAGGTCGTCCGCTCCACCCACGGCGTCAACTGCACGGGCTCGTGCTCGTGGAAGATCTACGTCAAGGGCGGCCTCGTCACCTGGGAGACCCAGCAGACCGACTATCCGCGCACCCGCCCCGGCCTGCCGGACCACGAGCCGCGCGGCTGCCAGCGGGGGGCCAGCGCCAGCTGGTATCTCTACAGCGGCAACCGCATCAAGTACCCGCTGGTGCGCAAGCGGTTGCTGAGGCACTGGCGCGCGGCCCGGGCGTCCATGGCGCCGGTCGAGGCCTGGGCCTCGATCCAGGCCGATCCGAAGAAGCGCGCCGACTATGTCGGCATGCGCGGCCGCGGCGGCTTCGTCCGCGCCGGCTGGGACGAAGTCAACGAGATGATCGCCGCCGCCAACGTCTATACGGCAAAGACGCACGGGCCCGATCGCATCATCGGCTTCTCGCCCATCCCGGCGATGTCGATGGTCTCCTACGCCGCCGGCTCGCGCTATCTGTCGCTGATCGGCGGCGTCTGCATGTCGTTCTACGACTGGTACTGCGATCTGCCGGCCTCAAGCCCCCAGACCTGGGGCGAGCAGACCGACGTGCCGGAATCGGCCGATTGGTACAATGCGGGCTTCCTGCTCCTCTGGGGCTCCAACGTGCCACAGACCCGTACGCCCGACGCGCATTTCTATGCCGAGGGGCGCTACAAGGGCATCAAGTCGGTCGTCATCTCGCCCGACTACAGCGAAGCGGCGAAGTTCTCCGACCTCTGGCTGTCGGTGAAGCAGGGCACGGACTCCGCGCTCGGCATGGCGTTCGGTCATGTCATCCTCACCGAATTCCACGTCAGGAACCCCGAACCCTACTTCCTCGACTACGGCCGCAAGTACACCGACTTCCCGTTCCTGGTCCGCCTGAAGGAGTCGAACGGCTGCCTGGTGCCGGACCGCTTCCTCAGGGCCAGTGACTTCGACGCTTCGCTCGGCGAGGACAACAACCCCGACTGGAAGACGGTGGCGATCGACGAGGCCACCGGCGACATCGTCGCTCCCAACGGCTCCATCGGCTTTCGCTGGGGCGAGAAGGGCAAGTGGAACCTCGAAGGCAAGGCCGGCCCGCGCGACGTGACGCTGCGCCTCACGCTGGCCGGCGCGCATGACGGGATGGCGGAGGTCGGCTTTCCCTATTTCGGCGGCCGCGCGACCGAGAACTTCACCAGGACGGCGCATGACGAGGTGCTCCGCCGCAACGTCCCGGCCCGCCGGCTGAAGCTGAAGGACGGCGAGACGCTCGTCGCCACCGTCTACGATCTCTTCCTCGCCAACTACGGCGTCGATCGCGGCTTCGGCGGCGCCAACGTCGCCGCGAGCTACGACGACGACGTGCCCTACACGCCCGCCTGGGCCGAGACCGTAACCGGCGTCAGGGCGCAGGACATCGTCCTGACAGCGCGCGAGTTCGCCTCCACCGCGGCCAAGACCGGCGGCAAGTCCATGGTGATCCTCGGGGCGGGGATCAACCATTGGTACCACATGGACATGATCTACCGCTCGATCATCGCCATGCTCACCATGTGCGGCTGCGTCGGGCAGGAAGGCGGCGGCTGGGCGCACTATGTCGGCCAGGAAAAGCTGCGGCCCCAGCCGGGGTGGACGGCGCTCGCCTTCGCGCTCGACTGGAACCGCCCGCCGCGCCAGATGAACTCGACCAGCTTCTTCTATGCCCATGCCGACCAGTGGCGCTACGAGAAGCTCGCCGCGTCCGAGATCCTGTCGCCGACCGCCCAGGCCGGCGACTGGGACATGAGCTTCATCGACTACAATGTCCGCGCCGAACGGATGGGCTGGCTGCCCTCGGCGCCGCAATTGTCCGTGAACCCGCTCCGGGTCGGGCGCGATGCGGCGGCGTCGGGCCGCCCGGCCGCCCAGTATGTCGCCGATGGCCTCAAGGACGGCCGCCTGCACCTGTCGTGCGAGGATCCCGACGATCCCGCGAACTGGCCGCGCAACATGTTCGTGTGGCGATCGAACCTGCTGGGATCCTCGGGCAAGGGCCACGAGTATTTCCTCAAGCACCTGATCGGCGCGCATCACGGCGTGCAGGGCAAGGATCTGGGCGAGGAGGGCGGGGTGAAGCCGCGCGAGGTGCGGTGGCACGAGACCGCGCCGGAGGGCAAGCTCGACCTGCTGGTGACCATCGATTTCCGCATGTCGTCGACCTGCATGTACTCCGACATCGTCTTGCCGACCGCCACCTGGTACGAGAAGAACGATCTCAATACCTCGGACATGCATCCCTTCATCCACCCGCTGACGAAGGCGGTGGATCCCCTCTGGCAGTGCCGCAGCGACTGGGAGATCTTCAAGGGCATCGCCAGGAGCTTTTCCGATCTGGCGCCGGGTCACCTCGGCGTCGAGCAGGATGTCGTCCTGACGCCGCTGATGCACGATACGCCCGGCGAACTCGGCCAGGCCTTCGCGCCGAAGGACTGGAAGAAGGGCGAGATCGACGCGCTTCCGGGCAAGACGATGCCGCAGGTGACGGTCGTCGAGCGCGACTATCCGGGCACCTACAAGCGCTTCACGGCGCTCGGGCCGCTGATGGAGAAGATCGGCAACGGCGGTAAGGGCATCGCCTGGAACACGGCGCACGAAGTCGAGTTCCTGAAATCGCTGAACGGCGTCGTCGCGGAGGAAGGCCCGACCAAGGGCATGGCCCGCATCGACAGCGACATCGACGCCTGCGAGGTGGTTCTGACGCTTGCGCCGGAAACCAACGGCCACGTCGCCGTCAAGGCCTGGCGGGCGCTCTCGCAATCGACCGGCAGGCCGCACGACCATCTCGCCCTGCCGCGCGAGGACGACAAGATCCGCTTCCGCGACATCGTCGCCCAGCCGCGCAAGATCATCTCCTCGCCCACATGGTCGGGCCTGGAATCGGAGCATGTCTCCTACAACGCGGGCTACACGAACGTCCACGAACTGATCCCGTGGCGGACGCTGACCGGCCGCCAGCATCTCTATGTCGATCACGACTGGATGCGCGCCTTCGGCGAAGGCTTCGTCGTCTACAAGCCGCCGGTCGATCTGAAGACCGTTCGCCCGCTTCTCGGCATGAAGCCGAACGGCAACGCCGAGATCGCGCTCAACTTCATCACCCCGCACCAGAAATGGGGCATCCACTCGACCTACACCGACAACCTGCTGCAGCTGACGCTCAGCCGTGGCGGCCCGATCGTCTGGATCTCGGAGACCGACGCGAAGTCGGTCGGCATCGTCGACAACGACTGGATCGAGCTGTTCAACGTCAACGGCGCGCTCAGCGCCCGCGCCGTGGTCAGCCAGCGCATGAAGCCCGGCACCTGCTTCATGTATCACGCGCAGGAGAAGATCATAAACGTGCCCGGGTCGGAGACGACGAAGACGCGCGGCATTCACAACTCGGTCACGCGCGCCGTGACCAAGCCGACCCACATGATCGGCGGCTACGCGCAGCTCTCCTACGGCTTCAACTACTACGGCACGGTCGGCGCCAACCGCGACGAGTTCGTGGTGCTGCGCAAGATGGAAAAGGTCGACTGGATGGACGAGCCGCTCGCTGCGGCCGAAGCGGCAGGAGCATAGCCATGAAGGTTCGCGCCCAGATCGGCATGGTCCTCAATCTCGACAAGTGCATCGGCTGCCACACCTGTTCGGTCAGCTGCAAGAACGTGTGGACCAATCGCGACGGCGTCCAGTACGCCTGGTTCAACAATGTCGAGACCAAGCCGGGGATCGGCTACCCCAAGGAGTGGGAGAACCAGAAGAAGTGGAAGGGCGGCTGGCGGCGCAAGGCGAACGGCCGGATCGCGCCGCGCATCGGCGGCAAGTTCCGCATCCTCGCCAACATCTTCGCCAATCCCGACCTGCCCGAGATCGACGACTACTACGAGCCCTTCACATTCGACTACGAGCGCCTGCAGTCGGCGCCCGAGTCCAAGGTCGTGCCGGTGGCCCGCCCGCTCAGCCTCATCGACGGCAGGCGGATGGAGAAGATCGTCTGGGGGCCGAACTGGGAGGAGCTGCTCGGCGGCGAGTTCGCGAAGCGGTCCGCCGACGTCAATCTGGAGGGCGTGGACAAGGAGATCTGCGCGCAGTTCGAGCAGACCTTCATGATGTATCTGCCGCGTCTGTGCGAGCACTGCCTCAATCCCTCGTGTGTCGCCTCGTGCCCGTCGGGCGCGATCTATAAGCGCGAGGAGGACGGCATCGTCCTCATCGACCAGGACAAGTGCCGCGGCTGGCGCATGTGCGTGAGCGCCTGCCCCTACAAGAAGATCTACTACAACTACGTCTCGGGTAAGTCCGAGAAGTGCACGTTCTGCTATCCGCGCATCGAGGCGGGGCTGCCGACGGTCTGCTCGGAAACCTGCGTCGGCCGCATCCGCTATCTCGGCGTCATGCTCTACGACGCCGACCGCATCGAGGCGGCGGCGAGCGTCGAGAAGGAGGGCGACCTCTACGAGGCCCAGCTCGGCGTCTTCCTCGATCCGCACGACCCGAAGGTCGCCGCCGCGGCCGCCGCGGAAGGCATACCCGACGCGTGGATCGAGGCTGCGCGCGCCTCGCCGGTCTACAAGATGGCGGTCGACTGGAAGGTGGCGTTGCCGCTGCATCCGGAATACCGGACGCTGCCGATGGTCTGGTACGTGCCGCCGCTCTCGCCCATCCAGAACCATCTCGCCAGCACCCATATCGGGTTCGACGACCGCATTCCCGACCTGTCGAACCTGCGCATCCCGATGCGCTACCTCGCCAACCTGCTGACCGCGGGCGAGATCGCACCGGTCGAGGCCGCGATCCGCAAGATGTTCGCCATGCGCGTCTTCATGCGCTCCCGCCACGTCGAGCGCCGCGAGAACGACGAGGTGCTCCTGGCCGCCGGCCTGACCCGCGCGCAGGTGGAGGACATGTACAAGATCATGGCGCTCGCGGCCTACGAGGACCGCTTCGTCATTCCCACCAGCCACCGCGAATACGCCGAGAACGCCTACGACCTTCGCGGTTCGTGCGGCTTCAGCTTCGGCAATGGCTGCTCGGACGGGCAGAGCGAGTTCAGCCTGTTCGGCATGAAGAAGTATCGCGGCCATACGCAGACCGAGGTGATGTGATGCGCTCCTGTCGCGCGCTGGGCGCCCTTCTCTCGCATCCCTCGAACGACCTCATCGCGGCGATCGACGAGTTGCGCGCGGTCCTGGCGGCCGAAGGGCTGGTCGACATCCGCCCGCTCGAACCGCTGTTCGCATCCCTGAAAGACGGCGATCTGCTCGATCTGCAGGACGCCTATTTCTCGCTGTTCGACAACACGAGGTCGCTGTCGCTTCACATGTACGAGCATGTCTGGGGCGAGGCGCGCGAACGCGGCCAGGCGATGGTGCGGCTGCAGACCGTCTTTGCGCTCCACGGCTGCGCCTATGACGGAACCGAGCTGCCCGACTATCTGCCGCTCTTCTGCGAGTTTCTCTCGCTCATCGCCCCCGCCGCCGCCCGGGCGCTGCTCGGCGACGCCGCCGCCGTCCTCGAGGTTCTGCGCGCGCGGCTGCAGCGACGCGGATCGCCCTATGCCGCCGTGCTGGCGGCGCTCGTCGCCCTGGCGGCGCGCAAGCCCGATCCGGCGCTGCTGGAGCGCATCTCGAAGGGCGAGACGCCCGACGCCGAGACCTTCGACGAGATCGACCGCCTGTGGGCCGAGGAGCCGGTGCTCTTCACGCCGGACGCCGGCTGCCAGCCTACCGCGGCCGTCTAGAGGAGATCCCCGATGTCAGACATCGTCCACTTCGCGCTGTTCGGGATCTTCCCCTACATCGCCATCGCCACGCTCCTCGTCGGCAGCCTGATCCGCTTCGACCGCGAACAATATTCCTGGCGCTCCGGGTCCTCGCAGCTCCTCAGGCGGCGTCAGCTGGTCGCGGGCAGCATCCTCTTCCATGTCGGTATCCTGCTCCTGCTGGCGGGCCATTTCGTGGGGCTGCTGACGCCCAAGGAGATCTACATGGCGCTGGGGCTCACCCCGGCCCTCAAGCAGATGATCGCCATCGTCGCCGGCGGCGTGTTCGGCGTCGTGTGCTTCGTCGGCCTGACGCTGCTGCTGCATCGCCGCCTGTTCGACGCCCGCATCCGCGGCACCTCGAGCGGCATGGACATCCTGGTGCTCGTGGTCCTTTGGACCCAGCTCTGCCTCGGCCTCGCCACGCTGCCCTTCAGCTTCGCGCACAGCGACGGCTCGGTCATGCTGAAGCTGTCGCACTGGGCCCAGGGGATCGTCACCCTTCAGCCGGATGCCGCCGGCGAGATCCGCGACGTCGGCTTCGTCTACAAGGCGCACATCGTCCTTGGCCTCTTCATCTTCTTCATCTTTCCCTTCAGCCGCCTGGTTCACATCTGGAGCGCGCCGGTCTGGTATCTCGGACGCCCCGGCTGGCAGATCGTGCGCACCCGGCGTCCCACCAGCGGCGTGCGGAGGCCGGCATGATCCTCGTCAACGGACGCGAGATCGCCGAAGGCGCGGTCCTGGCCGAGACGCAGTACCATCCCGCCGCCTCGCCCGAGGAGGCGGTGGCCGCGGCGGCGCGGGCCCTCGTGGTGCGCGAACTGCTCCTGCAGCGGGCCGAGCTGCTGGGCATCGCCGGCGCCCGCGCCTCGGTCGACGCCGAGGAGCGGGCGATCGAGGCGGTGCTGGCGGCCGACATGCGCACGCCCGATCCGACCCCCGGGGAGTGCCGGCGCTGGTACGAAGCCCACAGGGCCGATTACGAGGCGCCGGCCCTCTTCGAGGCGGCGCACATCCTCTA
Organism: Alphaproteobacteria bacterium; assembly: GCA_016792565.1. GTDB lineage: Bacteria > Pseudomonadota > Alphaproteobacteria > Micropepsales > Micropepsaceae > JADZAI01. Next base: position 12,826 of record JAEUMK010000091.1, read on the forward strand.
TCTCGCGCCTCCGGACGACGCCGAGCGCCGCGCCGAGGCCCGCCGCCGCGCCCGCGCGGCGCTCGACCGCCTGAAGCACGATCCCGGCGCCTTCGAGGCCATCGCGCGCGCCGACTCGGCCTGCGCCTCGGCGGGCGAGGGCGGCCGGCTCGGCCAGGTGGCGCGCGGCGAGACCTGCCCGGAAATCGAGACCTTCCTCGAAGCGCTGGAGGAGGGCCAGATATCTCCCGTTCCGGTTGAAACGCCCTACGGCGTGCACGTCCTGCGCCTCGACCGCCGCCATCCGGCGCGGCCGTTTTCCTTCGAGGATGCAGCCGAAACCGTCGCCAACGACCTTGGCGCCGCCTCTTGGCGCCGTGGCGTCGCGCAGTACATCGCTGATCTTGCAGCAGAATCCGAAATAACCGGCCTCACCCTCCCACCCCAACGAGGCGGCCGAATCTGAGGAGTGCCCATGACGACGGATATTGATCCGAAGGCGTCCGAATCGCTCCCCTCGTTCGCCGGTGACGTCGCGGCGCGCTTCCCTGACATCTGGAAGACTTACCAGGCGCTCGGCGAGGCTGCAGCTGCCGCCGGCCCTCTGACGGAGCGCGAGCAACGCCTCGTCAAGATCGCCCTGGCGATCGGCTCGGGCTCGGAAGGCGCGACACACAGCCACGCCCGTCGCGCCCGCCGCGAAGGCATCGATGCGGCGGCTCTGCAGCAGATTCCCATGCTCGCCATCACTTCGCTCGGCTGGAGCCAGGCCATGCGTGGTCTTGCCTGGATCGAAGACGTATTCGCCGCATCGCAAGCCCGGCGCAGGAAAGACCCATGACCGGCTTCATCACCATTCGCAATTGCGTGCTGGCCTCGACCGCCGCCGCCGTTCTTCTCGCCCCTGCGGCGCCGGCAGCCGAAGACACCGAGGGCAAGTGGCTGGCGGATCTGCGGCTGCGCTACGAAACGGTGGACGACGCCAATTGCACCGCCTGCGCCGGGCGCGATGCGACGGCTTTCACGCTGCGCGCCCGCCTCGGATACGACACCGGCACCTGGCAGGGCTTCGGCGGCCTCATCGAGATCGACCAGATATGGAGCCTCGGCGACGAGGAATACAACAGCACGCGCAACGGGCAGATGCTCTATCCGGTCGTCGCCGACCCCGAACTGACGCAGCTCAACCGCCTCCAGATTTCCTACACCGGCTCGTTCGACACCGTCTTCACGCTCGGCCGCCAGCGTCTCGCGTTCGGCAACCAGCGCTTCATCGGCAATGTCGGCTGGCGGCAGCATGAACAGACCTTCGACGCCTTCTCGATCGTCAACGCCTCGGTCGAAGGTCTGACGCTGACCTATGCCTATATCGCGCGCGTCAATCGCATCTTCGGTGACGACAATCCGGTGCCGACATCCGGCCAGGCACCCCATTTCGACAGCCACAGCCACGTCTTCGATGTCGCCTATACGGGATGGAAGGGCGTGAAGCTCGAAGCCTACGGGCTCATGCTCGACCTCGCCCAGACCGGGCCGTCGCCGCTGACCGCCGCCCGGCTCTCCACCTCCACCTGGGGGCTACGCGCCGAAGGCAAGTTCGAAGCCTCGCCGGGCCTCAACGTTCTGTTGAACGCGGAATATGCCCATCAGAACGAGTATGCGGACAACCCGCTCACTATCGATCTCTCCTACTGGCTCGCCGAGGCCGGGCTCTCATGGAAGGGCGCGACGCTGCTCGCCGGCTACCAGTCGCTCGAAGGGGACGGGACGGTCGGCTTCTCCACGCCGCTGGCGACGGGACATGCGTTCAACGGCTGGGCCGACATTTTCCTGACCACGCCCACAAACGGGCTCGATGCCGCCTATGTGAAGCTCGCCTACGCCGTGCCCGACGCCTTCGGCCTGAAGAGCGTCGGCGGCGCGCTCAACTACTACGACTTCGAAATGCAGCGCACCGGCGTCTCCCTCGGCTCTGAGGTCGACGTTCAGCTCGAAGTGGCGATCGACAAGCAGTTCACCGTGCTTCTGAAATACGCCGGCTATCGGGGCGACGGCGCGCTGACCGGCGCCGGCGGCTGGACGCCCGCCGCCCGCGACAAGACGGTCGCCTGGGCGGTTGTCTCGTTCAAGTATTGAGGGAATTCCGTTAGCCGAGCTGTCGCTGACGCTGTCATGGGATCGTGGTCAGGTTGCGGTTAGGAGGCTAAGCCGATCTTCAAGAGAATATCTTAGGCGGCAGCGATCTTCCATGCGCGCGCCGCGCGCTCACGCAGCCGGCGCATGTATCGCCGGCCGTTGAGATGAACTCGGTGGCGAAGTTGCTGTGATTGGCTGCGAGTGCTGTGAGAAGTCTCTGGACGGGTGATCGGCTCTTGAACCCTTGCTGTTTTCGCTCTCGTCGCCGGATCGGGAGATGCGAGTTCTCGGCCCTGCTATTCTCTCGCGATCGTCCGGGCCGATGAAGATGTCGTAGCTAGAGTCCATCTAGCGCCGCCTTGTCTCCATCCCGCTGCACAACCAGGTCCAAGACCACACCCTCGTCATCCACGGCGTGACAGAGACATCAGCGCTCTCCCTTGATACTGCACCATTCCGTCGAGGTGCCAGCGCGGAAGCTGCTCGTGCCGGCGACGCCTTAGGTTGGCGGGAATCTGGGGACCGCACTTGTTCACCCAACAGCGGATCGTCTCGTAGGTGACATCGATCCCGCGGCCGGCGAGCATTTCCGTCGTCCCGAAGGCTGAGGGCGAATCGGAAGTACAACCAAACAGCGTGCCGGACGACCGAGGGCGGGGCTTTTGCCTTTGAACGAGACTGACCGCACAACGCCCCCGCATTGGCGACGACTCAGGCCGCCACGGGAGCAGAGTTTGCGCGCGCCTGACAGCACCCATGACATGCCTCCTTCAGGTCCAAAGCAAAATTACGCTCCGGACCACCCGGTAGGGGGAAGATCAACTCAGTGTGGGCCGGTCAGTTCAGTCTGACCCTACCGACCGGCGCGTTGAGGAGGGCCGCTTGCAAAGCATCCTGATGTGCGGGCGGTGTGACCGGATCGTCGTCGCCCCGATAGTCAGCACCGGCACGCTTACGCTGGCCAAGGCGGCGGCGAGCCAAGGCGGAGCCAGCGACGTCCGCCCTAATTGACCGGGGTTAAAGTTGCGGTCGCCGGGAACACGGGGTTGGGGTCGTCCTGGTCGGGCATCTCCGCCCACGTCACGTTCGCACGGCGCGTGGCCTGACCGAGATTTCCAGCATCGTCGACGCTTGTCTCGTCGATCTCCAACTCGATGCGGCCAGGCGCGGAGGCGGTGACGCGATAGTCCAGAAAATCGCCAATGAGAAACAACTGCGAATCGTGGGGCGTCACGAATGCCAAATAGGTTTTCAAGCCATTGGCGGCAGGGTCGCTGCCCGCGATGCCGATCAGACGGACTGCTGCACCGGTCTGACCGGGGATCGTGTCCAGTTTCACGACCCCGGCAGCATCACCGATGCTGTCATTGTCGGCCATTGGCTGCAGGACGCTTGGCGCGGCCTCTGCGCCAAGCGCAGACTGTGAGAAACAAAAAGTAAGGGCGAGCAGGGAGGCTGCGACAGTGAGGCGATGAGCGGACATTCGGCAACTCCTGAGATGATGACGCATCTGAAAGCCATTCCGCTCCAGGAGCAAGACCATTCCAGCGAGGCCGCAGGCGGGGCGCAGTCAGGTTGTCGATAGGAAATGAAGCCGATCACGTAGCGGCAGGTCTAGGCGGCCGCGATCTTCCATTCCCGCGCAGCTCTCTCGCGCAGCTGGCGCATGTAGCGCCGGATGTTGAGATCGCGTTCGGTGGCGAAGTCGTTGTCGACTGCGGCGTACATTGTGAGAAATCTTTGGGCGGATGATCGCCTCTTGAAACCTTTCTGTTTGCGCTTTCGTCGGCGAATGGAAACGTGCGCGTTCTCCGCACGATTGTTCTCTCGCAATCGCCCCGCGCGATGCAGATGGCGCAGTCAAGATTCCCCGAGCGCGGCGCCGTATGACGCCAGTCCGTCGGTGGTGATCGGCTCCGGCTTCACAGGTTGATTGCGAAGAAGCCTGCGCAACAGCTTCAGGGCCGCAGCCTTGTCTCGCCCGCCGCATCACGAGATCGAGGACAACGCCTTCGTCGTCGACTGCGCGGCAGAGAAATCATCATTCGCCTTTGATCTTGCAGACC
>JAEUMK010000036.1 GCA_016792565.1 Alphaproteobacteria bacterium
CGACATGAGATGGTCCTTGTTGCGTTGCAACAGACCCAAACGCCACAGCGGATCGAGTGTTCCGCGCGCCGGTTCAGGGCGTACGCAGGAACGCCGTCGTCGCCGTCAATTTCCATGAAATTTCGAAATTAAATGGCGCGCCCGAAAGGATTCGAACCTCTGACCCCCAGATTCGTAGTCTGGTGCTCTATCCAGCTGAGCTACGGGCGCGCTGGCCGGTGAGGATCGCGGGGCGACCCGTCGGCGAGGGGGCCAGCCTTTAAGGGGCGCGGCCGGGAAAGGCAAGCCCCGCATCGACCGTCCCGCGCGCCCCTGGCGGCGGGGCCTGCGGCGCTTGACGAAGGCGGCGCGGCGGCGCACCGCAAGGCGCATGGACGATCCCGACACGGCCCGCTGGCGCGAGATCTGGCCCTTCACCGCGCTGATGCTCGCCATGGCGCTGGTCCTGGCGGCCGGCGGCGAACACTGGCTGACGCCGGCGGCGCTGGGCGCCGACCGCGTGGCGCTGGCCGACTGGGCGGCGCGCCATGCCCTCGTCGCGCCCTTCGCGGTGGCGGCCGCGGCGGCCGCGGCGGCGCTGCTGGCGGTGCCCGGCGAGGCCGGGGTCGCGATGGCCGGCGGACTCTTCCACGGGGCGCCGGCTGGCGCGCTGCTGGCGGCCGGCGGCGCGACGCTGGGCGCGACCGCGCTGATGCTGGCGGCCCGGCGGGCGCTGCGGCCCATGCTGAGGCGCAGCCCGGCGCGCTGGCTGATCGGCGCCGAACAGGCGCTGCAGCGCCACGGCCTGTGGTGGCTGCTGGCGCTGCGCCTCGCCTTTCCCCAGGTGCCGCTGCTGGTGACCCTGCTGGCGGCGGCGCTGGGGGCGCGGACCCGCGACTTCGCCCTGGCGACGGGGCTGGGCACGCTGCCCGGCGCCTTCGTGATGGCCTCGGCCGGGGCGCAGATGGCCTCAGCCGGCCCGCCCGGCGGAGATCCGCTGAGCGCCTGGCCGGCGCCGCTCGTCTTCGCGGGGCTGGCCTTGGCCGCCCTCTTGCCTATCCTCGCCGCGATGACCAGGCGAGGCAGATCATGAGCGCGGGCGAGCCGCGGCGCGGCGGCCTCGTCCGCTCGCTGTCGGGGCGGCTGCTGCTGCTGACCGTCGGCTTCGCGCTGGCGGCGCAGCTGACCGCCTATGTGCCGATCGTCGCCGGCCAGCACCAGGAGCTGCTGAGCAGCCGGATCGCGGCGGCGCAGACCGCCGTGCTGGCGCTGGAGGAGACCGAGAACAACGAGGTCAGCCCGCGCCTGCGCCAGGAGCTGCTCGCCAATGCCGGGGTGAAGGCGGTGGCGCTGAAGCGCGACGAGGCGCGGCTGCTGTTCCTCGCCGACGACATGCCCGGGCCGGTCTCGAAGGTCTACGATCTGCGCGGGCGCGGCTGGGCGACGGCGATCGGCGACGCGGCCGAGGCGCTGTGGAGCGGCGGCGACCGGGTGCTGCGCATCATCGACACGCCGCGCCTGGGCGGCGGCCAGTTCATCGAGGCGATCGTCGAGGAAAGGCCGATCCGCGAGGCGCTCGCCGCGTTCGCGCGGCGCACCTTCTTCATCGGCCTGGCGATCGCCATGGCGACCGGAGCGCTGGTCTTCCTGGCCCTCAACCTGGCGCTGGTCCGGCCGATGCGCCGGCTGATCCGCTCGATGACCGCCTTCGGGGAGCAGCCCGAGAGCGGCGACCGCGTGCTGGTGCCGAGCGGCCGGCGCGACGAGATCGGCGATGCCGAAGTGGCGCTCGCCGCCCTGCAAGGCGAAGTCCGCCACTCGCTGACCCAGCGCGCCCACCTGGCGGCGATGGGCGCGGCGGTCGCCAAGATCAATCACGATCTGCGCAACATGCTGGCCGGCGCGCAGCTCGCCTCGGAGCGGCTGGAGCAGTCGCGCGACAGGAACGTCCGGGCGATGGCGCCGCGCCTCATCCGCACGCTCGACCGGGCGATCGCGCTGGCGACCGACACGCTGACCTACGGCAAGGCCGGCGAACGCGCGCCGCTGCGCGAGGACGTCAGGCTGCGCGAGCTGGTGCAGGACGCCGCCGCCGCGGCCGGCGCGGCCGACCGCCCGCCGGTCGTCTTCGAGAACGCGGTCGGCGACGATGTCACGGCCTGGGCGGACAACGAGCAGCTGTTCCGCATCCTGCTCAACCTGCTGCGCAACGCCGCCGAGGCGATCGACCGGACGGGGCGGCCGGCCCGCCTGAGCGTGACGGCGGGCGCCAGCGGCGCGGACACGGCGATCGAGATCGCCGACGAAGGCCCCGGCATTCCCGATGCGCTGCTGCCGCATCTCTTCCAGCCCTTCGGCGGGGCCGGGCGGGTGAGCGGCACCGGGCTCGGCCTCGCCATCGCCCGCGAGCTGGCGCGCAATCACGGCGGCGATCTGACGCTGGTGCGGACCGGCCCGGCGGGCACCGCCTTCCGCGTCGTACTCCCCGGCCGGCGGGAGCGCGGCCGATGAGCGCCGAAATCCTGTTGGCCGACGCTGGCGGCACCCATACGCGCTTCGCGATCGCCCGCGCCGGCGCGATCGGGCCGCACCGCGTCGTCGACAGCGCCGCCCACGCGCGCTTCGCCGACGCCGCGCGGGACTTTCTCGCAGCCAGCGGCGCCCGGCCGGGGCGGGCCGCGATCGCCGCGGCGGGTCCGCAGGCGGGCGGCGCCGTCACGCTGACCAACGGACCGCGCTGGCGGATCGCGCCGGACGAGGTGGGGGCATCGCTGGGGATCGCCGAGGTGCGCGTCGCCAACGATTTCGCGGCGCTCGCGGCGGGGGCGCCCAGCCTGCCGTCCGGGTCTCTGAGCGAAGTCGCGCCGGGGACGGCGGACCCGGCCGGCGCCATCGCCGTGATCGGCCCGGGCACCGGGCTCGGCGTCGCGCTGCTGGCCCCGCTGGGCGGCGGGCGCTCCCTCGTGCTGCCGGGCGAAGGCGGCCATGCCGGTCTCTCGCCGGCGACGGCGCGCGAGATGGCGGTGCTGGGCGCCCTGATCGAGCGCTTCGGCCATGTGAAGGCGGAGCACGTGCTGTCGGGTCCGGGGCTCGAAAACCTCTGGCAAACCCTCGCCGCGCTGGACGGCGCGACGGACGCTTCGCCACCCTCGGCCGCCGAGATCGCCGGGCGCGCGGCGACGGGCTCCTGCCCGCGGTCGGGCGAGAGCGTCGCCCTTTTCGCCGCCTGGCTCGGCGGCTTTGCGGGCGACGTGGCGCTGATCGCCGGCGCGACCGGCGGGGTCTATCTGGCGGGCGGCATCCTGCCGCGCTGGGGGGCGCTGTTCGACCGGGCGGCGTTCCGCGCCCGCTTCGTCGCCAAGGGAACGCACAGGACGCTGATGGAGGCGATGCCGGTGAAGCTGATCGTCGATCCGCTGGCGACCTTTCGCGGCCTGCTCACCCTGTTCGATGCGGCCTGACGCGCGGGCCGCAAAAAGCAAACAGGCGGCCCCGGAGGGCCGCCTGCGCGCGATCGTCCGCGGTGCGGGGCGTCAGTTGCCGGGCGTCGCCGGGGTCGGCGTCGTGGGCTGGTCGCCGGTCGGCGCGGAGGGCTCGCCCGAGGGCGGCGTGTTCGCGTCGATGCGCTCGGGCGGTTCGATGGCGGCCGGGGCCGGCGGCGGCGCGGGCTCGAGCGGCGTGCCGGCATCGGGCACCGACTTGTCGTCGGCGGGTTCGCCGGCCGGGGCCGGTTCGCCCTCGCCGGCCGGCGTCGCGCCTTCGGCCGGAGGGGCATCGGCGGGCGCGCCTTCGGCGGGGGCCGCACCGGCCGGAGCCGGGGCGGGAAGCGGATAGGGCGAATCGGCCCAGGTCCGCATATAGGCGATCAGCGCGATGCGATCCTCGGACTTCTTGAGGCCGGCGAAGGCCATCTTGGTCTTCGGAATCGCCTTGCCCGGCGCCTCGAGGAATTTGTAGAGCGCGGCATAGTCCCAGGGCTCGCCGGACTTCGCCTTGATCGCCTCGGAATAGGCGAAGGCGTCGCCGAGATGGGCGTGGTTGGCGCCGACGACTCCATAGAGATTGGGGCCGATCTTGTTCTCGCCGCCCTTGGTCCAGGTGTGGCACTGGGCGCACTTGGCGGCGACCTTCTCGCCGGCCGCGAGATCGGCCGACGCGAGCACGGTGCCGAAATCGGGCAGCGCGACCTCGACAGGGCCGGCGTCGCCGCCCTCCGCCGGGCCGGCGCTTTCGACGCCCGCCACCACGTAGCCCGGTTCGGCCGGCACCTCAGGCGCGTAGAGCGTCTTGGTCAGCTCGTTGATGCCGAGCACGGCCAGGGCCGAAAACCCGAGCCCCATGAAAATCTTGTTCCACTCGAAGGAATCCATGCCCCTCTCCGCACAATGCGTGGACGGCAACCACGCGCTACACGCCAGCGCGCTTTGACCCCGACGCGGCGGCGATCCTATAACCCGTCGCCCGCGCGGGCGGAAGGCCTTGCAGGCGGCAGGGAAACTAAAGTCCGCGCACCGACTTGAGCGAGACTTCCGACTTGACGTTACGTCCGATCGTCCTCATCCCGGCCCGCATGGCCTCGACCCGCCTGCCGGGCAAGCCGCTCGCCGACATCGCCGGCCGGCCGATGGTCGTGCGCGTGCTGGAGAAGGCGGCGGAGGCCGGTTTCCGGCGGATTGCGGTCGCCTGCGCGGAGGAGGAGATCGCGGCGGCGGTGCGCGCGGCCGGCGGCGAGGCGATCGCGACCGACCCTGACCACCCGTCGGGCTCCGACCGCATCGCCGAGGCGCTGGCCCGGATCGACCCGGACCGCGCCTATGACGCGGTCGTCAATCTGCAGGGCGATCTGCCGACGCTGGAGTCGCAGGCGATTCGCGACGTCGCGGCGGCGCTGGAGGAGAGCGGCGCCGACATCGCCACGCTGGTCGCCCCCTGCGCCGCGGAGGACCGCGCCAATCCCAATGTCGTCAAGGCGGTCGTCGCCTGGAACGAGGGCGGCCGGACCGGCCGGGCGCTCTATTTCACGCGGGCGAGCGCCCCCTGGGGCGAGGGCGAACTGCTGCACCATATCGGCATCTACGCCTATCGCCGGGCGGCGCTGGAGCGCTTCGTCGCCCTGCCCCCCTCGCCGCTGGAGAAGCGCGAGAAGCTGGAACAGCTCAGGGCGCTGGAAGCCGGGATGACCATCGCCGTCGCCCGCGTGGGCGGCGTGCCGCTGGGCGTCGATACGCCCGAGGATCTTGAAAAGGCGCGGGCCGCGTTCGGCCGCGCCACGGAGACACACCCATGAACAGCCTCATCGCCAAAGCCCGGCGCGTCGCCTTCCAGGGGGAGCCCGGCGCGTTCGGCAACCAGGCGGCGCGCGAGTCGCTGCCTCATGCCGAGGCGGTGGCGAAGGAGACCTTCGAGGACGCGGTCGAGGCGGTGCGTTCGGGCGAGAGCGATCTTGCGATCATTCCGGTCGAGAACTCGCTGCATGGCCGCATTGCCGACATCCACCATCTGCTGCCCGAGGCCGGGCTGCACATCGTCGGCGAGCACTTCGTGCGCATCAATCTGCAATTGCTGGGGCTGAAAGGCGCGCCGCTCGCCGGCGTGCGCACCATCGTCAGCCAGGGCCCGGCGCTCGGCCAATGCCGCAGGCTGATCCGCGAGATGAAGCTGCATGCGCAGGAATGGCACGATACGGCGGGCGCGGCGCGCCATGTCGCCGAGCTGGGCGATCCCAGCGTCGCGGCGGTCGCCTCGCGGCTGGCCGGCGAACTCTACGGGCTGGAGGTGCTCAAAGCCGACGTCGAGGACGCGGCGCACAACATGACGCGGTTCCTGATCATGGCGCGCGAGGCCGAGACGGCGCCGCGCGGCGCGGCCGGGCTCACCGTCACCAGCCTCGTCTTCCGTGTACGGAACGTTCCGGCGGCGCTCTACAAGGCGCTGGGCGGCTTCGCCACCAACGGGATCAACATGACCAAGCTGGAGAGCTATCAGCTGGGCGGGACCTTTACCGCAACGCAGTTCTATCTGGAGATCGACGGCCACCCCGAGGAGCGCAACGTGCGCCTCGCCCTGGAGGAGCTGCAGTTCTTCTCCAGCCATGTACAGGTGCTGGGCGTCTATCCCGGCCATCCCTTCCGGGTCGCCGCGCAGGCGGCCGCAGCTTGACGCGCACGGTTGCCGCCCGCCCCCGGCGCGCCGATGATCGCTGCGATTCGCGCGTCCCGCCGGACGCCAAGGAACAGAGCCATGACACACGCAAGCCGCCTGGCCGCCGCCCTGTCCGTCGCCGGCCTCGCCGCGCTCGCCGCCTGCGCGACGCCGCCCGGGCGCTTCGGCGGCGATCCCGGGCGCGGCGAGAAGGTGGTCGCCGAATGGTGCGCCGCCTGCCACAGCGTGCGCGGCGTGGAGAGCGACCAGGACCGCGCCCCGACCTACGAGCAGATCGCCCAGCGGCCCGGACGCGACCGGGCCTATCTGGCCGCCTTCCTTGAGGAAGACCATTTCCCGATGTCGACCTACCGCCTGCTCGACGACGAGAAGGCGGATGTGGTGGCGCTGATCGTCTCGCTGAAGAAGTAGCGCCGCCCGGCGTCAGTCCGTCTCGGCCCAGGCGCGGATCAGCTGATGGGCGATCGCCAGCCTGGGCGGCACCCAGAAACCCTCCGGCCCCTGGCCCGCCAGCGTCGCGCGCACCGTCGCCTTGTCGACCCAGCGGGCCTCGGCCAGTTCGTTCTCGTCGACCGTGATGGCGTCCGATTCGGCCTCGGCGAAGCAGCCGATCATCAGCTGCGAGGGCCAGGGCCAAGGCTGGGTCGAGTGGTAGCGCACCGAGGCGACGCGCACCCCCGCCTCCTCGAAGAGTTCGCGCGCCACCGCCTCCTCGATCGTCTCGCCCGGCTCGATGAAGCCGGCGAGCGCCGAGAACATGCCTTTCGGGAAAGCCCGGCCGCGGCCGAGCAGGCATTTGTCCTCCCAGGTCGCCAGCATGATCGCCACCGGATCGACGCGCGGGAAGTGCTCGGCCTTGCAGACCCCGCATTCGCGCTTGTAGCCGCCCTCGCTGAGCGCCGTGGGGGCGCCGCAGGCAGCGCAGAAGCGGTGGCGCTGGTGCCAGTCGATCATCGACTTGGCCTGGGCGAGAATCGCCGCATCGCCGGCCGGCAGCTCCATGGCGAGGCCGCGCAGGTCGGGGAAGGTGCCGAGGCCGGCCAGCGGACCTTCGTTTTCCGGGTCGCGGGCGGCCGAGATGTCGATCGCGAAATAGGCGCCGCCCTTGTCCTGGCCGAGAAAGACAAGCGGCGCGCCCGGGCCCATCAGGTTCTCGCAGAGGCCGGGGCGGAGAAAGCCGGCTTCCGGCCGCCCGTCGGCCCCCTTCATGGCGAAGGGCCGCAGCTTCCAGAAGGGGATGACGAGGGTGGACGGCTCCTTGAATCTCAGGGCGATCCAGCCGGCATCGGCGCGCTTCTCGCTGGCGCGGTCGAGCGGGTTGTTGGCGAACGTGTTGGGGCTGGCGAAGGTGAAGGGCATGGCCGGCATGATTCACACGGGGGCCGGGCGGCGCGCAAGCCGTGCGTTCAAGACTTGCGGAAAGCCCCCGCGCTTCTGATATACTCGTTTCGGGAGGTTGGCGCGGACGTGATCCTCGCCAACCCGGTCAGGTCCGGAAGGAAGCAGCCGTAACGAGTTCTTCTCGGGTCGATGTCAGCCTCCCACCCGTTTCCATCTCCTCCTGCGACAGAGGCGCGACGCGGCGCATGACGGACGAACCGTCGCTCCTCGGGCTCGACGCCCCGCCGCAGACGCGGGACCGCGGCGCCTACCGTGTCCTCGCCCGCAAATACCGCCCGCAGACCTTCGACAGCCTGATCGGTCAGGACGCGATGGTGCGCACGCTGGGCAACGCCTTCGCCAGCCGCCGCATCGCCCACGCCTTCATGCTGACCGGGGTGCGCGGGGTGGGCAAGACGACGACCGCCCGCATCGTCGCAAGGGCGCTCAACTGCATCGGCCCGGACGGCCGCCGCAGCGAGCCGACGATCCAGCCCTGCGGCCAGTGCGGGCCCTGCGTCGCGATCGCCGAGTCGCGCCATCCCGACGTCTTCGAGATGGACGCCGCCAGCCGCACCGGCATCGACGACATCCGCGAGATCATCGAGGGCACGCGCTACCTGCCGGCCGAGGCGCGCTACAAGGTCTACATCATCGACGAAGTGCACATGCTCTCCAAGAACGCCTTCAACGGGCTGTTGAAGACGCTGGAGGAGCCGCCGCCGCATGTGAAGTTCATCTTTGCCACCACCGAGATCCGCAAGGTGCCGGTGACGGTGCTGTCGCGCTGCCAGCGCTTCGACCTGCGCCGCATTCCGGCCGAGGGCCTGGTGGCGCATCTGAAATCCATCGCGTCCGAGGAAGGCTTCGCCGTGCCGGACGATGCGCTGGCGATCGTCGCGCGGGCGGCCGAGGGCTCGGTGCGCGACGCGCTCTCGATCCTCGATCAGGCGCTGGCGCTGGCCGAGGACGGGGCGCCGCCCGACGCCGCCCAGATCCGCGCCATGCTCGGTCTCGCCGACCGGGCGCGGGTGCTCGATCTCTACGACCTCACCATGAAGGGCGACGCCGCCGGGGCGCTCGCCGAACTGCGCAGCCAGTACGATGCCGGCGCCGACCCGATCGCCGTGCTCCAGGACATGCTGGAGCTGACCCACTGGCTGACCCGGCTGAAGATCGCGCCAGAGGCCTCCAAGGACGTGGCCGCCTCGCCCGCCGAGCGCGACCAGGGTCTCGCCATGGCCGCGCGCCTCACCATGCAGACGCTGACCCGCGCCTGGACGCTGCTGCTGCGCTCGCTCGCCGAGACGCGCGACGCGCCGCTCGCCATCCAGGCGGCCGAGATGGCGATCGCCCGGCTCTGCTTCGCGGCCGATCTGCCGCCGCTCGACCGGCTGATCGCCGAAGCCGCCAAGGGCGGCGGGGCGGCCCCCGGCGCGGCGCCGCGCGGCCCTGCCCCCGGCAGCGGCGGGGCGCGCGCCTCGGCCGACGGACGCGGCGCGCCGATCCAGGCCCGCGCCCAGGCGGACGAGCAGCCGACCGCGGTTTCGGTCCCCACCTTCGAGGCGCTGCTGCGCCGGCTGGAGGAAGAGGACGACCTGATCCTCAAGGCGCGGGTCGAGAAATTCGTGCGCCTCGTCAGCTTCGCCGACGGCCGCATGGCGATCGCCTTCGCGCCGGGCGCGAACCCCAAGGAGATCGTCTCCGGCCTGCAGGACCGGCTGAAGGCCTGGACCGGCAAGAGCTGGCTGATCGACATGCGCGAGAGCGGCGGCGCGCCTTCGATCGCCGAGGCGCGCGACAGCGCCCGCGCCGCGACGATGAACGCGGTCTCGCAGCACCCGCTGGTGAAGGCGGCGCTCGAGGCCTTTCCCGGCGCCAAGATCATCGACGTGATCGAGGCGGAAACACTGGGTGCGCCGGAAACCGGCGACCCCGACATGGCGGACGACGAATGAGCAAGCTGGAAGAACTGATGAAGCAGGCGCAGGCGATGCAGGAGAAGCTCGCCGGGGCGCAGGCGCGGGTCGAGACGCTGGAGGCTGACGGGGTCAGCGGCGGCGGCCTCGTCGTCGTGACGCTGCACAACAAGGGCGCGATGAAGCGCCTCGTCATCGACAAGTCGCTGCTGAAGCCCGACGAGGCCGAGATCCTGGAGGATCTCATCATCGCCGCCCATGCCGCCGCCAAAGCCAAGCTGGACCAGCTGATGGGCGAGGAAATGCAGAAGATGACGGCCGGGCTCGCCCTGCCGCCGGGCTTCAAGATGCCGTTCTGATCCGGCGATGAAGGCCGCCCTGTCAGGCCCCGAGATCGAGCGGCTGGTTCAGGCGCTGGCCAAGCTGCCGGGGCTCGGTCCGCGCTCGGCCCGGCGCGCCGCGCTGGCGCTGATCAAGAAACGCGAGACGCTGCTGGACCCCTTGAGCGCGGCGCTGCGCGAGGCGGCCGCGGCGATCAGGGTCTGCTCGGTGTGCGGCCATATCGATACGACCGATCCGTGCGGCCTGTGCGCCGATCCGCGGCGCGACGATGCGCTGCTCTGCGTCGTGGAAGACGTCGGCGACGTCTGGGCGCTGGAGCGGGCGGGCGTCTATCGCGGGCGCTATCACGTGCTCGGCGGCACGCTGTCGGCGCTGGACGGGCGCGGTCCCGAGGCGCTGAACATCGCGGGGCTGCTCGAACGCGTGCGCGAACGGCCGGGCGTCGAGGTGGTGCTGGCGCTGGCGGCGACCGTCGAGGGCCAGGCGACGGCGCATTATCTGACCGAGCGGCTGGGCGGCGGCGTCCATGTCACCCGCCTGGGACACGGCGTACCGGTGGGCGGCGAACTCGGCTATCTCGACGAGGGCACGCTCGCCGCCGCCTTCAAGTCGCGCCGGCCGCTCTAGGCGGCGAAGCGCGCGACATGCGACAGCGCGAGAGCGCCGGCCGGGTCCTCGAGCAACGCCGTGGCGAGCACGAAGAAGCCGAGGACGACGGCGAAACCGAGCGGCAGAAGGGCGAGGCCGTCAAGCCGGCTGTGCAGGCGGTCGTTGGCGGCGACGATCCAGGAAAGCATGGCGGTGGCTCCTTGTTGCGGCCGCGGAGATACGCGCCGTGCGCCGCGCGCTCTGTGCGCCGGATCACAGCTTCGCCGCCGCCGCGACGCCCCAGCGGCAGCCGTCACGCCGGCGGCGGATGTGATCGACGCGGCGGGCCATTGCGTCCGGCGCGCGCCTCCCCAATTGAGAGGCCAACCTCAAGGGAGAGCCGGGAATGACCGTGTCGATGTATCAGGCCGCCGTGCCGCCGCTGGTCCGCCTGCTGGAAACGCTGAAGCACCTGCTGGCCAAGGGCGAGGCCCATGCGGCGGCGCGCCAGATCGAGCCGTCGGTTCTGCTGGGGGCGCGGCTGGCGCTCGACATGCTGCCGCTCGCCCGCCAGGTGCAGATGGTGTCGGACTCGGCCAAGGGTGCGGGCGCGCGGCTCGCCGGGGCCGCCCTGCCCTCCTATCCCGACACCGAGACGAGCTTTCCCGAGCTTCAGGCCCGGCTCGACAAGACGATCGCCTTCCTGAAGGGGCTCGACGAAGCGGCCTTCGCCGGTGCGGCGGAGCGCGAGGTGAAGATGAAGGCGGGCGCCAGCGAATACACCTTCACCGGCCTCGACTATCTTCAGACCTTCGCGCTGCCCAACGCCTTCTTCCATGCCGTCACCGCCTACAACATCCTGCGCCACAACGGCGTGGAGGTCGGCAAGATGGACTATCTGACGGGCGGGCGGGCCTGAAGCTCAGGGGCGCTCGATCAGGCGCTCGCGCAGGCGGGCGCGCAGCGCCGGCGTGACGCCGAGGCGGTTCTCCAGATAGGCGTCGAGCGAGCCGTCGCGCTCGGCGATCGCCCGGTAGGCGGTGGCGAGGTAGTCTTCCTCCACCCGATAGACATGGCGCAGCAGATCGAGCGGCGCGTCGGCGCCGTTCAGCTCGCGGAAGATGCGGGCAAGCTCGGGCAGGCGCTCCTCGATCCGGCTCGCCGTATTGGTGCGCATGTAGTCGGCGTAGATGTCGGCCTCCGAGACGCCCAGCGCGTGGTGGATGAAGGCGGCGATGAGGCCGGTGCGGTCCTTGCCGGCATGGCAGTGGACGACGATCGGCCCGTCGGCCTCGGCGAGCGCGGCGAAGGCGTCGGCGAAGACCTGAAGGTGGCCCGGCTCGTGCGCGAGGTCGCGATAGACCTCGATCATCCGCTCGGTGATCGTCTGCGTCGTCAGGCCCGGCTCGGCCAGGGTGCCCAGATGCGGCGGCTCGACCTCGTCGGAGGGCTGGCCGTAGGAAATCACGCGGGCGCGGCAGGCCGGCGAGCGCCGGGTCGGAAACCGCGTGCGTTCGGCGGGCCGCCGCAGATCGACGATCGCCGCCATGCCGAGCGCCGCGAAGCGCTCGAGATCGGCATCGGTCGCCGTTGCGTAATGGGCCGAGCGGTAGAGCCGGCCGGTGCGCACGCGCCCGCCGCCGGCCGCCGCATAGCCGCCGAAGTCGCGAAAATTGTGGATGCCCTCGAAGACGGCGGAGACGGTCGTATCGTTCATGGCGCGTTGATAGGACGCCGTCATGACGAAGGTAAGACCATCGCCGGGGTTCAGCGCTCCAGAGGTTCGATTTTTCCGCCGACCCGCTGGAATTTCCCGGGCGTCATATAGGACTCCTCGGCATTCGTCATGGTGAAGGCGTCCGGACCGTCGAACACCAGCGTCAGCACGGTGCCGCGGTCCGAGCCTTGATCGAGGGTCACCTCGATCGTCTTGCGGTCGAGGCGCCGCGCCGTCCAGGTGCCGGTCACGGCGCGGGTGCGCATGTCGGCGACCATCGGCACGCCGCCGAGGCCGATGATCGTCATGTCCTCGTTGCCGAAGGCGATGGTCTCGATCTGGGCGCTGTGGCCGAGGCCCTGGGGATAGCTCCAGCCCTGCTGCTGCCACATGCCGATCAGTTCGGCCTGGAACTCGTTCAGCTCGATCGGCATGGGCAGGGCGTCGGCGCGGGCGGTCGGGGCCGCGGCAGCGCAGGCGGCGGCGAGGACGGCGGCGATCAGGAGGGTCTTGGGCATCTCGATACTCCTCTGGTGGGACAGTCAGTCGGGACCGCAATTGCGGCGGAATGTTAACCTCGGCGCAGTTGACTCGGGGCGGCGCATCCCGTATCTCCGCGCCTCTTTTGCAGACGAGCCCCGCAGGGCGCGCTTCGGTGCGACCGCGAGGTTCAGGAGACGTGTGATGAAGCGGACCTACCAGCCCTCCAAGATCGTTCGCAAGCGCCGCCACGGCTTCCGCAGCCGCTCCGCGACGGTCGGCGGCCGCAAGGTGCTGGCGAAGCGCCGCGCCCACGGCCGCAAGCGCCTGTCGGCCTGAGCCGGGGCCGGCGGGCGGTGCCCGCCGCATCATGAGCGAGGACCGCACTCTACCCGAAGCCGGCCGAAAGGCCGGTTTCCGCGTTTTGCGCGTCCTCAAGGCGCGGCGGCAGTTTCTGGAAACCGCCAAGGGCCTGCGCGTCCATCGCCCGACGCTGACGCTGCAGCGGCGCGACCGGGGCGACGGCGACGCGGCGATCGGCGTCGGCTTCACCGTCACCAAGAAAGAGGGCAACGCGGCCGTCCGGAACCGCATCCGCCGCCGCTTTCGCGCGGCGGTGCAGGCCGTTCTGGGCGACAGCGGCGCGCCGGGCACCGACTACGTGATCATCGGACGGCAGGCGGCGGCCGACGCCCCCTTTCCTTCGCTGCTGGCGGACCTTAAAGAAGCGCTGGCCGAGGCGGCGAGGCGCGCGGCCAGGGGCGCGAAAGCCGCGCCGCGAGACTCCAACCCTTCCTTGCCCGGCCCCCCAGTGCCGGGACCTGCGGAACCCGACGGCCCCGACCATGTCTGAACATCCCGCCGAGACGCCGCCGCGCACCTGGGCGCGCCGCATCGCGGCGGCGCCGATCCGGGCCTACAAATACCTGATCTCGCCGATGCTGCCCCAGGCCTGCCGCTTCGAGCCGACCTGCTCGCGCTATGCGCTGGAGGCGATCGAGACCCATGGCGCCCTCAAGGGCCTGTGGCTGGGCGTCCGGCGCATTCTCAGATGCCATCCCATCACCTGGCTGGGCGGCGGCTCGGGCTACGATCCCGTGCCGCCCGCCAAGAGCCACCGACACGCCGCGCACGACTGCGCCGGCCATCCCTGAACGGTCCGACATGAACCAGCAGCCCCAAGGCGGCGATACCCGCAACCTGATCATCGCCGTCGCTTTGTCGATGGCCGTCTTCGTCGGCTGGTTCGTGCTGTTCCCGCCGGCCGACAAGCCCAAGCAGGAGGCCCAGCAGCAGCAGGCCGCGGAAGCGACGGTGCCGGGCGTGCCGGCCGCCTCGGCGGCGGCCTACCAGCACGTGCCGCGCGAGACGGCGCTCGCCGCCGAAGGGGCGCGCATCGCCATCGACACGCCGGCGGTCGACGGCTCGATCCGCCTGAAGGGTGCGCGTTTCGACGATCTCAATCTCAAGCGCTACAGGACCACGATCGAGAAGAACGCGCCCGAGATCACGCTGCTGGAGCCGGTCGGCGTCACCAACCCCTACTACGCGGAGTTCGGCTGGACGGCCGAGCCGGGCACGAGCCTCGCCCTGCCGAACGCCGAAACCGAGTGGCGCGCGGTCAGCGGCGACACGCTGAGCCCCGGCAAGCCGGTCGTGCTGGAGTGGGACAACGGCCAGGGGCTGGTCTTCCGCCGCACCATCAACATCGACGCCGACTACATGATGACCATCGACGACGCGGTGGAGAACCGCAGCGGCGCGGCGGTCAAGCTGTTCCCCTATGGTGCGATCGTCCGCGGGGGCGTGCCCTACTTCCTGCCCATCTGGGTGGTGCATCAGGGCATGATCGGCGTGATGAACGGCACGCTGCACGAGAAGGACTACGAGGAGATCGTCGAGGAAGGCGGACGGATCGACAGCCAGGAGACGACCGGCGGCTGGCTCGGCTTCACCGATCACTACTGGATGACCGCCCTGGCGCCTGCCCAGAACGAGCCGGTCACCGCCACCTTCCGGGCGGCCAACCAGGGTACGTGGGAGCGCTATCAGGCCGACTTCGTCTACAAGACGGCGCGCGAGATCGCGCCGGGCGCCAGCGCCGGCGTCACCCATAATTTCTTCGCCGGCGCAAAGGTCGTCTCGCTCGTCGACCGCTATGCCGAGGGCGGCATCCAGCGCTTCGACCTGGCGGTCGACTGGGGCTGGTTCTTCTTCCTGACCAAGCCGATCTTCCTGGTGATGGACTGGCTCTACGGCCTGGTCGGGAATTTCGGCGTCGCGATCCTGCTGCTGACCGTGATGCTGAAGGCGCTGTTCTTCCCGCTCGCCAACAAGTCCTACGAGTCGATGGCGAAGATGAAGAAGATCCAGCCCGAGATGATGGCGCTGCGCGAGCGCTGGAAGGACGACGCGCCCAAGCTGCAGCAGGAGATGATGGCGCTCTATCGCCGCGAGAAGGTCAACCCGGTCTCGGGCTGCCTGCCGCTGCTGCTGCAGATCCCGGTCTTCTTCTCGCTCTACAAGGTGCTCTACGTCTCCATCGAGATGCGCCATGCGCCGTTCTTCGGCTGGATCCAGGATCTGTCGGCGCACGATCCGACCTCGGTGTTCAACCTGTTCGGCCTGCTGCCCTATGCCGTGCCGGCCTTCCTGGTGCTCGGCGCCTGGCCGCTGATCAACGGCCTGGTGATGTGGGTCCAGATGAAGATGAACCCGCCGGCCCCCGATCCGATCCAGCAGCGCATGTTCGGCATCATGCCGTGGCTCTTCATGTTCATGCTGGCCTCGTTCCCGGCGGGCCTGGTGATCTACTGGGCCTGGAACGGCTTCCTGTCGATGGCGCAGCAATACGCGATCATGCGCCGCATGAAGGCGGAGATTCACCTGTTCGACAATCTGAAGGCGAGCTGGCCGTTCCGGCTCTTCTTCGGCCGCGCCAAGGCGTGATGGCGGCCGGCGCCTCATACGAGGACTTCCTGCCCGAAGTGGCGGACGAAGACATCGCCTTCGGGCGCTGGCTGTTCGAGCAGGAGTGCGTCTTCCTGCGCGGCGTGGTGAAGATGGACGGGTTGCCGCCCGGCGACAAACCCGAGATCGCCTTCGCGGGCCGCTCGAATGTCGGCAAGTCGAGCCTCGTCAACGCGCTGACCCGCCGCAAGACGCTGGCCCGCGTCTCGAACACGCCGGGGCGCACCCGCGAACTCAACTTCTTCGCGCTCGCCGGCGCGCTCAGCCTCGCGGACCTGCCCGGCTACGGCTATGCCCGCATCGAGCGCAAGCTGTCCGAGCAGTGGACCAAGCTGATCTTCCAGTATCTGCGCGGGCGGGCCTCGCTGAAGCGCGT
Source organism: Alphaproteobacteria bacterium (assembly GCA_016792565.1). Taxonomy (GTDB): domain Bacteria; phylum Pseudomonadota; class Alphaproteobacteria; order Micropepsales; family Micropepsaceae; genus JADZAI01. The sequence continues at coordinate 15,914 of JAEUMK010000036.1, forward strand.
CATGCTGCTGGTCGACAGCCGCCATGGCCTGAAACCCTCCGACGAGGAGGCGATGACGGCGATGGACGAGGCGGCCGTCAGCTATCAGATCGTCCTGACCAAGATCGACAAGCTGAAGGCGGCAGAGCTCGCCGCCGTCCTCAAGGCGACCGCCGCGCGGGCGGAAAAGCACCCCGCCGCCCATCCGGTGATCATGCCGACCTCCAGCGAAACCGGCTTCGGAATCGCGCAATTGCGCGGCCTCGTCGCCGCCGCGTCCGGCTTGGACGCGACCAGCCTGCCGGGCTATAAGCCCGCGACCTGAATTCCAGCCCGAGCGCCGATGCCCATGTCCACCGACGATCAGCCGCGCGACGACCTGCCCTTCGAGCGGCGTCAGCTGGCCAACTGGCGCCGGACGGCGCGGACCCTGGTCGAGGCGCTGCCCTACATCCTGCGCTACGACGGCAAGACGATCGTCGTGAAATACGGCGGCCACGCCATGGGCGAGGAGGGCGTCTCGGAGCATTTCGCGCAGAGCCTCGTCCTGATGAAGCAGACCGGCATCGATCCGGTCGTCGTCCACGGCGGCGGGCCCCAGATCGGCGCGATGCTGGAGCGGCTCAACATCAAGAGCGAGTTCATCGACGGCCTGCGCGTCACCGACCGCAACGCCATCGACGTCGTCGAGATGGTCCTGACCGGCTCGATCAACAAGGCGCTGGTCTCGGCGATCAACTCGGCCGGCGGACGGGCGGTGGGCCTGTCCGGCAAGGACGGCAACATGATCGTCGCCAAGAAGCTGCAGCGCGTGAAGCGCGACGCGACCGGCAATGTCGAGCGGATCATCGATCTGGGCTTCGTGGGCGAGCCCGAGCAGATCAACGCCGAGGTGCTGGAGACGATCATGAACTCCGACCTCATCCCCGTGGTCGCGCCGATCGGGGTGGGCAAGCACGGCGAGACCTACAACATCAACGCCGACACGGTGGCCGGTGCGATCGCCGGCGCACTGAACGCCGACCGCCTGCTGTTCCTCACCGACGTTCCCGGCGTGCTGGACCGCCAGGGCAACATCATGCCCTCGCTGACCGTCTCGGAGGCCAGGGCGCTGATCAAGGACGGCACGATCTCGGGCGGCATGATCCCCAAGGTGCAGACCTGCATCGATGCGCTGAACACCGGCGTCGAGGCGGTCGTCATCCTCGACGGGCGCATCCCGCACGTCCTGCTGGTCGAGCTCTTCACCGAGCACGGCGCCGGCACGCTGATCCGGCACGACTGAGGTGCGGGAGCCATTCGCCCGGTCCTGTCGGGCGGGCTAGTAGCCCTTCGTCAGATCGACGGGGTTGAGGGGCGCCTCGCCGCGCCGCACCCGCGCCATGCTTTCGGCCATCTGCTGCGCGGTCGAGCGGGGGTCGGTGATCGCCGCGATGTGCGGCGTCACGATCACCTTCGGGTGCGTCCAGAGCGGGCTCGTGGCCGGCAGCGGTTCGCTCTGAAACACGTCCAGCGTCGCGCCGCCGATCTGGCCCTCGTCCAGCGCCGCGACGAGATCGCTCTCGATGAGATGGCCGCCGCGCGCCGCGTTGATGAGGCGGGCGCCGCGCGGCAGGCGGTCGAACGCGGCGCTGTTCAGGATGCCGCGCGTCGCCGGGGTCAGCGGCAGCAAGCAGACGAGGATGTCGCTGCGCGCCAGGAATGCCCCCAGTTCGCCCGCACCCGCAAAGCTCTCGACCCCCGGCTCGGCCTTGCGGCCGAGGCTCCAGCCGGCGAGGCGGTAGCCGAAGGGCCTCAGCTTGCGCGCCGCGTCCAGCCCCAGTTCCCCGAGGCCGAGAATGCCGACCCGCGTCTCGTCGGCACGCGGCGCGGCGAAGGGCTTCCAGCGCCCGGCCGCCTGATGGCCGAGGCTGTGCGGCAGGTCGCGGTGGTGGGCGAGGACGTGGAGGACGACATATTCGCTCATGCCGGCGGTGAGATAGGGATCGACCACGCGCGACAGCGGCACGTCCCTGGGATAGCCGGGGTCGAGGAGGATGTGATCGACCCCCGCCCCCAGCGAGAGCACGCATCTGAGGTTCGGCAGGCGGGCGAGCGCGCCGGCCGGCGGCTTCCAGACCACCGCCCAGTCGATCGTCTCGGGCCGTTCCACCTCGCCCCGCGAGACGACGAACTCGACCTCCGGCGCGGCGGTGCGGAAGGCCGCTTCCCAGTCCCCCGGAGGGTCGGAGGGCGAGATGAACACCAGACGTTCGGGGGCGGCCATCGTTCCTCGCGCTTGACGCCGTGCGGCGCGTTTCCTACCTGAGGCCCCATGGCCATCCGCCCCATCCTGACCGCGCCCGACCCGCGCCTCAAGACGATCTCGAAACCCGTCGAGCGCGTCGACGACGCCCTGCGCGCCCTGATGGACGACATGCTGGACACGATGTACGACGCGCCCGGCATCGGCCTCGCCGCGATCCAGATCGGCGTGCCGCAGCGGGTCATCGTCATGGACCTCGCCGGCAAGGACGAGGAGAAGCAGCCGCGCTTCTTCGTCAATCCCGAGATCCTCTGGCGCTCGGAGGATTTGTCCTTCTACGAGGAGGGCTGCCTGTCGGTGCCCGAAATGTACGAGGACGTCCAGCGCCCGGCCCGCATCCGCGCCCGCTGGCTCGACTATCACGGCCAGGAGGTCGAGATGGAAGCCGACGGCATGCTGGCGACCTGCCTGCAGCACGAGATGGACCATCTGGAGGGCGTGCTCTTCATCGACCATCTCTCCAAGCTGAAGCGCGACATCATCCTGAGGAAGATGACCAAGGCGAAGAAGCGCGCCGCGGTGGGCTAGGCCATGGCCCTGCGGCTCGCCTTCATGGGGACGCCGGCGTTCTCGGTCGCCCCGCTCGCCGCGCTGATTTCCGCCGGGCACCAAATCGCCGCCGTCTATACCCAGCCGCCCCGCCCCGCCGGGCGCGGCCACGCCATGCAGAAATCGGCCGTACACGTCTTCGCCGAGGCGAACGGCATCCCGGTGATGACGCCGAGATCGCTGAAGACCGCCGAGGCGCAGGCCGCGTTCGCGGCGCTCGAGCTCGATGCGGCGGTGGTGGTCGCCTACGGCCTCATCCTGCCGCAGCCGATCCTCGATGCGCCGCGGCTCGGCTGCGTCAACATCCACGCCTCGCTGCTGCCGCGCTGGCGCGGCGCGGCGCCGATCCAGCGGGCGATCATGGCGGGCGACGCGGAGACCGGCGTGATGACCATGCAGATGGATGCCGGCCTCGACACCGGCCCGGTGCTGATGGCCGAACGCCTCGCCATCGGGCCCGACATGACGGCGGGCGAGTTGCACGACGCGCTCTCGCCGCTGGGAGCCGATCTCATCGTCCGCACGATGGCGGCGCTGGAGCGCGGGGCGATCGCGGCGCGGCCCCAGGCCGAGGCGGGCGCGACCTACGCCGCGAAGATCTCGAAGGAGGAGACGCGGCTCGACTGGACGCAGGACGCCGCGAAGCTGCGCAACCAGGTGCGCGGTCTCAGCCCAGCGCCGGGCGCGTGGACCGAGCTTAACGGCGAACGGGTGAAGGTGCTGAAAGCCGCACTCGCCGGGGGCGCGGGCGCGCCGGGCGCCGTGCTCGACGACCGGCTCACCATCGGCTGCGGCATTGGCGCCCTGCGGCTCGACATCCTGCAGCGGCCGGGGCGCGGCCCGATGGCGGCGGACGAGCTGCTGCGCGGCTTTCCCGTGCCGGCCGGCACGCACCTGACGTGACGCGCTGGAAGCTCACGCTGGAGTATGACGGACGGCCCTTCGTCGGCTGGCAGCGCCAGGCCAACGGCCCCTCGGTGCAGGGCGTGCTGGAGGAAGCCGTGCACGGCTTCTGCGGCGAGCGCGTCACCGTGCACGGCGCGGGCCGCACCGATGCCGGCGTCCATGCGCGCGGCCAGGTCGCCCATATCGATCTGGCGAAGGACTGGAGCGCCAAGACGGTGCGCGACGCGATCAACGCCCATCTGCGCCCGCATCCCGTCGCGGTGCTGAAGGCGGAGGAAGCGGCCGGCGATTTCGAGGCGCGCTTCCACGCGATCCGCCGGGCCTATCGCTATGTCTTCGTCAACCGCCGCGCGCCGCTGACCTTCGAGGCGGGCCTCGCCTGGCAGGTGGCGGTCGACCTCGACGCGGCGGCGATGCACCGGGGCGCGCAGTTCCTGCTCGGGCGGCACGACTTCACGACCTTCCGCGCCGCGCAGTGCCAGGCGAAATCGCCCGTCCGCACGCTCGACGAGATCGCCGTCACGCGCGAGGGCGAGCGCATCGTGATGGACGTCGCGGCGCGCTCGTTCCTGCACAGCCAGGTCAGGGCCTTCGCCGGATCGCTGAAGCTGGTCGGCGAAGGCCGCTGGCCGCCGGAGGAGATAGGCGCGGCGCTGGCGGCGGCCGACCGCGCCCGCTGCGGCCCGGTCGCGCCGCCCGACGGGCTCTACCTGATGCAAGTCGACTATCCGGCCTGAGGACGGGTCACGCCGCGTCGAAGACGAGCGGCGCACCCCAGAAGGTCTCGACCAGGCCGCTCTGCAAGCCCGGCGTGCCGGTGGTGAGGAAGCGGCGCGTGCCGCCCGTCCCCGGATCGTATTCGGGATGGCGGGCGAGATAGGCCTCGATCGCGTCGGCGGTGGCCTTGGGCTGGTGGATCAGCGGCGTGCCCGGCGGCAGCGCGGCGCGGAACATGTCGGCGACGATCTCGTAGTGGGTGCAGCCGAGAATGGCGCGGTCGGGATGGCGGCCGAGCCGGGCGCGCAGCGCCTCGACATGGCGCTCGACCACCATCGCCAGCTCCACCGCACCCGCACCTTTTTCGATCAGGCCGGCGAGTTCGGGACAGGGCTCGCAGAACACCGCCACGTCCTCGCGCCGCTTGTCGATCTCGATCTCGTAGACCCGGCTCGCCGCCGTCGCCGGGGTGCAGAAGATGCCGAGCAGGTCGAGCTTCTCGATCGTCTCGCCGCGCCGTTCGGCCTCGTGCTGCCAGGGCAGGCCGGTCGCCGCCTCGATGGTCGGCACGATGATGCCGAGCACGTTGACCGGTCGCCCCAGCGCCTTGCGGTAGCCGGGCAGCCAGTCATGCTGGAGACGGCGCAGGGCGATCGCCGAGGCGGTGTTGCAGGCGAGGATGACGAGGCTGGCGCCCTTGTCGAACAGGCGCTCGCAGCCGGCGCGCGTCAGTTCGACGATCTCCGCGCCTGTCCGCCCGCCATAGGGCGTATGCGCCTGGTCGGCGAGATAGATGAAGTCGGCCCGCGGCAGGCGGTCGACCAGCACATGATGGACGGAAAGCCCGCCGACCCCGGAATCGAAGACGCCGATGGACATGGGTTCAGGCCGCGAAATAGCGGGTCAGGACGGCGGCATAGACCGCCTGGAGCGCCGCGATGTCGGCGACCGGAACCTGTTCGTCGACCTTGTGCATGGTTTCTCCGACAAGGCCGAGTTCGGCCACCGGGCAGTAATTCTTGATGAAGCGCGCGTCGGAGGTGCCGCCGCCGGTGGAAAGCTCCGGCACATGGCCGGTCACGTCGCGGACGGAATCGGCGAGCAGTTCGACGAACGGGCCGGGGCCGGTCAGGAACACGTCGCCCCCGATGCTCCAGTCGAGTTCGAAGGCGCCGCCCTCGGCCGCGATCACGGCACGGCAGACATCGTGCACCCAGGCCTCCAACCCTTCGGCGGTCTGAAGGTCGTTGTGGCGGATGTTGAAGACGGCGCGGGCTTCGGCGGGGATCACGTTGGTCGCCGGATTGCCGACATCGACGGTCGTCACTTCAAGGTTCGACGGCTCGAAATAGGGCGTGCCGGAATCGAGGCGGCGCGCGGTGAGCGCGGCGAGGATGGCGACGAGCTTGGGGATCGGATTGTCGGCCTTGTGCGGATAGGCGACATGGCCCTGCGCACCCAGCACGCGCAGCCGTCCGGTGCACGAGCCGCGGCGGCCGATCTTCAGCGTGTCGCCGACCCGCCGCTGGCTGGTCGGCTCGCCGACGACGCAATGGTCGATCCGCTCGCCGCGCGCCGCCAGCGCCTCCAGCATCTTCACCGTGCCGTTGATCGCCGGGCCTTCCTCGTCGCCGGTGATCAGGAAGGCGATCGAGCCGCGCTCGCCAAGACGCGGCGAGAAGGCGGCGGCGGCGGCGGCGAAGGCGGCGATGGCGCTCTTCATGTCGTTGGCGCCGCGCCCGATCAGCAAGCCGTCCTCGATGCGCGCGGCGAAGGGGTCGGCGCTCCAGGCGGCGGGATCGCCCGGCGGCACGACATCGGTGTGGCCGGCGAAGCAGAGAACCGGCGCCGTGGTGCCGAGCCGCGCATAGAGATTGTCGACCGGCGGCGTGCCCTCGTCCTCGAAGCGCATGATCTCGCAGCGGAAGCCGAAGGGTTCGAGCGCGGCGGCCAGAACGCCGAGCGCGCCGGCGTCGGCCGGCGTTACGCTGGGGCAGCGGATCAGGTCCTGCGCCAGCGTCAGGGCGTCGAGGCGAACGGTCATGGCGGCGGTGTAGAGAGGCGGCCGGAATTGGTCAAATCGGGCGATCATGGCGCTTGCCCGGACGCCTCGGGGCGAGGATGGTGCGCCGTCCAAAAAACCTGAGGGAGAGCGACATGGCGGGACGTCTGGCGGGCAAGGTTGCGGTGATCACCGGCGCGGCGTCGGGCATCGGGCGCGGAACGGTCGAACTCTTCGTGCGCGAGGGCGCCAAGGTGGTCGGCGCGGACCTTCAGGACGACAAGGGCGCGCGCATGGCCGAGGAGCTGGGCGACGCCTTCCGCTACATCCGCTGCGACGTGACGAGCGAGGCCGACATCAAGGCGGCGATCGATCTGGCCGTCTCGACCTGGGGCAGGATCGACGCGCTCTACAACAACGCCGGCACCGGCGGGGCGATGGAGACGGCCGAGGACGTGACCGCCGAGGGCTTCGACAGCGTCATGCATCTGCACATCCGCGCCGCCCTCTTCGGCATGAAATACGCCGTGCCGCACATGAAGGCGGCGGGCGGCGGCTCGATCATCTCGACCGCCTCGGTCGCCGGCCTGCAGAACGGCTTCGGCCCGATCCTCTATTCGATCGCCAAGGCCGGCATCGTGCACATGACCAAGGTCGCGGCGGCGCAGCTCGGCCCGCACAATATCCGCGTCAACGCGATCTGCCCGGGCCTCATCGCCACGGCGATCTTCGGCACCTCGCTGGGGCTGGGCCGCCAGGCGGCCGACACGACGGTCGACGCGATCGCCAAGTCGGCCGGGTCGGCGCAGCCCATTCCGCGGGGCGGCCTGCCCGCCGACATCGCGGAAGCGGCGCTCTATCTCGCCAGCGACGGCTCGGGCTTCGTCACCGGCCACGCGCTGGTGGTCGACGGCGGCATCACCGTCGGGCCGACCGGCGGCGAGGCCTTCGCGCCCATCATGCAGGCGATGGGCATCGACATGGACGCGCTGGCGGCGCTGCAGCCGGGCAAGGCGTGATGCTGATCCTCGCCGGAACCTTCCGCTTCGATCCCTCGGCGATGGAGATCGCGCGTCCCGCGGTCGCGGCGATCATCGCCGCCTCGCGCGCCGAGGAGGGGTGCATCACCTTCTCGTTCGCGCAGGACGTGATGGACCCGACTCTGGTGCGGGTCTTCGAGGTGTGGCGCGACCAGGCGGCGCTCGACGTCCACCGTGCGACGCCCCACCTCGCGGCCTGGCGCGCCGCGCAACCGAAGATCGGCATGCACGACCGCCAGCTGAAGATCTACGAGATCGCCTCGGTGACCGAGACGCCCTAGTCCCTATTTCAGGGATGGCGAAGCCAGCGAGATTCGCATGCGCAACAAAGGCCGCCCCGAAGGGCGCGGCCTTCACTCCGATGGGTCCGTGGCGGCACCGAAGTCAGCTCCGGCGCCCGAACCGTGCGAACGAGATGCCGCCAAGCACGATCGCCATCGCGCCCGCGGCGAACAGAATCAGAATGCTGCGCAGGTCGAACAGAACGAGCGTGTCGAGACCAACGGTTCCCGTTTGCCAATACAACCACTCGCCGCCGATCTCCCTTGCGAGCGTAGCGCTGCCGGTCGAGAGCACGATGATGCCGTCGCCGGTTGCCGGATCGATGCGGGCGGTGGTGTTGATGGCCGGATAGTTGCCGCCGTCGTGACCGATGACGAAATCATCGACGCCGCTCGGCGCGTAAAGCGTTTCTCCCAGGCCCCAGACCGGCATGAAGAGAAGATAGGCCTGCGGTGCGCGCATCGATTGAAGCGTTGCAGGGCTTAAGACGCCCCGCCCGGGCGGGGCGCCGCCGGGTCCGCCGACTTGCGCCTGCAGGAAGCGCGTTAAGTCGGCCGCCGACGTATAGAGCGACGCCGCTCCGGTGGCCGTGAACCTGTAGCGGACGGCCGGCGATCCATCCGGCCCAAAGACGTCCGCCAATTGACCGGGGTCCGGATCGACGAACGTCGATGCGGTCATTCCGAGCGGCTCGAATACGGCGAGGCGCACGTAGTCATTGAAGGACTGGCCCGAAACTTCTTCGATGAGCAGTTGCAGGATGAGGTAGCCGCCGCCCGAATAGCGCCATGTCGAGTCCGGGTGTGCCCCGACGCGTACGATTCCGGCGCTGCCGGGCAGGACATCCACCGTGTGGCTCAGTTCCTGTTCGATCGATGGCAGATGTTCCCCCGGGCCAAAGCCGCGAAAGCCAAGGCCATCCGTCAAGCCCGCAGTATGGCTGAGCAACCGGCGTATCGTGACCGCATCGTCGCCGAACTCGCTCGGCGGCAGGCGCCAGCGCGTGAGATAGCGGGAGACGGGCGCATCGAGGTCGATACGCCGCTGTTCGACCAAAGTCATGACGCCCCAGGCCGTCAGCCACTTGCTCATCGAAGCGACCTGAAAGAGAGAATTGTCATCGACCGCGCGGCCATGCGAAGCGAAAAAGGTCTGAGCGACTTGCGCGTTGTCCAGCAGCACGATGGCGATGTTGCCTCGCGACTCCGCCTCGTACCGGCTCTCCGCCCATTTGAGGAAGCCTGCCGTGTCCCCGCTCGCCGCCGGCATGGGCCGCAACCAGCCCTCACGCGCGCCAACAGCCACCAACATCGCCCAAAGTCCGAGGCCGGCGATAACGGCGACAATGACGCCAAAGAGCCTTCCCATGGGATCCTCCGACCTCGACGCCCCCGGCAGCGCCGCCATGCCTCGCCGCTTCACACGGCTGGGCGTCGCGCCGGATCCGGCCCAGACAAGCTATGGACTCGTGATCCTAGTCGCGCAGCAACTCGTTGATGCTGGTCTTGGAGCGGGTCTTGGCGTCGACCGTCTTGACGATGACGGCACAGGCGAGCGCCGGGGCGCCGCCGCCGCCGCCGAGCGTGCCCGGCACCACCACCGAATAGGGCGGCACACGGCCGTAGAAGATCTCGCCCGTCGCGCGATCGACGATCTTGGTCGACTGGCCAAGGAAGACGCCCATCGAGAGCACCGAGCCCTCGCCGACGATGACGCCCTCGGCGACTTCAGAGCGGGCGCCGATGAAGCAATCGTCCTCGATCACCACCGGGTTGGCCTGGAGCGGCTCCAGCACGCCGCCGATGCCCGCCCCGCCCGAGATGTGCACCCGCGCGCCGATCTGGGCGCACGAGCCGACCGTCGCCCAGGTGTCGACCATGGTCGCCTCGCCGACCCGCGCGCCGACATTGACGAAGCTCGGCATCAGCACCGCGCCCTTGCCGATATAGGCCGAGCGGCGGACGATGGCGCCCGGCACGGCGCGGAAGCCGGCGGCGCGGAAGTGCTCGGCCGTCCAGCCCTCGAACTTCGAGGGCACCTTGTCCCACCAGTTGGCGTTGGCGCCGGGCGCCCCGGCGATGAGGCCCATGTCGTTGAGGCGGAACGACAGCAGCACCGCCTTCTTCAGCCATTGATGGACGACCCATTCGGCGCCGTGCTTCTCGGCGACCCGCGCCTCGCCCGCATCGAGCAGCGTCAGCGCGGCGTCGACCGCCTCGCGGGCCGCGCCCTTCGTGGCGGGCGAGAGCGCGTCGCGCTCGTCCCAGGCCGCCTCGATGGCGCTCTTCAGGCTGTCGGTCATGCGGGGTCTCCGGTTTCGATCGAATGCAGGAAGGCGGCGACCGCCTCGGCGACGTGGTGGACGTGGTCCTCGCCGTCGTCCGGCATGGGCGGGCCGCCATGGCTCCACGGCGCGTCGTTGGCGATCCACACCGTCGTCATGCCCAGCGCCGCGGCCGGCACCAGGTTGCGCTTCAGGTCCTCGAACATCGCGGCGCGCTCGCCCTTCGCGCCGTAGTGGCCTAGCACGGCCTCGTAGGCGAGCGGGTCGGGCTTGGGGCGATAGTCCGCCGAAACGATGTCGAAAATGGCGTCGAACTCGTCCAGCACGCCGAGCTTGGCCGCGATGTTCTCGGCATGGCGGCGGCTGCCGTTGGTGAAGATCGCCTTGCGCCCCGGCAGACGGGCGAGCGCCTCGCGCAGATGGGCGTCATGCGCAAGCTCGGCGAGGTCGATGTCGTGGACATGCTCCAGGAAGCGGGCCGGGTCCATGTTGTGCCGGTTCATCAGCCCGCTCAGCGTCGTGCCGTAGTCGCGGTAGAGTTCCTTCTGGTAGGCGTGCGCCCGCGCCTCGTCGAGCCCGAACTCGGCCATCAGGAACCGCTTCATGTTGCGGTCGATCTGCGGAAAGACGCCGCAATTGGCGTCGTAGAGCGTATTGTCGAGGTCGAACAGCCAGACGTCGACGTGGCGGAAATCGGGGCGGAAATCGGGGCGGAAATCGGGGCGGGTCATCAGGGCGAGGGGGGTAGCAGACTTAAATCGGCTTTAACAGCGTGCCGCTAGGCTTAAGGGCCAACGTCGAGGATGCCATGCTGAAGGCTATCATGGGGCGGCTGCTCGGCCGCCCGGCCCTGCCGGACAAGCTGAGCTACGAGGCGGCCCGGGAGGCGCTGGAGCGCCATTCGGCGCGGCTGCATCGCGACCTCGCCTCCCGCCCGGAAGCCGAGCCGGAAATCCTCTATTATCTCGCCGGCGACCGCGATCCGGACATTCGCCGCCGCGTCGCCGCCAATCCCTCGACCCCAGCCAAGGCAGATAGGCGGCTGGCCGACGATCCCGACGGCGGCGTGCGCGAGGAACTGGCCCGCAAGATCGGCCGGCTGGTGCCCGAGCTCGACGCAGCCGCCCATGCCCGCATCCGCGATCTCGCTATCCAGACGCTGCAGTGCCTCGCCCGCGATCAGCTCCCGCGGGTGCGTGCCATCATCGCCGACGCGGTGAAGGACTCCGCCACCGCGCCGCGCGACCTGGTGCGCCGGCTGGCGCTCGACGAGGACGACGCGATCGCCTGCGCGGTGGTCGAGTACTCGCCCCTGCTGAACGATGCGGATCTGAAGGAGATCGTCGATCTCGCCCGGGTGTCGGAACGGCTGGCCGCCGTGGCCCGGCGCCGCGGCCTGTCGGCTGCCGTCTGCGACGCCGTCGTCGCGCGGGCCGACATCGGCGCCATCGCCGCGCTCATCGCCAACGAGACGGCGCAGATCGGAGACCAGGCGCTTGAGGCCATTCTCGCCAAGGCCGCCGAGATCGAGGCCTGGCATGCGCCGCTGGCGATGCGCCCGAACCTCTCGGAGCGGGTCCTGCGGCGCATCGCCGGCTTCGTCTCGTCGGCGCTGATCGAGCGCATGGCGCGGCGGCCGGGGCTGGACGCGGCGACCGAGCTGGCGCTGAAGGCGGCGGCCCGGCGTCGGATCGAGACGGGCGGCGGCGGCGCGCTGCCGAGCGAGTCCGAGCGCCGCGTCCAGGCGGCGCTGAAGGCAGGCCGGCTGGACGAGGCCTTCATCGGCGCGGCCGCCGAGGCGGGCGAGCGCGACGTCGTCGCCATGGCGCTCGCCGCCCTTGTGCGCGTGCCGCCGGCGGTGGCGACGCGCATCCTGGATTCGCGCAGCGCGCGCGCGGTGACGGCGCTGGTCTGGAAAGCCGGGCTCGCCATGCGGGTCTCTGTGGAGATCCAGTCCTTCGTGTTGAAGCTCCCGGCGCGCGAGCGGCTGCTGGCGCGGGGCGGCACGGACTTTCCGCTGGGGCCCGAGGAGATGGCGACCCATCTGGAACTCTTCGGGATCGGCGGCTAGAGCGGCGTCCCAGGCAATGGGCTAGAGACGCCGCACTGCGGTGATCGGGCCGCCCTTGGGGGCGATGCGCGCCACCGCTGCGGCGAGCGGCTCGCTCGCCACCTGCATGTGATGGGCGTTGGCGTGCAGCAGGCGCACCGCGTCGCGCATGATGCCGACATGGCCCTTCCAGAAGACGAGATCGCCGCGCCTGAGGCCCTGAAGGTCCGGCCCCGCCACCACCGGGGCGCCGAGCGCGCCCTCCTGCATGTCGGTGTCGCGCGGCGCCTCGCGGCCGCACATCTGCAGCGCCGCCTGGACGAGGCCCGAGCAATCGAAGCCGAGCGGCGTGCGGCCGCCCCAGAGATAGGGGACGCCGAGAAAACGCTCCGCGACGGCGGCGAAATCGTCCGCCGGCGCGGCCAGCGGGGCGAGATGGCGGGCATAGACGAAGCCGCCGCTGGCGAGCGCCGCATAGACGCCCTCGCCCGGCGCGACGCGGGCGTTCATCGGCAGCGTCATGAGGACCGGCGATTTGAGGTCGGCGGCCGCATAGACAAAGGTCGATGAGGCCGTGACCCGGTGGGTGGGCGGTCGCGGCGGATCGCCGAGATCGGCGGCCTGGACATAGCCGACATAGGAATCGAGCAGCGCCTGGCCCCACGACCAGCCGTCCTTCGTTTCGTAGACCGTGAAGGTCTCGCCGAAGAGCAGCTCGGTCTCGACCGGCGCGTCGGGCGCCGGGCGGCGGCGGATCCAGGTCTTGCCGGCGCGGCAGGCGCGGGCGGCGCCGTCGGCGAACGCGGCTGCCTCGACGCGGCCCTCCAGGTGGCGGGCCGCGAGATCGGGCCGCGCCGGGATCAGGCGGCGGTCGTGGCTCATGTCGTGTCGAAGCGCTGCGCCGTGGCGGCGACCCTATCGCCGAAATCGCTGAGAAAGACGGAACCCTTCACCGTGCGCTGCACCAGGACGTTGCGGCGGTCCTCCTCGTCGCGGCGGCGCTTCAGCAGGCCAAGCCGGCCGAGCGTGTCGAGGGCCCGCGTGATGGCCGGCTTTGTCACCTTCAGCGTCTGGGCCAGGCCGCGCACGGTGTGGGGCGGCGGCATCAGATAGACATGCAGCAGAATGGCGAGCTGGCGCTGGGTGAGATCGGGCGCATCGGAGCGCACGCTCTCCAGCGTCACTTCGCGCCACAGCGCCAGCGCGGTCATCGGCTTGATTTCGAGCGGCATGGGCGATTCCGTCGCGGTCGCCAGCAAGTGTGCGGACTTCGCCCGCCGCGATCAAGCCGTTTTCGATCCGAAACGGTTCCGCAGCACGGCGAACAGCGCGCGGATGCACTGCGCCTCCGCCCCGACGGGGTGACCGGGCCTCGGCTTGTCGGTCCACGCGGCGACGTCGAAATGGACGAAGCTCTTGGTCCGCGTCACGAAGCGGTTGAGAAAGAGGGCCGCGGTGATCGACCCGGCATAGGCGGAGTCGGCCGCGTTGGTGAGGTCGGCGACCTTGCCCTCGATCCAGCCGTCATAGTTCTTCCACAGCGGCAGGCGCCACATCGGATCCTGCTCGGCGAGCGCGGCGGCCGCGAGGTCGGCGGCCAGCGCCTCGTCATGGGTGAAGAGCGGCGGCAGCTCGAAGCCGGTGGCGACGCGCGCCGCCCCGGTCAGCGTCGCCATGCAGATCAGCAGGTCAGGGCCCTCGTCGTCGGCGTCGGCCAGCGCGTCGGCGAGGACGAGGCGGCCTTCCGCATCGGTGTTGCCGATCTCGACGGTCAGCCCCTTGCGGCTGGCGAGCACGTCGCCCGGGCGATAGGCGTCGCCCGAGATCGCATTCTCGACCGCCGGGATCAGCACGCGCAACCGCACCTTCAGGCCGGCGTCCATCACCATGTGGGCAAGGCCGAGCATCGCCGCGGCGCCGCCCATGTCCTTCTTCATCAGCGCCATGCCGGCCGCCGACTTGATGTCGAGCCCGCCGGAATCGAAGCAGACGCCCTTGCCGACGAGCGTGACCTTGGGCGCGTGCGCATCCCCCCAGGTCAGGTCGATCAGGCGGGGGGCGCGGACCGACGCGCGGCCGACGGCATGGATCATCGGATAGTTGCGGGCGACGAGGTCGTCGCCCTCGACCAGGCGGATCGAGGCGTCGTGCGGCGCGGCGACGGCCCGCGCCGCCGTCTCCAGCTCGGCCGGCCCCATGGCGTTCGACGGCGCGTTGACCAGATCGCGGGCAAACCAGATCGCCGCAGCCTGACGGGCGGCGGCCGGCAGGGCGGCCGGAGCGACCAGGAGGCGGGCCCGGCCGGTCTTCGCCTTGGACGGCTTGAAGGCGTTATAGGCATAGGCCCCCAGCGCGAAGCCGAGCGCCGCGAAGTGCGCGCCCACCGCGTCCTCGCCCGCGATGCGGTAAGTGCCGGCCGGCAGGGCGGTCGCCGCCGCGCCGAAAATCAGCTTGTCGTCGCCCTTGCCGAGGCCGAGCACCGCGAGGCCAAGCCCGCCGGCTTCGTCCGGCAGGAGCAGGACCTTGCCCGGCTGGCCGGAGAAGTCCTGGGCTTTCGCCCAGGCCGCGAGCCGCGGGCCCTGGCCGGCCGCGAACGCCTCCCAGTCGGCGGCGGCGACGGCGTGCAGGGCGACGGCCGGACGGCCGTCGTCGGCGATGAGGACATCGATCTGGGGAAGGGACATGGGACTTTCGCGCCGTGGCGGCATTGTGAGGACAATCGGCGGCGCCTGGGCATGGCGGCGCCGGACGACCGAGCATAGGGTCTGGCCGCATGCCAAATCAAACGGAGGCTCCGATGAAACTCACCATCGCCGTCGGCACGAAGAACTGGTCGTCCTGGTCGCTGCGCGGCTGGCTGCCGGTCAGGGCCTCGGGCCTCGCCTTCGAGGAGCATTATGTGCGGCTGCGCCATGACGACACCGAGGACGAGGTCAAGAAAGTCTCGCCCTCGGGTCTGGTGCCGCTGCTGACCGTCGAGGAGGGTGGCCGTCGCCATCAGATCTGGGACAGCCTGGCGATCGCCGAATTCATGGCCGAGATCGCCCCGGCCGCCGGGCTGTGGCCGGAAGGGCGCATGGCGCGGGCGAAGGCCCGGGCGGTGGCGGCCGAGATGCATTCGGGCTTCGCGCCGCTGCGCCAGCAATTCGCCATGGAGTTCGCCCGCCACATGCCCGGCCAGACGCCGAGCGAGGGCACCGCCAGGGCGATCACGCGCATCGTCGCGGTGTGGGAGGAGTGCCTCGCGGCGAGCGGCGGGCCGTATCTCTTCGGCGAGAGCTTCGGCAACGCCGACTTCTTCTATGCCCCGGTCGTCTCGCGCTTCCACTCCTACGATGTGGCGTTGAGCGGGGCGGCCAAGGCCTATGCCGACCGGGTCTGGCATCACCCCTTCATGCGCGAGTGGCTGAAGGCGGCGGCGCAGGAAGTGGCGGACGGCGTGGTCTGACGCCGCCCCTCCTCAGTTCGGCTTGTCGAGCGAGGCGTAATAGGCCTCGGCGCCGGGATGGAGCGGCACCGGCAGGCCGTCGCGCGCGGTATCGAGCCGGATCAGCTTGCCCTTGGGATGGCCGGAATCCAGCAGGCCGCGATTGTCCGGGTGGAAAAGGGCGCGGACGATGGCGAAGACGAGATCGTTGGAGACTTCGGCATTGACCAGCCAGACGGCGCGGACCTCGATCGAGGGCACGGCCCCCATGTTGCGGTAGGTTCCGGCCGGGATCTGGGCCTTGCTCATGTAGGGCGCCTTGGAGACCAGCGCGTCGATCTCCTTGCCCTCCAGCGGTATGAGGCGGATCTTGCCCTCGGCGGCGAGTTCCTCGACGACGCCCAGCGGCGCGCCGCCGACGAAGAAGAAGGCGTCGAGCTCCTTCGCCTGGAGCATCTCCAGCGAACGGTCGGCGTTCTCGAAGGCGAACTTCACCCGCTTCTCGGTCAGCTTGTAGGCGCCGAGGATGGCGCGGGCCATGGCATTGGTGCCCGATCCGGCGGCGTCGATGGAGACGCGCTTGCCCTTGAGGTCCTTGACCGCCGCAATCTTCGAATCGGCCATGACGACGATGTGAACGGTCTCGGGGAAGAGGGCGGCGATGGCCCGCAGATTGGCGGCCTTTCCGTCGGCCTTGAAGACGCCCCGGCCCTCGAACGCATCGGCGGCGATGTCGGCCTGGGCGAGGCCGGAGGTGACGCGGCCCTCGTTCACGGCGCGGACATTGGCGATCGAGCCTTCCGAGGCGCGGGCCGCGGCGATGAGGCCGAGCGGGCCGCAGCGCCCCTCGGCCTCGCACCGCGCGACGCCCGGAGGGTGGCTGATCAGCGAAGCCAGCATCTGGCCGATCGGATAATAGGTCCCCGAGCTGGACCCGGTGGCGATCTGGAAGGCGATGCGCTCGGGCGCCTCTCCGGGGGGCGTGGTCATGCCGATCGCGCCCGCCACTGTGGCGGCGGCGGCGGCGGCGAGGACGGCAAGGGAGCGAAGCAGGCGCATGGGCGAGGCTTTTGTCTTTCCTGCCGACTATAGACCCGCAATCGCGGCGGCAAAAAGTCATTGCAACCGCTAACGGCGTGACGAAGGCCCGATATTAAGACTTTCTTGACCCGGGTTAACCAGAATGGCCGGGCTTTTCGCACCGCCCGGAGTAGCCCCATGTCTGCAGCGCCCTCGCCTTCGCGCCGGCCGCTTCGCCTCGCCGCGATCCTCCTGGCCGCCAGTTCCCTGGCCGCCTGCGCCGCCGACGGACAGAGCGCCGCCGGTCCGGCCGATCCGGGCCAGGACACGACCCGCAGCCAGGCGGTTGCCGAACTGAAGGCCCGCCCCGTTCCCGACGATCCGATCGGCCGCGCCGCCTACTGGGCGCAGCGCGCCGAGCTGGAGCCGGGCGACGTCTCGGTCTCGGTGCAGTTCGCCAAGGCGTTGCGCGGCATCGGCTCCAACGAGCGGGCGGTCGAGTACCTGGAAGAGTGCCTGGCGCGCCAGCCGGGCCAGCCCGATCTGGTCGCCGAATATGGAAAGTCGCTGGTCGCCGCCGGCCGCCCGCGCGACGCCTTGCCGGTGCTGGCCCAGGCCCGCCAGATGAAGCCGGACGACTGGACGATTCTCGTCGCCCAGGGCGTCGCCTACGATCAGATCGGCGACTACGCCAACGCGCTGAAGAGCTACGAGATGGCGCTGGCCATCTCGCCCAACAATCCGGCGATCCTCAACAATATGGGCCTCAGCTACCTGATGGCCGGCGACAAGCAGAACGCCGCGAAATACCTGCGCATGGCGGCCGCTGCGCCGGGCGCCGATCCGCGCGTGCAGGCCAATCTCGCTCTGGTCTCGGACGTTCCCGCCGCCAAGGCGGAGGCCAGGGCCGAGGCCGAGCCGGCGCCGGCGGAAAAGCCGGTCGCCGCCGCCGAGGCGCCACCGGCGATGAAGCCGACGACCGATGCGCCCAAGGCGGCCAAGGAATCCGACGCCGCGCCGGCAACCGGAGCGCCGCGCACGCTGGCGACAGGTTCGGGAGCGGCTGACCTGCGCGGCTCGGACTGACGCCGAGCCCCTCGCCTACATCTCGGCGATCTTCATCACGGCCGGCCCCAGGATCACGACGAAGAGCGGCGGCAGGAAGAACAGGATCATCGGCACGGTGAGCTTGGCCGGCAGCGAGGCCGCCTTCTGCTCCGCCGCCTGCATGCGCAGCTCGCGATTCTCCAGCGCCATGACGCGCAGCGCCGAAGCCAGCGGCGTGCCGTATTTCTCGGCCTGGTTGAGCGCCGTACAGACCGCCTTCACGCCCGGATGTGAGCAGCGCTTGGCAAGGTTGTCATAGGCCTGGCGGCGGTCCGGCAGATAGGACAGCTCGGCGGTCAGCAGCGAGAATTCCTCCGCCAGCTCGACCGACTGCGAGCCGACCTCGCCGGCGACGCGGTTGAACGCCGCCTCGATCGACATGCCCGACTCGACGCAGATCAACAGCAGATCCAGCGCGTCGGGGAAGGCGCGCATGATCGATTCCTGGCGCTTCGACGTGATGTTCTTCAGGTAGAGATCGGGCACGTAGAAGCCGGCCGCGCCGGCGCCCATCGTGAACACGATCTTGTTCAGCATGGGCATGTCCTCCTGGGAGAGGACGAAGAAGTAGAAGGCCGCGCCGGCGATCAGGATCAGCGGCATGGCGAAGCGGAAGAACAGGAAGGCGTAGACCGGGCCCTGGCCGCGGAAGCCGGCCGACGACAGCTTGTCGCGGATGCCGGGGGTCTCGAGCAGGTTCTGCAGCTTGAGCTGGTCGACCGCCCGCTTCATGAAGTCGACCTGCTGGCCGCGGATATTGGCCTTCTTGTTCAGCTCCTCCATCTGGCGGCGGCGCAGGATCTCGCGCTGGTCGGCGACGGCCTTCAGGCGGCCGGCCAGCTTGTCGCCCTTCATGAGAGGGGCGGCGAGCGTGACCACGGTGGCGAACACGGCGAGGCCGGCCAGCAGCGCGCCGACGAATTGGGGATCGAAGAAACGGTCGACCAGGCTCACGGCGCTCTCCTAGACCTTGAAGCTGATCATCTTCTTCATCACCAGGATGCCGAGCCCCATCCACAGCGCGCAGCCGATGAGGATGAGATTGCCGGCCCGCTCGGTGAAGAGCGGCATGATGTAGTCGGGCGAGGTGGAATAGACGAGGCCGAGCATCACCACCGGCAGCGCGCCGATGATGGTCGCCGACGACTTGGCCTCTGACGACAGCGCCTTGATCTTGCCCTGCAGGCGCTTGCGGTCGCGCAGCACGCCCGAGAGGTTGCCGAGCGCCTCGGAGAGGTTGCCGCCGGCCTTCTGCTGGATGGAGAGCACGATCTGGAAGAAGTTCACCTCCGGCACCGGCATGCGGTCGTAGAAGCGCTTGAGGGCGTCCTCCAGCGTGATGCCGACGCGCAGGTTCTCCAGCATCAGCCGGAACTCGCCGCCGACCGGGTCGGGCGATTCCTGGCCGATGACGCGCAGGCAGTCGTTGAGCGGCAGGCCCGACTTGACGCCGCGCACGATGATGTCGATCGCGTTGGCGAACTCGACGAGGAACGATTTCTGCCGCCGGGCGCGCAGGAACAGCACGACCCAGCGCGGCAGGCCCATGCCGGCGGCGAAGCCGGCGCCGGCCGCGATCAGCGGCGAGCCGACCTTCAGATAGGTCATGAAGGCGACGAGGACGGCGACGACGGCCGAGATGATCCAGAAGCGCGAGACCGGCAGGGTGAGGCCCGCCTGCTCGATCATCTGCTTGACGGTGAGGCGGACCTTCTGCTGCGCCGCCTTGCGCTCGAGCTCCTTCAGGGTCTCGGCGACCTGCTTGCGGCGCTTGTCGCCGGGATCGGCGGCGCTGCCGGCCAGGGCGCGGCCCTTCAGGGCGGGCGAGCGTGCGGTCGCGGCGGCGAGCCGCTTGGCGGCCTTGTTGCCGCCGCCGCCGGCGAGCGCGAATCCGCCGGCCGCCAGGGCGAGCGCCCCGAGGCAGATGACGGCGATCATCGTGGTATCCATGCGCGCGCTCCCGCCTAGCTGCCGTGGCCGTGCGCGGCGTCGAGCGCCATCGCGAGGTCGCGCTCGAGGTTGAAATAGCGGGCCCGATCCCAGAAGGCGGGGCGCGAGATGCCGGTCGAGCGGTGGGTGCCGATGACGCGGCCCTGCTCGTCCTCGCCGGTGATCTCGTAGAGGAAGAGATCCTGGGTGACGATCACGTCGCCTTCCATGCCCAGCACTTCGGTGATGTGCGTGATGCGGCGCGAGCCGTCGCGCAGGCGCGCCGCCTGGACGATCACGTCGACGGCGGCGACGATCATCTCGCGGATCGTCTTGGAGGGCAGCGCGTAGCCGCCCATGGTGATCATCGATTCCATGCGGCTGAGGGCTTCGCGCGGGCTGTTCGCGTGCAGCGTGCCCATCGAGCCGTCATGGCCGGTGTTCATGGCCTGCAGGAGATCGAACGCCTCCGGCCCGCGGACCTCGCCCACGATGATCCGCTCGGGACGCATGCGCAGACAGTTCTTCACCAGATCGCGCATCGTGATCTCGCCGGTCCCTTCCAGGTTCGGCGGACGCGTCTCGAGACGCACGACGTGAGGCTGCTGGAGCTGGAGTTCGGCGGCGTCCTCGCAGGTGATGACGCGCTCGTCCTGCTCGATATAGGCGGTCAGGCAGTTGAGCAGGGTCGTCTTGCCCGAGCCGGTGCCGCCCGAGATGATGGTGTTGCAGCGGCTGGCGCCGACGATCTCCAGCACCTTCGCGCCGGGCTCGGAGATCGAGCCGAACTTCACCAGGTCGGGAAGCTTCAGCTTGTCCTTCTTGAACTTGCGGATGGTGAGCGTCGGGCCGTCGATGGCGAGCGGCGGCGCGATCACGTTGACGCGGCTGCCGTCGGGCAGGCGCGCGTCGCATATGGGCGAGCTTTCGTCGACCCGCCGGCCGACCTGGCTGACGATGCGCTGACAGATATTCATCAGCTGGCCGTTGTCGCGGAAGCGGATATTGGTCAGCTGGACCTTGCCGGAGACCTCGATGAACACCCGCTCGGCGCCGTTGACCATGATGTCGGCGATGTCGTCGCGGGCCAGCAGCGGCTCCAGCGGGCCGTAGCCGAGGACGTCGTTGCAGATGTCCTGGAGCAGCGTCTCCTGCTCCGCGATCGACATCACGACGTTCTTGATCGAGATGATCTCGTTGACGATGTCGCGGATTTCCTCGCGCGCCGATTCCGCGTCCAGCTGGGCGAGCTGGGCGAGGTCGATCGTGTCGATCAGCGCGTTGAAGATCGTCGTCTTGATCTGGTAGTAGCCCTCGGACCGCGACTCCACGGCGACCGGCGTGACCGGCTTGGGCTGCGGGGGCCCCTTGGGCGCGGCGGGACGCGGCGCGGCCGGCTTGGGCGCGGCGGCGGCAGGCGGCGGGGCGCGATCGCCCGATGCCGGCGGCGGCGGCGCGGCCGGCCGGGTGACCGGCGAGCGCGGGCTGAGGGCGTCTCCCCCTGAGCGCTTGCCGAACATGGGTTACCCCGCCTTCTTCATGGGCTTCTTGTTGAGACCGCCGAGGAATTTGAAGATCGAGTCGCGCTTGCCCTTGGCTTCCGGCGCGCTCTCGCGCCCGGTCAGCATCCGCGCGACGTGCAGGAAGCCCTGGGCGGCGCGGGATTGCGGGTTGAGCTGGGCCAGCATCTGGCCGTTATTGGCAGCCGTCCCGAAGAGCTGGGGATCGAACGGCAGGACGAGGATCGGTTCGGCGCCGAGCGCCTCGCCGAAATCCTTCACCGGGATCTCCGGCCGCTTGACGACGCCGACCTGGTTCAGGATGACGCGCGGCTTGGCGTCGTTGGGGCGGGCCGCCGCGAAGACGTCGAAGATGTTCTTGGCGTTGCGCAGCGAGGCGAGATCGGGCGTCGCGGTGACGATGATCTCGTCCGCCGCCATCAGGGTCTGGCGCGTCCAGGCGTTCCAGCCGTGCGGCACGTCCACCACCACGGCGGGCGAGGAGGCGCGCACGATGTCCATGACGGTTTCGAAGGCCTGCGGGTCGATGTCGTAGTCGCGGTCGAGCACGGCGGGGGCGGCGAAGAGATGCAGCCGCTCGCCGGCCCGCACCAGCAGGCGCTCCAGCAGCAGGTCGTCCAGGCGCTCCGGCGCGACCAGGGCGTCGGCGACGCCCTTGACCGGGTCCTGGTTGAAGTCCAGCCCGGCGGTGCCGAACGGCAGGTCGAGATCGACCAGGGTCGCGGCGATGCCGACCTGGGTGGACAGCGCCCAGGCGAAATTGTGGGCGATGGTCGAGGAGCCGCTGCCGCCCTTGGCGCCGACGAAGGCGAAGACCTTGCCGATCGGCTCGGATTCCGGCGCCGAATAGAGATTGGCGATCGCCTCGATCACCTGCATCGGGTGGATCGGGGCCATCAGGTACTCGCTGATGCCCTGGCGGATCAGCTCGCGATAGAGCGTGATGTCGTTCGACTCGCCGACCACGATGACCTTGGAGGCCGGGTCGCAGACGCCGGCCAGCCGCTCCAGCTGGGCCATCAGCGGGCCGCTTTCGGTCTCGCGCGATTCGACGATCAGCAGGTTGGGCGTCGGCGACTCGGCATAGAGCTCGGCCGCCGTCTCCACGCCGCCCATGTGGACGGCGACATGCGTCTTGGCGAGCCGGCGATCCTGCGCCGCGCGCTGGATGACCGCCCCGGTTTCGGGCGATTCGCAGAACGCCGCGATCGATATCCGGGGAACCGGACGGTCCTTGATGTCGACGCCGAAATCGTCGGCGCCGGAAGCTGAGAAAGTGCGTTGGGCTGTGCTCATGTCGTTGTCCTCAGGCTCCAGCGCCCGTCAATTCTTGCCCGTGCCGCTCTGGGTGTCGGAGATCTTGCCGCTGTCGCCCTGATTGCGGTTCGACGTCGTCGCCTCACCCTTCTCGTACTTGTCCATGATGGTGTCGCGCCGCGTCGTCGAGCCGGCGGGGTCCATCGGGCGGGCTTCCAGGAGGTCGCGCGGATTGGCCGCCATGGCGGCCATGTTCTTCTGCATCGCGCAGCCGAAATTCGGATAGGTGGTGTTGTCCCAGGTCATCGCCAGGTTCTCGCTCCAGTCCGGATTCTCGCAGGCCGGGACCGAGGCGACGTGGCGGGCATAGGCGACGCGCACCGTCGCGCCGCCGGCGTCGGCCGGCATGCCGGTGACGCGGACATTGCCGCGCGGGATGCCGTAGATCGCAGCGAGGTCGCGGATTTCGCCCTCGGCCTGTGCGGCGGCACGGCCGCCGTTCGCGACCTGGATCTGCAGGACGCCGCTGCCGTTCGACTTGTACGACTGAAGCAGGCCGGCAACCTCGGACTGGGATTGCGGCGTCAGGCGGCCGCGCTGGTCGGTCGCGACGTTCACCGCGGTCACTTCGGTCGTGACCTCGATCGGCAGGCGCTGCTCGACCGGCAGGGCGGCGTGGTAGCGGTCCTCGAAGGTCGACGAGCAGGCGCCGAGCGCGACGAGCAGCGGCAAGGCCAGGTACGATGAGCTGAGACGCGTCATGGCGGTGCCTCGTTATTCGATGATGTAGCCGCCGCTCGGCTGCTCGCCGGCGGGGATGGTGCGCGTGGTGTAGGTCGCGTTGGGCTGGCCGTTCAGGATCGCCTGCGCGTCGGTGGCGGGCACGAAGCCGGTCGTCGGCATCGAGAGTTCCTTGCCGGACACCGGGTCGACCAGGATCGCCGAGACGATGATGACGAGCTCGGTCTGGTTCATCTGGTAGTCGCGGCTGCGGAACAGCGCGCCCAGGACCGGGAGGTCCTTCAGGCCGGGATAGCCGTCGATGCTCTGCTTGTAGTCGTCGCGCAGCAGGCCGGCCATCATCATGGCGCCGCCGCTGGGCATTTCGAGCGTCGTCTCGGCGCGCCGGACCCGCAGACCCGGAATGGTGAGGCCGGGCACGGTGATGGCGTTGCCGTTGGGGTCGCGGATCGTGTTGCCGGGCACGTTGAGGGCGCCTTCGGCGGTCAGTTCGCTGACCTCGGAGGAGACCTTCAGGCTGATGCGGCCCTCGCTCAGCACGACCGGGGTGAAGGCGAGGCCGACGCCGAACGGCTTGAACTCGATGCGGATATTGCCGCTGTCGTCGATGCCGGTCGGGACCGGGAACTCGCCGCCGGCCATGAAGTTGGCGGTCTCGCCCGAGATCGCCGTCAGGTTCGGTTCGGACAGGAGGCGCAGTACGCCGGCGCGCTCCATGGCGCGGACCGTGCCTTCGACATTGTTGTAGCCGTCGGTCCTGAGGTCGGTGCCGCCCGTCGGGTTGTAGGGAACCGGCGGCAGGATGCCGCCCGAGGCCGACCCTGTCCCGAGGGCGCGACCGAGCAGGCTGAACTCGTTGGTCGAGGAGAGGTTGATCGGCACGCCGCCGGCCAACGCCATCGCTTTCAGGTCGATGCCCAGCTGCTTGGCGACGACGCGCTGCATCTCGGCGACGCGGACGCGGATCATCACCTGCTCGCGGCCGGAGATGGAGATCATGTTCAGGACTTTTTCCGGCGCGCCGACATAGCGGGCGGCCAGCTCGCGGGCCTGCTCGGCGACCGATGCCGAGGGGGCGATGCCGGTGAGCACGATGTTGTCGTTGACGCTCTCGGCGCGGATCGAGGCGCCGGGGAAATGCTTGGCGAGGATGTCGCCGAGCGAGCCGATGTCGCGCTCGACCCGGATCTCCAGGTTCAGCAGCTGCTTGCCGGAGTCGGAGAAGAAGAAGGCGTTGGTCTGCCCGACCGTGAGGCCGAGGATGTAGATGCGCCGCGGCGTGCGGACGATGGCATCCACGATCGCCGGATTGGAGACCAGGACGTCGGCCGCATCGGCCGGCAATTCGATGATCGCCGCCTTGTTGAGGCCGAGCACGATGCGCTCGCTCGCCGGCCGGTCGCCGCCGTCGCGCACCGCCACGGTCTTGGAGACCGGGCCGCCGTCATTGCCGGCCGCCGCCGGCAGGGCGCCGGCCAGCACCGCGACAGAGGCGCAGAGGAGAAAATTCGCTATGCCACGCATGTCGCGCCTCACTGGTTTCCTGCCGCCTGGACTTGGCTGACTTCGCCGAAGCGGATGATCGTGATGGTGCTGCTCGCCTTCTTGGGCGCGCCGGGCTGGCCGGCGGGCACGCGAAGGGCGGTGATCGGGGTGTCGGCGCCGGTCAGGCCGCGCAGGGCGAGCGAGAGCGTGCCCGCCTCTCCGCCCTGCTGCAGCAGTTCGGCTTCGGCCGGGCTGACCTCGAGCGTCGCCGTCTTGGCGGTCGGCATCGCCGTCTCGCCGCCCTCCACGGCCTCGCTCTGGCCGCCGGAGTCGCGGAAGCTCTGGCCGACCGCGAGGACGCGGACGTTCTGGAGCAGGGTGCGCGAGATGACGCGCTTGGAGCCGCCCTCGGTGTCGCCTTCGACCGTCGCGGTCATGACGACGTCGACCCGGTCGTTCGGCATGATGAAGCCGCCGGCGCCGGTCTCCTCGCGGATTTCGACCGACACGGCGCGCATGCCGGGCGACAGCGCGGCGGCCATGAAGTTCGCGCTTTCGGCGCGCACCAGCTTGGAGGTCGTCGCGGGCTCGCCGGCGAACAGCACCGTGCGGGCGACCGCGCCGATCATGGATTCCATGCCCGCCGGATTGGCCTCGCGGGTGATGAACGGCGAGGACAGCGCGTCCTTGGGCCATTTCTGCCACTTGAGGTCCTCGGCGAGGACGGTGTGGCCGACATCGATGTCGCGCGCGGCGACCAGGACTTCGGCCATCTCGACGGCCGGACCGGCCGCCGCGACGGCCTTGCTCTTGCCGCCGAAGAAGCCGCCGAGAAGAAGCGCAGCCATGCCGGCAGCTCCCAACGCAACGATGAGGACGAGGATGCGGATCGGGCTCATGCGGACAAATCTCCCGGGCGAGTGCGGGTCATGACGAGAAGGCCGCGAGGAAGAGCGGCGTCTTGGGCAGGACGATCAGGGCCCCGATGCCGAGCGCGACGCCGTAGGGCAGGCCTGCCTTGGGGCGCAGCAGCTCGTTGAGGAAGGGCAGGCGCGCGGTCATCGCCGGAAGGGGGGCGCGGCGCAGCCAGAGAATGGCGATCGCGAAGGCGCCGCCGACCAGGGCGAACACCATGCAATAGAGAAGGATGAAGTGCGGCCCCATCCAGAGCGCCGCGGCGGCCAGCAGCTTGGCGTCGCCGCCGCCGATGAGGTTGCCGGCGAAGAGGCCCATGCCGATGACGAGCGCCGCCAGGCAGACGAGGGCGTGCCAGCCGATTTCGCCGAGCGGCATCGCCGCCAGCGCGGCGGCCAGCGCGAAGGCCGCGGCCAGGGCGGCCGGAATCCAGTTGGGGATCTTGAAGCTGACCAGGTCCGTCACGGCGCCGGCGACGAAAAGCGCCGGGCAAGCGACAAGAACGACGGCGTCCAGAAACATAGCCACCCCGAAAGCGGCGCGGGCCCGGCCCGCGATGCGTCCACGCCGCGCGGATCGCGGCCTGTCGACAAAGATTAAGGGGCGGCCTCTTAAGCGAGGCTTAAATAAATCCTTCCCAATCCTTTACGCGATCACCGAATGTCGAACGATCAAGGCGTTGGGCGGTTAACGGACGTTTACGAATGGCGGGCGCGCCTCGCCGCAGCCGGCGGCGCAAAAGCAAAAGGGCCGCGGGGAATGCCCCGCGGCCCTTGCATCCGGCCGAAGCCGGATGGCGCTTAGATCTCGGCGGCGACGTTCGTGAACACCGCGTTGAGGTCGATACCGAGGGCGCGCACGCCGACGATGATGGCGACCGCGATGAAGGTCGCGATCAGGCCGTACTCGATGGCCGTCGCACCCGATTCGTCCTTGAAAAAGCGCGAAACAAACTTGCTCATGTTGAGCCCTCCGTTGAATGTCACCACAGCACCAGTTCAATCGGCGGGTTTTGGTTTGCTCGTCGCCGTGAACAACGCGACATTACGCCCGATGCGTTTCCGCCCGCTTAAAAGACGCGGTAAACGGCGCATTTACCGCAAAAAACTTTCCCGGAGCGCCCGCGGCCGTCCGTAGACGGAGGAGTTGGGGGAAATTCCTGACGGACCGCTAAGAGATCGGGCGCGGCGTTCAGACTTCGTTCAATCCTCAGCGCCAAACTGCGCCCGAACGCCGCGCCTGTCCGCGCGGCCGCCATCCGGAGTCCGCCGATGAAACGTCTCAGCCTTATCGCCGCCTTCGCGGGTCTCGCCGTCAGCTCGGCCGCGGCCGAGGATCTCTCGGTCGCCAAGGACCAGTCCAAGGTGGTCAAGCTGACCAGCCTCGCCGCCACCGTGGTCGTCGGCAATCCCGAGATCGCCGACGTGGCGATGCAGGACGGGACCACCGCCTTCGTCACCGGCAAGGGCTTCGGCACCACCAACGTCATCGCGATGGACGCCGAGGGCCGCCAGATCGCCAGCTTCCGCGTCGTGGTCACCGCGAACGCCGACCGCGCCGTGACGCTCTTTCGCGGCGGCCAGGCGGTGACGCTCTCCTGCGCCCCGCGCTGCGAGGCGGTCGCCGTGGCCGGCAACGCGGCGCCGAGCGTCGCGGCGCCCTGACGCCCCGGCCGGCGCCGCCGGCCTTCCTGAAACGAAAAGAGGGCGGGGAATTTCCCCGCCCTTCTTCTTTGACCGCCTGGAGCGCATCCCGCGGCACGCCGCCGCACGGCGCAGGATCCGGCGCGTACGCCGGGCCGCGCGCCGCTACCTCGCGACGCGCAGGTTCGAGATCTCGACCGCGATCTGGCGGAAGACCGTCTGGAGATCGCCGCCGTTGTCGGCCAGCTTGGCGTGCGCCGGGCTGGTCGCGCAGTTGGTCAGCACGTTCACGACATCGACGTTGTCGGAGATGTCGAAGCCCACCGTGTAGACGATGACGCCCTCGGCCTTCATGCCCGCGCACAGCGCCGCCGCCTGGGCGAACGGATCGCCGTTGGTGGCATTGCAGTTGATCTTGTCGTTGGCGGAGCCCGAGCCGGAGCCGGCGTCCGCGGCGATGACGCCGTTGCAGTAGGGGGTGTTGAACTCGCCGTCGGTCATCAGGACGGCGATCTTCAGCAGATCGTCGGCGCCGTAGGCGGCCGGCTGGCTTTCGGACGGCCAGAGATAGCCGAAATCCGGCGACAGCATGTACCAGCCCCAGGCGATGCCGATCTGGCCGGCGGTCGAACCGGCCGCCGCCAGGGCGTTGATCCGGCTGGTCAGCAGCGTCTTGTCGGTGGTCAGCGGCACGATGGTGCTGGCCAGGCAGGTATTGCCCGAGGGCGCCGGATAGACGCGGCCGAGGAAGCGCGTGCTCGGCGCGGCGTCGGTGTATTCATCGCCGCCGACGCGCTCGCTGACGCAGGTGCTGATCCGGTGGACGCGGGTGGCGGCGCTGGCGTTGGTGAAGCGGAAATACTCGCAGCCCGCGACCGTGCAATGGGCGGCGCCGCCCGAGCTGTAGGTGCCGTAGTTGGCGCCGATCGCCCCGGCCAGCGAGAAGGTGGTCGCCGTCCGGTTGGCGACCGTGAAGGTCGTGTTGGCGGCGCTGTTGATCTGCGTGCCGGTGCCGGTGGCGCCGGTGATGAAGATGTTGTCGCCGTTGTTGAAGGCGTGCGCGGCGCT
This sequence comes from Alphaproteobacteria bacterium, assembly GCA_016792565.1. GTDB lineage: Bacteria > Pseudomonadota > Alphaproteobacteria > Micropepsales > Micropepsaceae > JADZAI01. The sequence continues at coordinate 44,140 of JAEUMK010000036.1, forward strand.
GGTCGTCACCACCATGCCGCAGTCCGAGACGAGACACCGCCTGATCGTACCGCCCGAGGAGTAGCTCGTATAGCCTGAACCGTTGACGCCGTTCAGGCGGAAGCGGTTCGCGTCGACGCGGGTGATCGTATAGGCGCGATTGTTGATCTGCGTCATGCCGCTGACGCCGCTGATATAGACGAACTGGCCGGTGCTGAAGCCGTGGGCGTTCGAGGTGATGACCACGGGATTGGCCCGGGTCGCGCCGGTGATGGTCTTCGACGATCCGGTCGTCCACGCCGTCGAGGCGATCGAGGCGGGCGCGGCGACCGGGCCGCGTACGGCGTCGGCGTAGGCGCCGACGTTCACGGCGTTCGCATAGGGAATGAGCGCCAGCTTGGAATATTGCGGGTCCGACGAGGACTGGCCGTCCCAGACCACGATGTCGACGAGGTCGGCGGCGGCGGTCTTCAGGTCCGCGATGCGCGAGCCGGCCATCGAGCCCGTCACGTCGAGAACCAGCGAGACCTCCAGGCTGTTCGAACTGCGCCGGACTTCGGCTTCCGCCGTCACCGACAGCTCGTTGTAGCCGATGATGCCCATGATCAGCGTATCGACGGTGGCGTCGGCGGCGACCACGACCGCGTCGTCGCCGTACTGGATGCGCAGGGCGCTCGGGCGGCCGATCTCGTCGTCGGGATAATTGGCGAGGAAGTAGGCGTTCGCCTTGGCGGTGACCTCCGCCGAGGTCAGGCCGACCTGGCCGCCGAGAGCCAGCGCCGTCGCATCGAGCGCCGACGACAGGCGGTTCTTGACCAGAAGGGCGCGGCTGAAGTCGACCGCGAGGCCGCCGAAGGCGAAGAACGGGATCGCCGCCAGGCCGAACATCATGGCGATATTGCCGGCGCGGTTGCGGCGGAACCGTCCCAGGAAGGACGGACCGACGCCAAGGCGGCGAATGAACGGCAGAAGGCTCATCGGACAGGCTCCCCGAATGCGGCGGGGCCGAAGGGAGGCCGCGCCGACTGTTCTCTTTACAAGGGTGCGGTGAACGAAAAGTAAAAGATAAAATTCGATGTAATATGGATTAGATCGTGTTTTACGCAACTTTGAATGGCATTGAAGATGGTAATGGTGACCGGATGTTAGAGTTAATCCAAATAAACTAAAGACAAGACGCTTTCTTTTATTGTATTGATCCGGCGTTTATTGGGGGACATCGACTCTCATGGCTTGGCGGATCGGAAAACGGACACCTCGCGGGCGACGCCTGCTGCGCGATACGCGCGGCTCGGCGGCGGTCGAATTCGCGATGCTGGCGCCGGCCTTCTTCGGCCTGCTCTTCTCGATGTTCGAGATCGGCATCACCTACACGGCCGACGCGCTGCTGCAGGACGCCATCAACGACACCGCGCGCATGATCCGCACCGGCCAGGCGCAGGGCGCCGGCATGACGCGGCAGCAGTTCCGCGACGAGGTCTGCGACCGCGTCGACGTGCTGCTGGCCTGCGACCAGCGCCTCCAGATCGACGTGCGGACGTTCAACCGCTTCGCCAACGCCCAGTTCGAGGACCCGCTCGACGGCAACGGCAATTTCCGCGACGACTTCCGCTACGACCCCGGCACCGCCTGCTCGATCGTCGTGGTCCGCGGCTTCTACGCCTGGAGCCCGATCACGCCGGGGCTCGGCGAGTTCATGGCGACCATGAGCGGCGGCGAGCACCTGATCCAGGTGACGGCCGCGATCCGCAACGAACCGTACGCGTCCGGCCAGTCCGGCTGCGCGAGCCTCGGGTGAGTCCCGTCATGGGCAGGGGAACGACGATGTCTTCTCGCATTCAATCGGCGGCGATCGGCCTGCTGGCCGGCTTCGGCGGCCTGGTGCGCCGCCTGCGCGCCGACCGCTCGGGGCTCTCGGCGATCGAGTTCGCGCTGATCGCGCCCTTGATGCTGACCTGCCTGGTCGGGTCGGTCGAGGTCTCCAACGGCATGCTGGCCAGCCGCAAGGTGACGCAGACCACCTCGACCATCGCCGACCTCGTGTCGCAGGCGACGGCGGTGACGAACAACGACATCGCCGACGTCTTCGCCGCCGGGCTCGCCGTGATGCAGCCGATCGACGCCTCGGCGATGCGCATGCGCATCACCTGTATCGAGGCCGACATCAACGGCGTGACGCGGGTGGCGTGGAGCGACGGGCGCAACATGCCGCCACGGGGAGTGGGAACGGCCATCACGGTCCCGGGCGGCATCGTGCCGCCGGGCGGCGGGCTGATCTTCGCCGAGATCGAGCTCAACTATGTTTCGAATTTCGGCCGCTTCCTCACCGAGGGCATCACGATCACCGACCGCTTCTACCTGCGGCCCCGCCGCTCGGTGACGGTGACGCGGATTTCGTAAGGCGCGGCCCTGCCGCGCGCCTGCTCTGCCGGACGCCAACACGGCCTTGTGAGCGGGAAACGGGGTTTACGGGACCTTAACGCGCGGCGCGGCACACACGGCAGGTCACGGACGGCTCGCTCGGGCGGGCCGAACCTGTTATGCACCGGCCTCTGGACCGGGTGTGTTCGCGAGGAAATATGGCTCTCAAAACCCGCGCCTTGGCCGCCTTCGCGGCGGCCTGTCTGTCGGCGGCTTTCCCGATGGCGAACGCCGCGGTGGCCGCCAAGGCCGAGGCGGCCTGCGTCAAGGGCCCGGACGAGGTCGCCTTGCAGATGCGCACCGTGCAGACCGATCTCATGGTCGCGGCGCTCTCGTGCAGCGCCTCGGCCCGCTACAACGAATTCGTCAAGGCGAACCAGCCCGTGCTGATGTCGGCGCATGGCCAGCTCTCGAAGTTCTTCGACAAGAAGCGCGGCGGCCAGAAGGCGCTGAACGCCTTCATCACCAAGCTCGCCAACGATTCCTCCAAACGCAGCGTCGCCGACATCGCGCGCTTCTGCCAGGAGACCGGCTGGCTCTACGACGCGATCCTCAGCCCGACGCGCGGCGATCTCGTCGCCTTCATCGGCCCGCTGCTGGTCGCCCAGCGGCACGGCTTCCAGTCCTGCGAGCCGCGCCCGTCCTATCTGGTCCTCGGCCCCACCGGACCGACCGAGGTCGCCGCCGCGACGCCGGCGCCGGCCGCTGCCCCGGCCGCCGCACCTGCCGCCGCACCCGCCGCTGCCCCTGCCTCGGCTCCCGCCGCCGCGCCGGCGGCCGTGGCCGGCGTGCCGACACCCCTGCCGAAGCCGGCGGTCGTCGCCTCGCGCTGAAATCCGGGCCGGGCGGCCCCGAAGCCCTTCCTCTGCCGATGGGCCGCGCCCTGCGGCCATGCCGTCATGCAAATGCACGCAACGCGCATGATCTCGCCCTCACGGCCGGGCCTGACCTGGAGCCCTTTCCGTTCCGATGAAATCGGAACGGGGCTCCAGGCTCTTGATTGAGCATCGTCTTTTTGAAGAACCGGCATCCACGTCTTCGGATGTTGCTCTAGCCATAAGGAAAGAAGGCGCGATCCGCTATGAACGGCTTCGCTCCAGCAGCAAAAAGGGCGGCCCATCGGGCCGCCCTTGCCGCATCCTCCGTGGGGAGGCTGATTACATCGCCGAGCCGGTCAGGTCGATCGTCGCGCGGCGGTTCTGCGGCTCCTTCACGCCGGGGCCGGTCGGAACCAGCGGCTCGCTGAAGCCCTTGCCCGAGGTCGAAACCACGTCGCCGGGGACGCCGTTGGCGACGAGAC
>JAEUMK010000051.1 GCA_016792565.1 Alphaproteobacteria bacterium
CCTCCGCTTGCCTCGCCCTAGCGGGCAACGGCAGCGTCCCGCTTCAACAGAACCACTTTGCCACCGCCCCCGGCGCAATGCGCGGCCCAAGTCGCCATAAGTTTCCGGCGCTTATCAAGCAGATCGGTTCGCCGATACGCCGCCTCCACCGCATTGCCGACAGCATGCGCCAGCGCCGCCTCGGCGACCTCGCGCGGCGCGTTGGTCCGCTCGGCGGCAAAGTCCCGGAATGACGACCGGAACCCGTGCGGCACGAAATCCAGTTTCAACCGGCGCATCGCCATCAGCAGCGTCATTTGCGACAGCGGCTTGCCCGGCTTCGCCTCAAACACGAAATCGCCCTTGCCGGAATGCGCCGCCCGGCGCGCCTTGAACAGCGCCAGCGCGCGCGGCGACAGCGGCACCGCATGGGGCTTGCCGCCCTTCATCCGCTCGCCCAGCACCGTCCAGATCGCCTTGTCCAGATCGACCTCGGCCCAACGCGCGCCCAGCACCTCACCCGTGCGCGCGGCGCAAAGGATCAGCACTTCCAGCGCTGCCTTGGTCGCATCGCTCGCGCCCGTCTCGGCAAGGCGCGACAGGAAGGCCGGAATCTCGGCATAGGGCATCGCCGGTTGATGCCGCTTTTCACGCGGCACCTTGGGCAGAGCGCGCGCCAGTTCATGCGTCGGGCTGCCCGTCTCGCGCCAGCCCTTCGCCCGCGCATAGTCCAGCACCAGCCCGATGCGGTGCTTCACCCGCCGCGCGGTCTCTGCCTTCTCCGTCCAGATCGGCGTCAGAACGTCCATGACGTCAGCCGACGACACGGCATGCACAGGCATCCCCCCGATCTTGGGGAAGGCGTAAGCCTCCAGCGAGGAAAGCCATTGGGCGCGGTGCTTCTCATTCCGCCACTTGCCCTTGCGCAAGTCGTGGCATTCCAGCGCCGCCGCCTTGAACGTGGTCCCGCCCGCCAGCGCGATGCGCGCCCGCTTCGCGGCGATGGGATCGCCCCCGGCCCGCGCCAGCTTGCGATTGGCTTCGGCGGCTTCGCGCGCCTCGCCCAGCTTTACCAGCGCCAGCGGACCGACGCCGATATCCCGCCGCCGCCCATGCACCATAAGCCGTTGCACCCAGCGCGCTGCGCCGCTCGGATCAACTTCCAGATACAGTCCGTTGCCGTCGGCATGCCGCCCCGGCGCTGGCTTGCGCAGATGCGCCGCCGTCAGCCGCTTTTCCTGATGCTTCCCTCTGGCTTTGCCCGGCATCGCCGTCCCCGATAACCCCACAACTTACCCCACACTCTAATGCGTATAGGGGCGGACGACAACGGGCGATCAGGAACGCGCGATCTTTCTATCCGCTAATACTTTACATGCATTTCGGCGACATGGGCGGACAATGCCGAATGCCCGGAAACGCGGAATTATGCGGACTCCGGCTCCGCCATCTCCCCAAAGAAATCGCCGGGCCACGGCCAAAAAAGCGCAGCGGCGTTGTGGTCCCCGGCGGTCGCTGTCAGGTCGCCGCCTTCACCCATTGGACGACCAGTTCGCCGATATCAGGAGTGTGAGTATCCAGCATCGCGCGGTCCTTCACGGACAGAACGCCGCGATCAGGAGTAGCCCAGGCGATCAGGCCTGTCGGGTCGCCGAATGAAAGGTCCACAATGGATTTCATCTTGGCACCACGATGGAAGACGAGTCCGAGGCGATGTCCTGGACGCAGGCGCATCGTCACACGGTCCTCGCCAATCCAGAAAAAGCTCGGCGCGTTCCACTTGATGGGCTCGCCAATGCCATCGTCAGCCGCAAGAATAGCCGTTCTGAGTACGACGATCTCGTCCTTCCTTTGATGACTAAGCAGGGCGAGAAATCGATCCACCTCGTCCGAGGACATCAGATCACTTTCCCGTCGATCCGTGAGGCGCTGCGATTTCGCCTGCAGAATGCCCGCGGTGGCGTGTCTTTCTTCTTCGCCGCACGGCAGCAATCGCACTCGCTTCGGCTCAAGGCGGTGGCTCCCTGCCGACCGGGATAGTCCGGCCCTGCGGCTCCGGGACAACACGCCCAGTCGAGACGCGCAACGAGCGGTGGTGCTGCATCCGGCTTTCGGTGCCCCGGCGTCTCTTTGGTGCCCGCGACAACTCGGCGCTCCAGGTGCTCTCTGTCGCCGAGCGACCGCGCGGATGAGGAAAATCCGTCAAAGGGCGCACAGCATCGGCTCGCAGCAACGGAACCGACCATCTTGGATCTTCAGTCGCCAGCCTTCCTGGCAATGTAGTAGCCATAGCTAAAGTGAGCCTTGTAGCGCTCGTAGAGCGCAATCTCGCGCCTGTAGTCTTCGACCAAAGCACGTGCCGCCTCGCTGTGTCCGTGCTCCTCCAGAAAGCCGGCGAACCTCCGTTCGATCGGCCTGTAGAAATTGTCCAGCCAGCACTGCTCGGGAAGCGCGATGTACCCCACGGGCGAGAAGCCGTGCTTTTCGAGCACGCCCAGCTTAGCGGATGCCGTATCCACTTCGCTGTACTCGCGCTCCCAGTACGCCTGCAGTTCCGAGGGCCGGGTGTGGGTCAGCCAGGTGAGCTCCGAAACGGCCAGGATGCCGTCGGGCTTCAGGTGTTTGCGCCAGGCTGCGACGCCAGCTTCGAAGCCCATGTTGTAGATGGCGCCTTCAGACCAGATCGCATCAAGCTCGGCCGCGCCGAAGGGAAGCGCGTCCATCGATGCCGCAATGAGCGTGACGCGGTGCCCCGCACCGATTCGATTCGCCTCTGCCTCCAGTTTCGCAAGAAACTCCGGCACGAGGTCCACCGCCGTGATGTGCGCATCGAGCTGCTGCGCCAAGACCAGCGTGGACGTACCGGTGCCACAGCCGATATCGGCGATCTTCAGGTTCCTGGCCGACGACAAGCCGGACAGGGCTATCGACATGCGCGTCTCCGCCTCCCCACCGGGGCCTTGCCGGGTCACGCCCTTGTTGAGATCGACGATCAATTGAAGGGCGTTCATGCTCTGGGTCTCTCATCCGGAGGGTCGACCGCGCAGGCCGCCCGACAAATTTCCGCATGGGTCGCACGGCGCGCGGAAGCCGACAATGCGCGCGGTCGCTTGGCGCAGCGCGGAGGTCGCGAGCCCCCCATGGAAATGCGGCGAGGTCCGCTCGGCCATGCATCGCATGCGAGCGGCGAATGGCCGAAAAGCGACTTCCTCAACCGCCCGATCGGCAGGCGTCGGGGACCGCTGACCCGCAGGCCGAAGCGTCCGCAAGCGCTCGGCTGAAGCATGTGCGGACGGCAACGCCCGGGCGCGGCCGGATGTCGGCCGTGCCCGGGCGTGTTCCGGGACGATCAGTCGAGGTCGAAGCGATCCGCGTTCATCACCTTGGTCCAGGCCGCCACGAAGTCGCGCACGAACTTCTCGCCCGCATGATCCTGCGCATAGACTTCGGCGAGCGCCCGGAGCCGGGAGTCGGAGCCGAAAACAAGATCGACGCGGCTGGCAGTCCACTTCGCCTGACCGCTTGCGCGGTCGCGGCCCTCGAACAGGTCCCGCGCATCCGAGACCGGCGTCCATTGGGTGCCCATGTCGACCAGGTTCACGAAGAAGTCGTTGGTCAGCGTCCCGGGCCGCTCGGTGAGGACGCCATGCCGGGACTGGCCGCAATTGGCCCCCAGCACGCGCAAGCCCCCGACGAGGACCGTCAGCTCCGGTGCGGTCAGGGTCAGCAGCTGCGCCTTGTCGATCAGCATCGCCTCCGGCGACGCGCCGAGCCCCGCCTTGTGGTAGTTGCGGAACCCGTCCGACTGCGGCTCCAGCACGGCGAACGACTCGACGTCGGTCTGGTCCTGCGAGGCATCCGTGCGGCCCGGCGCGAAGGGCGCCTCGACATCGTGCCCGGCCGACCTGGCGGCCGCCTCGATCGCCGCATTGCCGCCCAGGACGATCAGATCGGCCAGCGAGACCTTCTTCGCGCCAACGTTGAACGCTGTCTGGATCCCCTCAAGAGCCGCGAGGACCTTCGCCAGCCTGCCCGGCTGGTTGACCTCCCAGTCCTTCTGCGGGGCGAGACGGATGCGGGCGCCGTTCGCGCCCCCGCGCTTGTCGGACCCGCGGAACGTCGATGCCGACGCCCAGGCGGTCGAGACCAGTTCGGAGACGGAAAGCCCGGTCGCCAGGATCCTGGCCTTGAGATCGGCGGCATCCTTGGCGTCGATCAGAGGGTGATCGACCGCCGGAACCGGATCCTGCCAGATGAGATTCTCCGCCGGGACTTCGGGGCCGAGATAGCGCGCCTTCGGCCCCATGTCGCGATGCGTCAACTTGAACCACGCGCGGGCGAAGGCGTCGGCGAACTCGTCGGGATTCTTGTGGAAGTGACGCGAGATCTTCTCGTAGGCCGGATCCATCCGCATCGCCATGTCGGCGGTGGTCATGATGGTGGTCACGCGCTGCGAGGGATCGTGCGCGGCCGGGGCGAGATGCTTCGGATCCGGATTGACCGGCACCCACTGCCAGGCGCCGGCCGGGCTTTTCACAAGGTCCCAGTCGTAGCCGAACAGCACGTCGAAATAGCCCATGTCCCACTTCGTCGGGTTGGCGGTCCATGAACCCTCGATCCCCGAGGTGATGGCATCGCCGCCCTTGCCGCTGCCGTACTGCGATATCCAGCCCAGACCCATCGCCTCGAGCGGCGCGGCCTCCGGCTCGGGACCGACATTCGTTGCGCTTGCCGCGCCGTGGCACTTCCCGAACGTATGGCCGCCGGCGACCAGCGCGACGGTCTCGTAGTCGTTCATTGCCATGCGCGCGAAGGTTTCGCGGATGTCGCGGCCCGAGGCCAGCACGCTCGGCTGTCCGTTCGGCCCCTCCGGGTTGACGTAGATCAGACCCATCTGCACGGCGGCCAGGGGGTTCTCCAGGCTGCGCTCGCCGCTGTAGCGTTTGTCGCCCAGCCATTCGGCCTCCGAACCCCAGTAGATGTCCTCTTCGGGCTCCCAGATGTCGGCGCGCCCGCCGGCAAAGCCGAAGGTCTTGAAGCCCATTGTCTCCATGGCGCAGTTGCCCGCCAGGATCATCAGGTCGGCCCAGGAGATCTTGTTCCCGTACTTCTTCTTGATGGGCCAGAGCAGGCGTCGCGCCTTGTCGAGATTGGCGTTGTCCGGCCAGCTGTTGAGCGGAGCGAAGCGCTGATTGCCGGTTCCGGCACCGCCGCGTCCGTCGCTGACTCGATAGGTGCCGGCGCTGTGCCAGGCCATGCGGACGAACAGACCGCCATAGTGGCCCCAGTCGGCGGGCCACCAGTCCTGCGAGTCCGTCATCAGCGCGTAGAGATCCTGCTTCAGCGCCTTGAAGTCGAGCTTCTTGAACTCTTCGGCGTAGTCGAACCCCGCGCCCATCGGGTCGGACAGCGTTGAGTGCTGATGGAGAATGCTGAGGTTCAACTGGTTCGGCCACCAGTCGCGGTTGGACCTTCCGGCGAAGGTGGCGTTCGAGGGCGCTGCATGCATCACCGGGCATTTTCCGGCGCTTCCTGGGTTCTGCGTTTCCATCTTTTCCTCCGGTCAGAGCGGGCCGAGCTTTATTAGAATTATTCTAAGTACGATCCGCGCCCGGTTGCAAGGTGATTCCGAGTGGCCGGCCGCCGGTGTCTTCCCCTTGCTGGCCGAGGAAAATTAACCACTGCCCGGCGAATGTTCCTGCGCCAGACCAACCAGGGTGCCCGCGACCGGGCGCTTCCAACATCAGGACGATCCCTCATGTTCCTCACCGCCACCGAGGCCCGCACGAAGTGGTGCCCTTTTGTCAGGATCGAGGGCTCCAACCGCTTCGACAACACGCTGAACGACGGCTTCGTCAACACGCCCTCGCCCTATCACTGCATCGCCGAGGAGTGCATGCAGTGGCGCGAGGTTCGCGGCCACCTCAAGCAGGGGGTTCTGACCGCCATGAAAGACCACGGCTTCTGCGGCGTCGGGATCAAGCCGGATTTCGACTGACAAACCCGCTCGGTGCGCCTAGTCTTTTTTCATGGACGCCGGGATCATCATGCAAACCATCGAGGCGGTCGGCGCGCGCTGCGCCGACCCGGTGCCTCTGGTCTACGAACGGCTCTTCGCCGCGCATCCCGACTTCGCGCCGCTCTTCCGCAACGATCATTCGGGCGCGGCGCGCGGCCACATGTTCACCACGGCGATCGAAACCCTGATGGATCTGCTGGCGGACGACGCCTACGCCTCGCACATGCTCCAGGCCGAGCGGACCAACCATGCAAATCTTGGCGTCGCGACCGATCTCTTCACGGCCTTCTACGGCGCCACGGCCGAAGCCTTCCGCGACATTCTTGGACCCGACTGGACCGGCGAGGCGGACGCCGCCTGGCGCACCCTGATCGTCAGGATCGACGCGCTCTCCGCCGCCTGACTCAGAGCGGTCGCCGCACGCCGCCAGGATCATCGTGGACGAACGCCCAGCGCGAACCTAGAAGTTGGAAAGGCTGAACGGATGAAGGGTTTTGTCGGCGACATCGAGAAGCTCACCGAGGAGAATGGCGACTTTCGCCGGGTTCTCTACACCGGGCACAACCTTCAGCTGGTGCTCATGGCGATCCAGCCCGGCGATGAGATCGGCGAGGAAGTCCACGAGGATCGCGACCAGTTCTTCCGGATCGAGGGCGGCGAAGGCGAGGTGTGGATTGATGGCGTCTGCAACAAGGTGAAGGCGGATGACGGCATCGTCGTGCCGCAGGGCGCCCGCCACAACGTCGTCAGCACTGGAAGCGAGCCGCTCCGGCTCTATACGATCTACGGGCCGCCCGAACATATCGACGGCACGGTCCATGCGACCTGCGCCGAGGCCGCGCAGGCTCACGAGCACTTTGACGGAAAGACGACGGAATAGCTTCGTCGCCGCCGATCGACGGGAAGGCGGCACCGGCCCGCCGCCCGCCGGGCATCCGAACCGGGGATCTGGCCGCCCCTCATCTGCAGGCGGCCCGGCGGCGTAGCTCCAGCGGACGGTGCGCCGTGCCGTCGTTGTCATGACCCAGCAAGGGGCGGCCCGCCATGAACCGATCTGTCAGCCTGCTCGCCGTCGCCGCCTTCATGATCCTGCCGGCGCGGGCCGAGCTGGCGGTCGGCGCCGACGCGCCGGCCTTCACGGCGCCCGCGACGCTCGGCGGTAGCGAATTCACCTTCTCCCTTGCCGAGGCGTTGAAGTCCGGGCCGGTCGTGCTCTACTTCTATCCTGCCGCCTTCACGAAGGGCTGCACCATTGAGGCGCACGACTTCGCCGAGGCGACCGATGCCTTCAAGGCACTCGGCGCGACCGTGATCGGCGTCTCGGCCGACGACATCGCGACACTCAATGAGTTCTCGGTTTCGGAGTGCCGCAGCAAGTTCGCGGTCGCCTCCGACAGGGACCGGGCGATCATGACGGCCTACGATGCGGTGCTGGAGGCCAAGCCTGACCTCGCGGACCGCACCTCCTATGTCATCTCGCCCGAGGGCAAGATCCTCTTCGTTCACTCCGCACTCGACCCCACCGGCCATGTCGAGAAAACGATGGCGGCCGTCAAGACATGGCAGGCCTCACGTTGAGGCCCTGAGCGCGCTGCGCCCTGCCGCGGCGCCCGATCCCGACGACAGCGCGACGATCAGCATCACCGCTGCGACGTGCCAGATGACGTCCATGATGCGGGCGTCGCCTTCGTGGAAAAGCTCCAGCGCCGCCGAGGCGAGCGAAGCGACCGCCAGCCCGCCCATCGCGGCCGTCTGGACGGGGCGGATCAGGCGGCCGTGGCGCAGCATCGCCAGCATCGGCAGTCCGACCAGAAGGCTGATGAGCACGATCGCCAGGAAGCAGTCGAACGCCTCGCCAAACTCCAGTCCAGCCGGTCCCTGCCGCAGCCACTCGGCATAGCAGCCGAGCCCGAGCCCAGAGGCCCAGAGCAGCGCCACCGGCAGCGGCAGCAGCGCCCAGCCGCGAGACGTGCCCGGGATCGCGAGGTGAAAGGCCGCATAGGTGGCGGCGACGCCGGTCGCCCCAGCGGCAAGAATCGACAGCCAGCCGCCAGGCTCGGCCAGCGCTTCGGCCAGACCGGGGCGAAGGCCATGATAGGCGATGATGGCCGCCATCGCCGCCAGCGCGCCCAGCAGCCAGACCGTCGCGCGCAGGGCGGGCGGCGCCAGACGCCGCACCGGGCGGGCGTCCAGCGCCAGCCGCGCGATCAGGTCGTCCGTATCCAAGTCGCCGGCCACGGCCTACTCCTTCAATCCGCCGAAGCGGCGTCTCAGCGCCGCCACGGCCCGGTGCGTCGCAACCTTCAGCGAGCCGATCGACTGGCCGCTGATGGCCGAGGCTTCTGCAAGGGACAGTTCCTTCAACTTCGTCAGTTCCAGCGCGCTGCGCTGCGCGGCCGGCAGCGCGGCGATCGCCGCCTGCAGTTCCGCCGCCGTCAGCACGCCATCTGGCTTATTCGCCGCATCGCCATCGGAAGTTACTTCCGACGCCTCGTCCAGCGGGGCATGATACCCGGCCCGCCGCAGCGCGGTCAGTCTGTCCGAAATCCGGCGGCGGGCGATCGTCACCAGCCAAGGCCGGAACGGGCGCGAGGGATCGTAGGTCGCCCGCGCCTTGTGGATGGTCACCAGGATATCCTGCACCGCGTCTTCGGCGTCTTCCGACGTCGGCAGGCGGCGCCTGCAGAAACGCCGCAGAGGCACCAGGAGTTCGCGCAGCAATTCGGCATAGCGCACGCGGTCTCCGTCCTGCGCCTCGCGCATGAACGCTCGCCAGCGCGCGTCGATGTCGTCGTCGATCACGAAGCGACCGTAACCTTTCGGCGCAAGCGCGCGAACTGCTCTTCGGAAGCGCCGCGAGCGGACGGTCCGACCGCGTCTTCCGCGCCATGAAATGGAGCAAACCCCGTGAAAGTCCAGACCCTCGCCGCCCTTGCCATCGCCGCTGCCTTCGCTGCACCGGCCTTCGCCGAAGACATGCCCGCCTCGGACACGGCGAAGAACGAGAAGTGCTACGGCGTCGCCAAGGCCGGCAGCAACGACTGCGCCTCGGCCGGCAACAATTCCTGCGCCGGCACCTCGAAGGCCGACGGCGACAAGACCGCCTGGATCTATGTTCCCGCCGGTCTCTGCACGAAGCTGGTCGGCGGCTCGCTCGAGCCGAAGGCCTGAGGCGATGCGGGAGGACGCCGCCATGACCGGCCCGGAGCGAACCGAACCGTGGCGCCCCACCACGGGAATCGGCCTGCGCGCGCCCCTTATCGACGCCGTTCTGACCCTGCGTCCTCCCGCGCCTTTTCTCGAAGTCCACGCCGAGAACCACATGGGCGACGGCCGTGCCTTCCGTACGCTGGAGCGCGTGCGCGGCGACTATGCGGTCTCGCTTCACGGCGTTGGCCTGTCGCTCGGCAGTCCCGAACCGCCCGACGAGTGTCATCTGGCGCGCTTCGCGGAACTGGTGCGGCGCATCCAGCCGATGCTCGTCTCCGAGCATCTCTCCTGGTGCCGCAGCGGCGGCGTCTATCTCAACGACCTCCTGCCCATCCGCTACGACCGCGCTGCGCTCGATGCGATGGCGCGCAACGTCGACAGCGTTCAACAGGCCATCGGCCGCGCGCTGCTGATCGAAAACCCCTCGCGTTACCTCGATTGCGAGGGCGCCGAGATGCCCGAGACCGATTTCCTCGCCGCGCTCTGCCGCCGCACCGGCTGCGGCGTGCTGCTCGACGTCAACAACGTATATGTCTCCGCCCGCAATGCCGCCTTCGACCCGCAGGCCTGGCTTGCCGCATTGCCCGCCGACCTGGTCGGCGAGTACCACCTCGCCGGACATGAGGCCGAGGGCGATGTTCTGATCGACACCCATGGCGAAGCCGTCCCGCCCGCCGTCTGGGCGCTCTACGCCGATGCCTTGCGCCGCTTCGGCCCCGCCCCGGCTCTGATCGAGCGCGACCGCAACATCCCGCCGCTCGACGCGCTGCTCGACGAGGCGGCGCAGGCGGACCGGATTGCAGCTGCCGGAGTGTTCGCCCATGCAGCCTGAACTCCAGAGCCGCATGACGCAGGCGATCCGCGACGCTGCGGGCCAGGCGACGGCCGTGCCGTCCGCCGTCGCGGGCCTCAACCCGCCGGAGCGCCTGGCGATCCATGTGCGCAATTTCCGCTCGAGCCTCACCGAGGCGCTGGCTGCTGCCTTTCCCGCGACCCGCCGCCAGACCGGCGAGGGTTTCTTCGCCTATGTCGCCGCTCAGTTCATCGCCGCAGCCCCTCCGGACGATCCCATCGTCGCCCTCTACGGCGGCGGCTTTGCGGACTTTCTCGCCGTCTTTCCGCCACTCGTGGCCTATCCTTGGCTGCCTGATCTCGCCCGCTTCGAATGGGCATTGCACAGCCTCAGCGACGCCCTTCCGCCGCCTGCTCCTGACGCGCCTGGCGAGAGCGGCGACGCGCGCGTCGGATGGAGCGACTCGGCGAGGCTCGTCGGTTCGGACTGGGCGATCGATCGCCTTCTCGATGAGGACGAAGCCGCACTTGAACGGAAGCCGACGCACCTTCTGGTGCACGCCGCCGCCGACGCCGTTGTCAGCGTGACCCTGGCGCCGGCCGCCTTCGCCTTCCTGAAGGCGCTTCAGGACGGCCGCCCGCTCAGCGCCGCCATCGGCGCCGCTCTCGCCCATGACGGCGCCTTCGACGCCGCCGCAACGCTGCGTCTGGCCCTCCGGCGAGGCTGCATCGCCGCCTTCCGCCCACTCTAAGGACCCTTACCCGATGACCGATCGAGCCGCCGGCCCCGGCCTTCTCACGCGTCTCCATGCGCTCCTGGCGACCGCCGTTCCCCTGTCCCTGATTCTCCTATCGGCTCGGGTCGGCATCGCGGGCGTCTTCTTCAAGTCGGGCCTCACCAAGGTCGATGGCGACTGGCAGGTGACCGATCTGGCGATCATACTGTTTCGCGAGGAGTACAAGGTGCCGCTCCTGCCGCCGGAGCTTGCCGCCCATCTGGGCGCCTATACCGAGCTGACGATGCCGGTGCTGCTGGCGATCGGTCTCTTCAGCCGCTTCGCGGCCCTGCCCTTGCTCGGCATGACCGCGGTCATCGGGCTGTTCATCTACCCGGCCGCCTGGGACACCCATCTCACCTGGGCCGCGCTGCTGCTTCTGATCATCGCCCGCGGCCCCGGCCTCGTCTCGCTCGACGCCCTCTTGGGCCTCGACCGGGCGTCGCGCTGAGTAGCGACGCATTGCCTCGCAGGCCCACTGGCCGATTGCATCGGCGGTCCGGTCGGACAAGATGACGCTTGGGAGTGCGCCGCGGGGGGGCGGCGCCGGTGAGGGCGCATGAGGTTTGTCCTGTCCTGTCTGTGGTGGCCGGTGCTGATGACCGGCGCCATCGCGATCAACGCCTATGGCATGACCACCGGCACGCCATTGCTCTGGCTGAACGTCAGCTATTTCTCGCTGGCACTCGCCATCTTCGCGCTTGAACGTGCCATGCCGCATGAACGGGCCTGGCTTGCCAATGACGGCCAGATCTGGGCCGATCTCGGCCACACCTTGCTCAGCAAGTCGGCCGTCCAGGTGCTCATCGTGGTGCCCGCCCTCGCCGGACTTGAGGGCGAAGCGCTCGCTTCCGGTGCCGCCTGGTGGCCGCGCCACTGGCCGCTCGCGGCGCAGGCCGCCCTCGGCCTGCTGATCGCCGAGTTCGGCTTCTATTGGGCGCACCGTCTCTCGCACGAGGTGGCGACGCTCTGGCGCTTCCATGCGGTGCACCACTCCGTCACGCGGCTGTGGTTCTTCAACACCGGGCGCTTCCATTTCGTCGACACGCTGCTCAGCGTCTCGTTCGGCCTCGCCGTCGGTCTGGCGGCGGGCGTGCCGCAGGAGATCATCATCTGGGTCAGCGCGATCACCGCCTATATCGGCCTCCTGACCCACTGCAACATCGAGATGCGGACCGGGCCGCTGAACTACCTCTTCAACACCCCCGGCCTTCACCGCTGGCATCACTCCAAGCGGCCGGACGAAGGCAACACCAACTACGGCGAGAACCTCGTCGTCTTCGATCTTCTGTTCGGGACCTTTCTCAATCCCCGGCGCCGGCCGCCCGCCGATATCGGCATCGCGGATCCGATGCCGGCGACGCTGGGCGGGCAGATCCTCTACCCCTTCCGCCGCGCCGCCGCTTCGCAGGGCTGATTCCCCTCGCCTTCCGGAGAAAGGTGCGCGTCAGCCCGGCGCATCGCCCTCCGGCAGCGGCAGCACCTGGCCTGTCACCGCCCCGCCATCGACCACGAACTCGCTGCCCGTGGAATAGCTCGCCTCGACCAGCAGGAACCGCGCCATGCGGGCGACCTCGTCCGCCTCGCCAAAGCGCGGGATCGGCTGGGCGCGGGCGAGATCGCCGCTCAGCCCGGCGGTCATCGGCGTGGCGATCGGGCCGGGATGGATCGAGACCACGCGAATGCGCTGCGGTGCGAGGTCGAGCGCCGCTGCTTTGGTCAGGCCTCGCACCCCCCACTTGCTCGCCACATAGGCCGCCAGATTGGCATAGCCCTGAAGGCCCGCCGTGGACGAGGTGTTGACGATCACGCCGCCGCCCGCGCGTGCAAGGGCCGGTGCCGCAGCATGGATGCCGAGGAAAACCCCGGTGAGGTTCACGTCGATGACCCGCCGGAAGGCGTCGGGCGTGCAGGCGGCAACGCTGGAAAAGGCAACGATGCCGGCATTGTTGAACAGCGCGTTGAGGCCGCCGAAGGCCGCTTCGGCCGCCGCGACGGCAGTCCGCCAGTCTTCGTCCGATGTAACGTCGAGATGGCGGTAGAGCGCGTTGGGGCCGAGTTCCGCCGCCAGGGCCTCGCCGTCCGCGTCGAGCACGTCGGCGATCATCACCTTCGCGCCCCCGGCGCAGAGCAGGCGGGCGGTAGCGCCGCCAATGCCGCGGGCACCGCCGGTGATGATGATCCGCAGGTCTTGTGTGGAGGTGGCGGCAGCCATTCTTGTGCTCCTCTATTCCGTTTCGCGGTGCGCGGCCGATACTGCAGCAGACGCGTCGGTTCTGCGAAGGGCCAGGCGGATCTGCTTCTCGGTTTCGATGATCGCGAAGAAGATCGCCCCGACAGCGACGATCAGCAGCCCGTCGAACAGCGGCACGTCCCGCGTTCCGAACGCCGCCTGCAACGGCGGCGCATAGGTGATCGCGAACTGCGCCGCCGTGATGGCCACGACCGACACCCAGACCACGGGCGTGCCGCGCGCTGCTGCCCAGGTCAGCGAGGTGCCGTGGATGTTGCGGATGAAGAACAGGTGGAAGATCTCCAGCACGACCAGCATGTTGAGAGCCATGGTGCGGGCCAGTTCGGGCGGGTGCCCGGCGTCGATCGCATAGGCGTAGATGCCGAAGACCGCGGCGAGAAACAGCGCCGAGACCAGGACGATGTGCCAGGTCAGCGCCCCGGTCAGAAGCGGCTGTGAGCGCGGCCGCGGCGGGCGCCGCATCGTTCCTGCCTCGGTCGGCTCGAAGGCGAGCGCAAGGCCGAGCGTGATCGCGGTGACGAGGTTGATCCACAGAATCTGAACCGCAGTGACCGGCAATGCCAGGCCGAAGAAGAGCGCGGTCGCAATGGTCATCGTCTCGCCCGCGTTCGTGGGAAGGGTCCAGCTGACGACCTTCTTGATGTTGTCGTAGACCGTCCGTCCTTCCCGCACGGCGGCGACGATCGTGGCGAAATTGTCGTCGGCCAGCACGAGGTCCGAGGCTTCCTTGGCCGCCTCGCTGCCTTTCCGACCCATGGCGATGCCGGCGTCGGCGCGCTTCAGGGCCGGCGCGTCGTTGACCCCGTCGCCCGTCATGGCGACGGTCAGCCCGTGCGACTGCAGCGCCGTGACGAGGCGCAGTTTGTGCTCGGGACTGGTGCGCGCGAAGATGTCGGTGTCCACGACTCCGGCCGCAAGGCCTGCATCGTCCATCGCGTCCAGGTCGGTCCCGGTCAGGACGCGCTCGGGATTCGTCAGGCCGATCTCGCGGGCGATCGCGCGCGCGGTGCCGGCATGATCGCCGGTAATCATCTTGACGCGGATGCCCGCCGAGCGGCACTCGACGACGGCGGCCTTCGCCTCCGCACGCGGCGGATCGATCAGCCCGACCAGACCTACCAGCATGAGGGCGCCGTCGAAGTCTGACGCCGTCAGCGCCGTGGTCCCATCGGCCACGCGCTTGGCGGCCAGCGCCAGTACGCGTTGACCGCTCGCCGTCACCGCATCGATCTGCCGGTGCCAGTAGCCGGCGTCCAGCGAGCCGGCGCTGCTATCGCCCGTCCGCTGGCTCGCGCACATCGACAGGACCTGCTCCGGCGCGCCCTTCACGTGGATCCAGCTCTCGCCCGCGGGACTGCGGTCGAGAACCGCCATATAGCGGTGCCGGGCATCGAACGGGATGCTGCCGATCCGCGTCCAGTCGGAATATGGAGCGGGCCCCGCGCCGGTGATCTTCCCGGCCAAGGCGACCAGCGCGCCCTCCATCGGATCGCCCTCGACCCGCCAGTCCGCAGCCTGGCCGTGCAGAACCGCGTCGCTGCACAGGGCGGCGACGCGGGCGATGTCGTGCAGATCCTGCCGGTCGAGATCATCGCCATCGCCGCCGGTGCGGCGGATCGCCCCTTCGGGCGCATAGCCCGTCCCCTCCGCCGCATAGACATGATCCGCCGTGATCATGGAGGCTGCCATCATCTCGTTGCGCGTCAGCGTGCCGGTCTTGTCGCTGCAGATGACGGAGACCGAGCCCAGCGTCTCGATGGCAGGCAGGCGGCGGACGATCGCATTGCGCCGGGCCATCGCCTGGACACCGACCGCCAGCGTGATCGTCAGAACCGCCGGCAGCCCCTCCGGGATTGCTGCGACCGCGAGGCCGACGATCGTCATGAAGAGTTCGGCGAACGGCAGATGGCCGACGGCGTAGCCATAGACCAGCAGGACTCCCGAAAGCAGCAGGATCAAAACCGTCAGCCAGCGCGCGAAGCCGTCCATCTGCCGGATCAGCGGCGTGGTCAGCGCCTCGATGCCCGAGAGCAAGCCGCTGATCCGGCCGATCTGGGTCGCCGCGCCTGTCGCGACGACCACGCCCTTGCCCGCCCCGGCAGCGACCAGCGTGCCGCTGAACGCCATGCAGGACCGGTCGCCAAGCACGGCCTCGCCTTGGACGCTGTCGGTGGTCTTGTCCGCAGGCACGGATTCGCCGGTGAGGATCGCCTCCTCGATCCTCAGACCGCTCGCTTCGATCAGACGAAGGTCCGCGGACACTTTCTCGCCCGCCTCCAGCAGCACGATGTCGCCTGGGACGATAGCCGCGCCGTCCACGCTGCGTCGCTTGCCGTCGCGCAGCACGGTCGTGCGCGGCGCCAGCATCTGGCGGATCGCTTCCATCGCCTGCTCGGCGCGGCCCTCCTGCACGAACCCGATGAGCGCGTTCGCGACGACCACCGCAACGATGACGGCCGTATCGACGACATGTCCCAAGCCGGCCGTGATGACGGCCGCGCCCAGCAGCACGTAGATGAGAACGTTATGGAACTGCGCCAGGAAACGCATCAGTGCGCTCCGTCGCCGCTGCTCCGGCAGGCGATTGGGGCCGTGGCGCAGCAGCCGCGCTTCGGCCTCCCCCTGGCTCAGTCCAGCCGCCGTCGCGCCGAGAGCCGCAAGGCTCTCCGTCGCAGACATGGCATGGTGACGCGTTTCCGGCATGGTCCGGTCCGATTGCGGTATCTTGAACCTATCGCATGCGGCGCCCGGAAGGCATGCCTATCGGAGCGGTCAGGTCACCCGGTTCCTCTTGCCGCTCAGCGGGCGATGACGCTCGGCTTGGCGGCCGGCACCGGCCAGGGATCGGCGGCCGTCACGACCGGTACGACGATCGCGACCAGCACTGTCCCGGCGGACGGCGGCGGCGCGGCGGCAAGCTCGACCGGTGCCCGTACCGCAGCCGGCGCCGGAATGGGCACGGGTATGGGATCTGTCCCAAGCGCCGTCGCAGGCGCTGCTGCCGGTTCGCCGGGCCTCGCGGCGGCGGCGGCGACCCTCGCGCCCGGGGTCCCTGCGGCCGCCGCGACCACGCGTTCCGCTGCCTCGACGTCATAGGCGGCATAGCCGCGCACATTGCCCGGCGGATCGTAGCGGCAGACCAGGAAGTCGCTGCTCGCGCTGCGCTTGACCGCGCAGCCGACGGCGCGGGTCGTCGCCCAGACCACCGCCGTGTAGTGCCCGACATGGCGCCAGTCGCCGGTCGTGCTCACATTGGGGTGGGCGCCGCCGGGAATGTAGTAGAGCTTCTCGTCGGTCCAGCCCTGCACCATCTGCGCCGGCGTGCGCCGGCCGGCCCCGTTGAAGAACAGGTTCTCGCCATGCCTGCGCTGACTGGCATGCTCCATCCGGTTCGCCCGGGCGAGTTTCTCGGCCCAGTCCTCGGCGTCCTCGGCCAGATCGTCCGACCAGACCAGGGGCGCGATACCCAGCAGCGTCCGCTCGCGGTTATGCGCGGCGAGGATCTCCTCCTGGAAGGCCGGATCGTCGATCGGGGGCACGAGCGGCATGCCAAGCGGTCCGCTCGCCGGATAGAGCCGCACCTCGCCGCCCTTCATGGGCAGCTCTGCGGCGGACGCAGCCGAAAGACCGCAAGCGACAGCCAGGACCAGCAGCCGGCGCATCACCGCTCTCTCCCATGTTCGATGCGCCCAATGTGCACCAGGCGGCTGAGGCGGAACAAGTCGAGTTCGACGGGCAGTTGAACGATCTCCCGACCGCCCGGACGCGCCGCATCGCGGTTGGCGATGGCGCGTTGACCGCCTAGGTTGGCCAAAGCCGCCGCCAAGGAGGAACAGATGCCCGGACCGCTCGACGACCCGCTCTCGGTTGCGCTCGATACGAGCGATCCGGACGCCTTCGCAGCCGCGCTCGGAGGACAGTTCCAGCGCTATGGCTTCGCCAGCGTCAAGGATCACGGCATCCCGCAACCGCTCATCGACGCAGCGCTCGCCGACATCAAGGCGTTCTTCGCCCTGCCCGAAACGGTCAAGCGCCGCTACCACCAGGTGGGCGGCGGCGGTCAGCGCGGCCTCACCCCGTTCGGCATCGAGACCGCCAAGGGTTTCGACAAGCACGACCTCAAGGAATTCTGGCACACCGGGCGCGAACTGCCGGGCGGGCACAGGCTGTCGCGTTTCATGCCGCCCAATGTCTGGCCGACCGAGATCGCCTGCTTCAAGGAGCACATCTACGGGCTGTTCCAGGCCC
Organism: Alphaproteobacteria bacterium; assembly: GCA_016792565.1. Classification (GTDB taxonomy): domain Bacteria; phylum Pseudomonadota; class Alphaproteobacteria; order Micropepsales; family Micropepsaceae; genus JADZAI01. The sequence continues at coordinate 17,279 of JAEUMK010000051.1, forward strand.
TCGACGCGCTGGGTCTCACGCTGCTGCGGGCCATCGCGCGCCACCTTAAGCTCGCGGCGGACTTCTTCGACGATCCGGTCCGCGACGGCAATTCGATCCTGCGCCTGCTGCATTATCCTCCGGTCGAGGGCGCGACCGATCATGTCCGCGCCGGCGCGCATGAGGACATCAACGTCATCACCCTGCTGCTGGGAGCGGAGGAAGCGGGCCTCGAAATCAAGGACCGCGACGGCTCCTGGCTGCCGGTCAAGCCGCCGCCGGGGGCGCTGGTCGTCAATGTCGGCGACATGCTTCAGCGCCTGACCAACCACGTCCTGCCCTCGACCACGCACCGCGTCGTCAACCCGTCGCCGGAGCGGGCCCGGTTCCCCCGCTTCTCGACCCCGTTCTTCCTGCATTTCCGGCCCGACTACCTGATCCGCACCCTGCCCTCCTGCATCGCGGCGGAGCGCCCGGACCGCTATCCCGCGCCGATCACCGCGGATGGCTACCTCCAGGAGCGCCTGGCCGAGATCAGACTGAAATAGATGCCGTGGGCGGGGCGGCATCGGCCGCCGCGCCTTCCGCAGCGTCATGGTCTTCCGCTACAGTCGGCCGAGGAGGACTCGCATGTCCGAGAAGAACTGGATTCCGGTCCATGGGATCGACGGCGCGGCGTCGCGCCAGGCCCATGCCGACCTGCCCGAGGGCACCTATGAGCGCGAGATGTCGAAGGAGGGCTTCTTCGGCCCTGCGGCGTTTCTTTACCATCCCCGGCCGCCGACCGGCTGGACCGGCTTCGAGGGTCCGCTGCGCCCCCGCGCCTTCGATCTCGCGGCGCTGAACGAGGCGCCCTCAAGTCCCTGGGACGCGCCGCGCATTCTCGGCAACGCCGCCTGCGAGATGCGCTTCTGGAAGCTTTCTGCCCCGATGCCGGCGCTGGCCCGCAACGGCGATGGCGACCAGATTCTCTTCGTCCACCGCGGCGGCGGCGCGTTCTTCTGCGACTTCGGCCATCTCGCCCTGCGCGCCGGCGACTATCTCGTCATCCCGCGCGGCACGATGTGGCGGATCGAGCCGGACGGCCCGTCCGCCTTCCTGACGATCGAGGCGACCAACGCCCACTTCACGCTCCCCGACAAGGGCATGCTCGGCCGCCATGCGGTATTCGATCCGGCGCTGTTCGACACGCCCGCGATGGACGAGGTCTTCCGCGCCCAGCAGCGCGAGGACCGACCCTATGCGGTCGAGGTGAAGAAGCGCGGCGCGGTCAGCCGTATCGCCTATCCGTGGAACCCGCTGGACGCGGTCGGCTGGCACGGCGACCTCGCCCCGGTGCGGATCAACGTCGAGAGCATCCGCCCGATCATGTCGCACCGCTATCATGTGCCGCCGTCGGCGCACACGACCTTTCTCAGCGCCCGTTTCGTCGTCTGCACCTTCGCGCCGCGTCCGTTCGAGACCGATCCGGGCGCGCTCAAAGTGCCGTTCTTCCACAACAACGACGACTACGACGAGGTCCTCTTCTATCACGCGGGCGACTTCTTCAGCCGCGACAACATCGACGCCGGCATGATGACCTTCCACCCCTCCGGCTTCACGCACGGCCCCCACCCCAAGGCGCTGAAGAACATGCTGACCCAGACCAAGCCCGCCACCGACGAATACGCGGTGATGATCGACACCCGCGACCCGCTCGACGTGCTCGACGGCGCGTCGGCGGTGGAAAACCCCGCCTATGCGGACAGCTGGAAGCCGAGGCCATGAGCGGGGTCCAGTCAGGCGCGCTCGGCGAAAAGTTCGGCCGGATCGCCGAACACTGGCGTCCGCGCGTCGCGGCCAGGCTGAACGGCCAGGAGGTCAAGCTCGTGAAGACCGAAGGCGTCTTCCCCTGGCATGCCCACGCCGACGCGGATGAGATGTTCATGGTCTGGAAGGGCCGCTTCCGCGTCGAGTTCCGCGACCGCATTGTCGACATGGGGCCGGGCGAGTTCTGCGTGGTGCCGCGCGGCGTCGAACACCGCACCGCGTCGGACGCTGAGGCCGAAGTCCTCATCTTCGAGCCCGCCGAGGTCATCAACACAGGCGACGCGCCGGTTTCCGAATTCACCGCGAAGAACGGTATCGACATATGAAACTCGCCACCCTTCGCAACGGCACGCGCGATGGCCGCCTCGCCGTCGTCTCGCGCGATCTGAAACGTGCCGCCTATGCCGACGGCATCGCGCCGACCCTGCAGGCCGCGCTGGACGACTGGGACGTCGCCGCGCCCCGCCTCGCCGCGCTCCATGGCGGTCTCGCCAGCGGCGTCGCGCCGTCCTTCGCCTTCGACGAGACGGCCTGCCTTGCGCCCCTGCCGCGCGCCTATCAATGGGCGGATGGCTCGGCCTATGTGAACCATGTCGCGCTGGTCCGCCGCGCCCGTAACGCCGAGATGCCCTCCAGCTTCTGGACCGATCCGCTGATGTATCAGGGCGGTTCCGACGTGATGCTCGCCCCGCGCCAGCCGATCCCGCTCAGGGACGAGAGCTGGGGCCTCGACTGCGAGGCCGAGGTCGCGGTCATCACCGGCGACGTGCCGCTGGGGGCCAGCGAGGCCGAAGCCGAGGCGGCGATCAAGCTGATCGTCATCCTCAACGACGTCTCGCTGCGCAATCTCATCCCCGGCGAACTCGCCAAGGGGTTCGGCTTCTTCCAGTCCAAGCCCTCGACCGCCTTCGCCCCCGTCGCCGTGACCCCGCACGAACTGGGCTCGGCCTGGCGCGACGGCCGCCTGCACGGCGCGCTGCATGTCATGCTCAACGACGTGCCGTTCGGACGGGCCGATGCCGGAATCGACATGACCTTCAACTTCCCGCGCCTCGTCGCTCACGCGGCCCGGACGCGGGCGCTGGGCGCGGGCACGATCGTCGGCTCCGGCACCGTCTCCAACCGAGGGCCGGAGGGCGACGAGGGTCGGCCCATTGCGGAGGGCGGCGTCGGTTATTCCTGCATCGCCGAACTGCGCGCCGTGGAAACGATCCGCCAGGGCAAGCCGATCACCCCCTTCATGAGCATCGGCGACCGCGTCCACATCGAGATGCTCAACGACAAGGCTGGCTCGATTTTCGGCGCCATCGACCAGACCGTCGTCGCCGCATGACGCCCCTCCGTGTTGCCGCGCTCGCAGCGGCGCTGCTGCTGGCGGCCTGCGCCGCCCCGGCGAAAGGGTACAGGATCGCTGCGCCGCAGGCCGCCGATCCGCCGGTCCTGCGGATCTATGCGCCCGACGACGGCGCGCGCCATCCCGCGGTCCTTATCGTGCCGGGCTGCGAAGCGCCGCTGCTGTCGGCCCGAGCCGCCTTCTACGAGCGGCTGGCGGAACGTCTGGAGGCGGAAGGCTTTGCCGCGGCGATCCTCGCCTGGCCCGGCTCCGGATCGGGCGATCCGTCCTGCCGGACCATGACGGCGCCGGCGACGCTGGCACGGACGATCGCCGGGGCGCTCGGCCAACTCCGCGCGACCGCGCGCGTCGATCCCGAGCGGCTCCATCTCGCCGGCTGGGCCTGGGGCGGCCGCGGCGTCCTCGAGGTGGTGATGGCGGAGCAGCGCCTTCCCGGCCTGGTCTCGGCCGCCGCCTTCTACCCGCCCTGCCCGGCGGCAAGGCCGTGGCGGAGCGCAGTGACGCTTCAGCTCTTCCTGGCGGAGAAGGACGCGGTCGCCCCGCCGGCCGCCTGCCGCGACTGGGCCGACCTGTCCGACGGGCCCGGCCCGGTCGTCATCACGCGCTATGTCGGCGTCGGACACGGCTTCGACATCGACGAGGCGGGCGATCCGCGTTTCGCCCCCTATCGCACGGGCGCGCCGATCGCCTTCGACGCCAGCACCGCCTGGCAATCCTGGCTCGATCTCCTGAAGTTCCTGCGCCTCGCTTTGCCCTCGGGCTGAGGCCGAGCGTCAGGGCATCACGGCTTCGATCAGGAAGGGACCGGGCCGCCGCATCGCGCCCGAGAACGCCTCGGCGAAATCCTCCGCCGTCTCGCAGCGCACCGCGTCGACGCCAAGGCCGCGCGCCAGGTCGACGAAGCCGATATCGGGCCGCGACAGGTCGAACATGGCTAGCGTATTGGGGCCGGGGTTCTGCGCGCCGGTTCGCATCATCTCGACCTTCAGGATCGCATAGGAGCGGTTCGAGAAGATCACCGTCACCATGTCGAGATGCTCGCGCGCCGCGGTCCACAGCGCCTGGATCGTGTACATCGCCGAGCCGTCTCCCTCCAGGCAGACGACCTTGCGCCCCGGCGCGGCGGTCGCGGCGCCGACCCCGACGGGCAGGCCCTGTCCGATCGAGCCGCCGGTCAGTTGCAGCCAGTCATGCGGCGGCGAGCCTGCCGTGTGCACGAACGCCCCTGCACCGCAGGTCGCGCCCTCGTCCGACACGATCGCCCCCTCCGGCAGGAAGCGGCCGATGATCGCGCCGGCCTTCATGGAGTCCAGAGTCCCCGTTGGCAGGCCGGGCGTCATCGCGCTGGCCCGCACCGGTTCGCGCCCCACCGCGCCCAGCGCCTCCGCCAGCGCGCGCAGGCCGGCGACCGCATCCTCGCCCGGCCGGGCGAGCGTGACGACTTCGGCGCCGTCCGGCGTCAGCGAGCCGCGGCGGCCGGGATAGGCGAAGAACGCGACGGGCGCCTTGGTCGAGACCAGGACCAGATGCGCGACGCCCTTGAGTTCTTCCTCCACCGCTTCGGCAAAATACGGCAGGCGGCGGACGAAGGCCCGGCCGGCGCCGCGCGCCATGACGCCGACGAAGGTATCGCAGTAGAGCCGGGCCCCCGTCGCCGCGGCGATCGCGCCGGCCAGTTCCAGCCCCTCGCCCGACAGGACCGGGTCGCTGAGCAGCAGCGCCGAGCTCTCGCCGTGCGCCAGCGCCGCGCGGGCGGCGGCGACGGCGGCCTCCGCCGGCGGCGCAAACGGCGTCGGGGCGACCGGCGCGGCCGGCCCCTTCGTCGTCTCGGTCCAGGCCGTGTCGGCCGGCAGGATCAGCGTGGCGACGCCGCCGGGTGCGGCCTGCGAGGCGGCGACCGCCTCGGCGGCGGCCTCGCCCACTTCGTCCGCCGTATCGGCCGACCTGATCCACTGCGACACGGGCGCCGCGAACCCGGCGAGATCGCTGGCGAGCGGTGCGTCGAGCGTGCGGTGCGAGACCGCGTGATCGCCGACGATGTTGACGATGGGCGAGCGCGCCCGCCGCGCATTGTGCAGATTGGCCAGGCCGTTCGCGAGGCCGGGGCCCAGATGCAGCAGCGTGCAGGCCGGCTTGCGGGCGATCCGGGCATAGCCGTCCGCCGCCCCGGTCGCCACGCCTTCGAACAGGCAGAGCGAGGCCCTCAGCGTCGCCGCCCGGCCGATCGCCGCGACGGCGTGCATCTCCGACGTGCCGGGATTGGTGAAGCAGCGATCGACCCCCGCCGCCTCGAGCGTCTGGACCAGCGCCTCTGCGCCCGTCATGACCGGCTTGTCCATGGATGCCGTCTCCTCAATTGACCCAGTGACCGAAAAACAGGTTCACCAGGACCGCAATGCCGAAGACGCCGATGAGCACGCCCGTGACGCGGTTGATGATGACGATCGCCCGGTCGCCGATCTGTTTGTGGGCGAAGAACGTGATGGCCACGATAACCATCCACCAGAAGGTCGAGCCAGCAACCACAGCGAGCACGAACACCCCGGCCCCGAAATAGCTGGAGGCGCCTTCGGGCACCATCGAGGCCATCGAGGCGGCGACGGCGGCGAAGAAAAACAGCGTCGCCGGATTTATGACCGTCAGCCCGAAGGTCGAGAACGCGGCGCTGAGAAAGCCCGTCGATTTCGCTTCCAGCATTTCGCCCTTCTCCTCGATCCGCCGGATCGGCGGCTTGGTGACCAGGGCATAGACGGCATAGCCGATCAGGATGACCCCGCCAGTCAGTTCGAGCGCGAACTTGTTGCTCGTCATGAAGCTCGACAGGCTGGTGAAGCCGAAGGCGACGAGGGCGGCGAAGAAGCCGTCGCCCAGCGCTGCGCCGAGTCCCGACAGGAAGCCGTTGATCGGACCGAAATGCAGCGTGCGGCGGATGCAGATGATGTTGACCGCGCCGATCGGTGCGGCGGCGACGAAGCCGAACCCGAAGCCCGTCGCGATCAGCCAGAACCAGTCGAGGATGATCTTGGCGTCGGGCATCAGGCGGCCACGACTCCGGGGCCGGCCGGTTCGGCGTAGAGGCGCGCGACGAGGTCGGCGCGGCGCTCCAGCGACAGCGACTGGTTGACATAGCCCTTGTCGGTGGTCTCGCCGGCGTCGAGGCTGGGCGGCTCGGTCATCAGCAGGGCGCGGCGGATCTGCGTGCTGGAGCCGGGATGGTCCGCATTGTGGCGCGCCAGGCCCTCGCCGATGCGGGCGAGGATGCGCGGGTCGGCGACGATCTGCTCGACGCTCAGCTCCTCGCCCGCGAAGGCGCGGCAGGCCGCCAGGTTGGGCCAGGCGAGGATCGCGGCATAGGGCCGGTCGAGCCCGGCGACCAGCGCATCCTGGATCAGCCCGCCGGCCGCCTCGATCGCCTGGATGCGCAGCCGCCCGGCGCTGACGAAAGTACCGGTGTCGAGCTTGAAGTCCTCCACCACGCGGCCGTCGAAAACGAGGCCCTTCGAAGGATCGTCAGGATCGACGAACTTCGCGGCGTCGCCCAGCTGATAGAATCCTTCCTCGTCGAACGCCTTGGCGGTGAGGTCGGGCCGCCCGAAATAGCCGGGCGTGACGCAGTCGCCCTTGACCCGCACATCCAGCTTGGCGCCAACCGGCGCCAGCTTCACCACGACGCCTGGCAGCGGAAGGCCGATCAGGCCCATGCGCTCGCTCGCCCAGTGGACGTTGCAGATGGTCGGCGCGGTCTCGGTCGCGCCGTAGCCCGAAGAGAACGGCAGGCGGTGGCCGACGGTGCGCGCCGCGACCGCCTGGATCCGGTCGCCGAGATCCTGGCTCAGCGCCGCCCCGCCATAGGCGAGCTGCTTGAGGTCGCGGAAGAACGTGGCGGCCAGCGCCGGATCGCGCTCCAGCTCGGGCGTCAGCATCGCCCAGGCGGCCGGCACGTTGGAGTAAGTGGTGGGCGAGACCTCGCGCAGATTGCGCAGCGTCTCGGCGAAGCCCTGCGGCGTCGGCGCGCCGCCGTCGAGATAGATCGTCCCGCCCCAGCTCGTCGTGCCGTTCAGCACCGAATTGCCGCCGAACGAATGGTTCCAGGGCAGCCAGGACAGCGTCACCGCCGGCGGCTCGTTCGCCGGATCGGCCAGCATCGAACGCAGCATCGCGGCGTTCGTGCACATCATGCGATGGGTGTTGATCGCCGCCTTCGGCATCCCCGTCGAACCGGAGGTGAAGAGGAATTTCGCCACGTCGTCGAACGAAAGGCGGTCATAGGCCGCGCGGGCCGCCGCGCCGGACGGCGTCGCGACAAGCTCCGCGAAGGCCGTCGATCCAGTGCTGTGCGGGCGCCTGGAGTGGAAAAGCTGCACGCCGGTCAGGTCCAGCGCCGCCAGCGCCTTCTCGTAGAGCGGCATGTCGTCCGCATAGATCGCCCGCGGCTTCACCAGATAGGCGACGTAACGCAGCTTGGCGAAGTCGCTCGACTGGGTGGAATAGCTGCGGCTGACCGGCGCGACCGGACAGCCCGCCAGGATCGCGCCATAGGTCATCAGCGCATGGTCGATGCTGTTGCCGCTGAGGATCATCAGCGGCGCATGGCCGCCCGAGGCATGCCCCAGACCCCGCGCCATCAAGCCTTCCGCGATGCGCGAGATCAGCTCCAGCGCCTCGCTATAGGTGACCGTCCGCCAGCCCGGCCCCGGGCCGGTGCGTTCGGCCAGCCAGATGCGCTGCGGCGCTTCGGCCGCCCAGCGGCGGAACGGCGCGATCAGGTTTTCCGGCGGCGTCACCAGCGGATAGGGGTTGCGCAGCAGGATCGACCCGTCCGGGCGGCGCTCCACCTCGACGCGGGGGGGATGGTTGCCCCCGCGGCGGAACGGCGCCAGGGCGTTCACGCCGCGACGTCCACGACGGTCCGCCCGCGCACTTTGCCTTGCAGGATGTCCGGCCCCAGGCCCGCGGCCGCACTCAGCGACACCGTCGTCGTCATGGCGTCCAACTTAGCGGTATCGAGGTCGCGCGCCAGCCGCTCCCATGCGGTCAGACGCCGCGCCCTGGGCGCCATGACGCTGTCGATCCCGGCCAGCGTCACGCCGCGCAGGATGAACGGCGCGACCGAGCCGGGCAGGTCCATCCCCGCCGCGAGCCCGCAGGCGGCGACGCAGCCGCCGTATTTGGTCATCGACAGGGCATTGGCCAGCGTCTTCGATCCGACGCTGTCCACCACCCCGGCCCAGCGTTCCTTGCTGAGCGGCCTCGGCTCGCCCGCCAATTCGGCGCGCGGGATGATCTCGGCCGCGCCGAGTCCGGTCAGGTAGTCCGCCTCCTCGACCCGCCCGGTCGAGGCGATGACCCGGTAGCCGAGCTTCGACAGGATGGCGATCGCCACCGAGCCGACGCCGCCCGCCGCCCCGGTCACCAGGATCGGCCCGCTCGCCGGCGTCACGCCGTTGTGCTCCAGCGCCAGGACCGCCAGCATGGCAGTGTAGCCGGCGGTGCCGATCGCCATCGCCTGCGCCGGGCTGAACGCGGCAGGCAGAGGTACCAGCCACTCGCCCTTGACCCGGGCCCGCGTCGCGTAGCCGCCCAGATGCGTCTCGCCGAGGCCCCAGCCGTTCAGCACCACCTTGTCGCCCGCCGCCCAGGCGGGGTTGGACGAGGTCTCGACCGTCCCGGCGAAATCGATCCCCGGGATCATCGGCCAGCGCCGCACCACGGGCGCCGCTCCGGTCAGCGCCAGGCCGTCCTTGTAGTTGATGGTGGAATGGCTGACCGCGACGGTGACGTCGCCGTCCATCAGGTCGGCATCGGTCAGTTCGGCGATGCGCGCCGCCTGCTGCCCGCCCTCGCCCTTTTCCAGCAGCAGCGCGCGGAATGTCCCAGCCATGCGTATCGCCCCCAAGATGTGTTCTGCGGGCCGGAAACCATAGGAATTTGACGCTCTGGTCAAGGCGGAGCGGACGCCCCCGCGCCGTGCCGCCGCCGTAATGCATGGGCATCGCCGCAAGGGTTGAGGCAATATGGCGGCCTCGCCGGCACAGGACCTTGCCTTGACCGACCCCACCCTCGACGATCTCTCCGTCTTCGTGCCGGTGCTGCTTCAGGCGCTCGAGACCCTCGGCTTCGTGGCGCGGCACTTTCATCCGCCGCGTCTGGCCGAGCTGGTCGCCGGCGTCGGCGCGCGGGACGAGGCGCTGCGCGCCGTCCGGCCCCGGCTCGACGCCTGGCCGGCCGAGAGGGCGGCCCTGCGCGCCCCGCTGGTGCGGGCGGCCGATCATGCCCTCGCCGCCTTCGACGCGCTGCGCGCGGCGGCGGCGGGCGCCGAGGGGCCGCTGGCGGCTTTCCGCGCCTTCCGCCACGTGCCGCTGGCGCTCGAGGCGCTCTATCCCTTCGCTCAGGTCCTGCCGCCGGTCAGCCGCTTCTTCCTCAGCCCCGACCGGCGCGCCGATCTCGATCTTCAACAACGCCTCGCCGCCGCGCAGCCGCGTCCCGACACCGGCCTGCTGCATGTCGACAACACCTACGATTCGCGCGGCGGCTTCTCGCTCTACGTGCCCGAGACCTACACGCCCGAGACCGCCCTCCCCCTCGTCGTCGCCCTGCATGGCGGCAGCGGCCACGGCCGCGCCTTCCTCTTCAGCTGGCTGCGCGACGCCCGCGGCCGCGGCGCGATCCTCGCCGCGCCGACCTCGACGGGGCCGACCTGGGCGCTCAGCGGCCCCGATCCCGACACGCCGAACCTGAAGCGCATCGTCGCCGATGTCTGCGAACGCTGGGCCGTCGACCCGCGCCGCATCCTGCTCACCGGCCTCAGCGACGGCGGCACCTTCGCCTATCTGAGCGGGTTGGAGCCGGACTCGCCCTTCACACACCTCGCCCCTGTCGCGGCGGCCTTCCATCCCATGCTGGCCGAGTTCGCCGACCCCGAGCGGCTCGCCGGCCTGCCTGTCCACATTGTCCACGGCGCGCTCGACTGGATGTTCCCGGCCGACCTGGCGCGCCAGGCGCACCGCACGCTCGCCGCGGCGGGCGCCGCGGTCGTCCACCGCGAGATCGCCGATCTCAGCCACACCTATCCGCAGGACATGAACCCGGCGATCCTCGACTGGTTCATGGCCGCCTGAACCTCTTGCAGGCGCGCGCCCATCGGTTACCGTTCGTTGACGATTCCGCCCCACGCTGATCCCCAATAAGTCGGACGGCGCGGGTCGGTCAGGGGGAGGTGCTGTAACCTGAAAGAGGGTTGTGCCTGACCATGGAAGACTCACTGGCGAAGCGTATCGACGGCTACAAGCTCACGACCGCCGAAATTCTCTACCACCTGCCCGATCACCCTTCGGTGCTCCAGACTTTCCTGTGGCAGGACCTCGACATCGTTCCGAGATTCCCGATCCTCACCAAATTCCTCGACTACTGGTCGGGCCACCTCGACGGCAAGCTGCACTCGGTGCGCGTCGCGGTGCGCGGCGTGATCGCGCCGACCGAGCTGAAGGTCTACGGCGCCGAATTGCGCATGCACTAGCGATGGGCGCTGTCCCCCGCCGCCACAAGGGCGTAGGGGACAGGGGCCCGGCAGTGCGGGCCGGAGGTATCGCCCATGTCCAAGGAAAAGAATCGCGGCAATCGCGAACTGAAGAAGCCCAAGAAGCCCAAGCCCGCGGCGGCCGTCTCGACCTCGACCTTTGCGGACCGCAAGCCGGCCGGCCAGCCCAAGGCGGGCAAGAAGAAGGGCTAGCGCACTTACTGGAAGCGCACGGGCGCGCCTGATGGCGCGTCCTGCGCCTCGCCGTCGCGCATGGCGATGCGGCCGCGCACGACGGTCGCCATCGGCCAGCCGGTCGCCTGCATCCCGTCGAACTGGGTCCAGCCGCAGCGCGAGGCCATGTCGGCGTTACGGATGGTCCTTACCGCCTTCAGGTCGACCAGCGTGAAATCGGCGTCATAGCCGGCCGCGATCCGTCCCTTGCCCGCGATGCCGTAGATGCGCGCCGGCCCGGCCGAGGTGAGGTCCACCAGCCGCTGGAGGCTCAGCCGCCCCTCCGCCACATGGGTCAGCAGCACCGGCACCAGGGTCTGCACCCCCGGCATGCCCGAGGGGGTCTGGGGATAGACGCCGTCCTTCTCGGCCCGCGTGTGCGGCGCGTGGTCCGAGCCGATCGCGTCGATCAGCCCGTTCGCCACCGCCTGCCACAGCGCCGCGCGGTGCGCCGCGTCGCGCACCGGCGGATTCATCTGGGCATAGGCGCCCAGGCGCTCGTAGCAGTCGGGCGCAACCAGGGTGAGGTGGTTGGCCGTCACCTCGACCGTGGCGATGTCGCGGTTGAGGGCATAGAGCGCCATCTCCTCCGCCGTCGTCGCGTGCAGCACGTGAATCTGTCTGCCGGCCGCCCGGGCGAGGCGCAACAGTCGCTGGGCGGCCGCGTGCGCGCATTCGCTATCACGCCAGACCGGATGCGTATCCGGCCGCCCGGAAAGCGCTAACCCCTTGCGCCGCTGGAGTCTTTCCTCGTCCTCGGCATGAAACGACATCCGCCGCCGCCCGCTCCGCAGCGCCCGGACCAGCCCCTCCTCGTCGGCGAGCAACAACGAGCCGGTCGAAGCTCCCATGAAGATCTTCACGCCCGCGCAGCCGGGCAGCCGCTCCAGCTCGCCCAGCATCCCCGCGTTCTCCGCCGAGCCGCCGATATAGAAGGCATAGTCGCAGGCCATCCGACCCTTCGCCCGCGCCAGCTTGTCGAGTAGCCGCTCGGCGGTCGTCGTCACCGGATCGGAGTTCGGCATCTCGAACACGGCCGTCACGCCGCCCAGCACGGCGGCGCGCGCGCCGGTCTCGAAGTCCTCCTTGTGGGTCAGCCCCGGTTCGCGGAAGTGGACATGGGCATCGATCACGCCGGGCAGGACATGCAGCCCCGCCGCATCGAAGGTCTCGCCCGCCTGCGACGCCTCGATCGGCCCGAGCGCCGCGATCCGTCCCTCGGCCACTCCGATATCGGTCTGAACGAGGCCGCCGGGCGTCGCCACCTGGCCGTTGCGGATCACGAGGTCGAATGTGTCGGACATGCCGTCCTTATAGGATCGCCCCCTTGCCGTTCCTAGCCGCCTCGCCCATGTCTGGACGATGCCCTCGGCCCGATTGACCGACCGCGCCGTCCTCGCCGTTTCCGGCCCGGACGCCGCCGCCCTGCTCCAGGGCCTCGTGACCAGTTCGCTGACGCGGGTGACGGCCGCGACGCCCGTCTATGCGGCCCTGCTGACGCCGCAGGGCAAGGTGCAGGCGGACTTCGTTCTCTTCTCTGACGGCGCAGGCGGATTTCTCGTCGATGTTGCAGCCGCCGGTGCGGACGATCTGCTGAAGCGCCTGAAGCTCTATCGCCTGCGCGCCGCCGTCGCCCTCGATCCGCGTCCGGACCTTCATGTCTTTGCCTCCTGGGAGACCGGCGCGCCGGCACATCCGGGCGATGCCGCGCCCGACACTCCGCCGCTCGACCCCCGCCTCCCGGCCCTCGGCCGCCGCTGGATCGCCGCTGCCGCCGGCACCGATGCGGACCTTGCCGCCTACACGCAGCACCGTCTCGCGCTTGGCGTGCCCGATACGGCGGACGTTCTCGGCGAATTTCTCCTCGACGCCAATTTCGAGGAGCTGAACGGCGTCGACTTCAAGAAGGGCTGCTTCGTCGGCCAGGAAGTCACCGCCCGCATGAAGCACAAGGCCCAGCCCCGCCGCCGAATCGTCCCGCTGACCGTCGAGGGCGACGTCCGGCGCGGCGCCAGACTTACCGACGCCAACGGCCTTGAAATCGGCGAAGTGACCTCAAGCGCCGGAGGCAACGCCCTCGCCTCGATCCGCCTCGACCGTCTGCGCGAGGCAGGCATGCTCATCGCCGGCGACAAGCCAGCGGCGCTTCGCCCAGCCGCCTATGCGCTGCCGATCTGACGTCCCCCGGACCGGCCTTCCGCGGCCCGGCGGCTATGCCGCCTTGTGCCCGTCGCTCTCCGGGAGAGCCCCCGCCGCCGCCAGCGCCATCGCCCGCGCACCGGCCATGTCGTAGGTGCGGTTCATCATCACCCGCTGAGCCGCAAGGCCGCCGCCCGCCTGCAGCGCCACCACCAGGTGCCAGCCGCCATAGGCGTCGGCCGTCATGTCGCGGATGAGGTTGTAGACGCGCATCCGCGTCTCGACGTCGACCCCCGCCTTGGTGCTGAGATATTTGCGGATGTAAGGCCCGGTCTCCGGGCTGCGCAGATCGGCTTCCTCGGGCAGCGTTACGACCAGCCCGCCGCTCAGGTCCTGCAGATTGCGGACCATCAGATGGTAGTTGGCGGCATAGTAGTACTTGGCCGCATTCACGGCCAGGACGTTGGGGTGGATCATCCCCGTCGGCGTCGTCTCGTAGTGGCGCAGCGCGAAATCCAGCCCCATGCGCAGCATCTCGGCATAGCAGACCAGTTCCGCGATCGTGCTCTGCACATGGGCGTCGCGGTCCTTCCCCTGATACTCCGACACCAGCGTCGCCAGACCGACGAAGAGCTTCGACGATGCGACGGCGGCGACCAGTCCGCCGGTCCGCTCCCACAGGCCCAGCGACTGCGCCAGCACCGAAGCGAGGCGCACCTCGCCCGCCAGGAAAACCCGGTCCCACGGGACGAAGACGTCGTCGAACACGACGAAGCCTTCCGGCATCGAGTGATGCGAGCTTGAGGGATAGTCGAAGGCATTGAGCTCCGGCGGCGCGAAGCTGCGGTTGATGATCTTCACGCCTGGCGCGTTGACCGGGATCGCGAACGAGACGGCGTAGTCCGTCTCGTCCTGCCGCATCCCCTTGGTCGGCATGACGACCAGCTCATGTACGAGGCTGGCTGCCGTGATGTGCAGTTTCGCGCCGCGCACGACAATGCCCTCGTCGGTGCGCTTGACGATGCGGACATAGAGGTCCGGATCGTCCTGCTCGTGCGCCCGCTTGCTGCGGTCGCCCTTGGGGTCGGTGATGACTTCGGCTGCCCGTAGATCGTTGTCGCGCACATGGCGGTACATCCGCTCGATGTTCTCGCCATATCTGGGGTTCGCCTGCGCGACGGCGTCCTTCACGCTCATCAGCGCCATCATGACGCCGGTGACCCCGCCGACGATCGACATCTCGTGCATCATCTCGACCCGGGCGTTGAGATCGGCCTCGGAGCGCGGGATCTGGAAGACGCGGTGGGCCCGTCCGCCCTCCGCCGTGACATAGGCGTGGACGGCGCTGTGGCCCCCCTGCGTCGCCGCATAATCGCGCGCCGCGACGGCGATCGGCACGCGGAAGCGCGGATGCGTGGTGATGTCCTCGATCCGCTCGCCGTCCCAGTAGGTGACGCGGCCATCGCGCAGGCTCTCGATGTACTGTTCCGGCGTCTTCAGTCCCATGGCGTCAGTCCCGTCGGTCTTGATTATGTGTCCGGGCAGCATGACTCTGCCGGCCGGCAACGCCAACCGCATGCCCCTCACTTGACAGTTCTCTTTTTGTTCCTAAGATGGCGGCCGCTTTCGGGGAGGCTACCATGAGCATCGTGCATCACGTTTCGCTGGGTTCCAACGAGATGGAAAAGGCTCTCGCCTTCTATGACGCCGCGCTCGGCGCGCTCGGCTACCGGCGGGTGATGGATTTTGCCCCGCATGCCGTCGGCTACGGCATCGACCATCCCGAGTTCTGGATCCAGGTGCCCTACGATCGCGGCAGGGCGAGCGTCGGCAACGGCGTGCACATCGCCTTTGGCGCCGCCTCGAAGGATCAGGTCGCGGCCTTCTACGAGGCGGCGCTCAGAGCCGGCGGCACCGATGACGGCCCTCCCGGCCCGCGCCCCGACTACGGCCCGGCCTATTACGGCGCCTTCGTGCGCGACCTCGACGGCAACAAGATCGAAGCCTGTATCGTCGGATGAGCGGGTCGCGCGGCGGCTGCGCCTGGCCGGGAACGGACCCGCTCTATCTCGCCTATCACGACGAGGAATGGGGGGTGCCCGAATATGACGGCCGCGCCCTGTGGGAGAAGCTCATTCTCGACGGCTTCCAGGCCGGCCTCGCGTGGATCACCATCCTGCGCAAGCGCGAGAATTTCCGCCGCGCCTTCCACGGCTTCGACCCTGCCCGGATCGCCCGCTACACCGAGCGCGACGTGACGCGCCTGCTCGGCGACGAAGGCATCATCCGCCATCGCGGCAAGATCGAGGGCACGATGAAGAACGCCCGCGCCTGGCTCGAGATCGAAGCCGGACATCCCGGCGGCTTCTCGGCCTATTGCTGGGACTGGGTGGACGGCAAGCCGCTCCAGCCGGGGCCGCGCACCATGAAGGACGTGCCGGCCGCCACCCCGCTCAGCACCGCCATCTCGAAGGACTTGAAGAAGCGCGGCTTCACCTTCTGCGGCCCGACCATCGTCTACGCCTGGATGCAGGCCTGCGGCCTCGTCAACGACCACATGACCGACTGCTTCCGCCACGCCGAGGTAGCGCACGCGAAGCGCCCGCGCTGAACGCGGCAGCGCCTGGACGCAACGCCTCGGCGCCCCCCGCCTGACGTTACGGCCGCTTGCGGCCATTGAGTGCATCTGGCACTCCTCCCCGCCTTCCGTTTCCGTCAGGTGGATCGTTTGACGTCTCAGCCTGCCCCCTCCACTTTTGCGGCCTCCGTACCGGCCCCGGCCGACCCGGTCGCCGCCGCGCGCCGCCGCGAGGCCGTGCTGCGCGGCGATGAGCCGCTGCGCATCCTGCTGCCCAGCTACCGCTCCGACCCGCACACCGGCGGTCAGGGCATCTACATG
>JAEUMK010000070.1 GCA_016792565.1 Alphaproteobacteria bacterium
CCGCGCCGGACGATGCCGCCGGCGTGGCGGCGCTGCATGACGCTGCCTTCCCGGCCACCTATCTGCCCGCCGCCCGCATGGCCGAGCTCGCCGCTTCCGGCGACGCGCGCCTCCTCGTCGCCGGCCCGCCGGGCAGCGTCGACGCCTATGTCTTTCTGCAGGCGAAGGAGGACGCTACCGGCTATGTCGATTTCCTCGGCGTCGATCCGGCCCATCGCGGCCGGGGTCTCGGCCGCGCCCTGCTGGACGCGGGGCTCGCCTGGCTGTTCCGGGACCGCGGCGCGCGCACGGTCAGCCTCACCGTCCGCGCCGACAATCCCGGTGCGATCAGCCTCTATCGCGACGCCGGCTTCCGCCTCGCCGAGGCGGGCGTTGCGCTCGACTGGCGATGGCCGCACAACGGCAACGACCCGAACGAGGTGACAACATGACGGTACGGATCGACGGCCCTCGCCTCGGCCCCAAGGCAGGCGGCGCCCCCGACAGCCTGGTCGTGCTGGTGCACGGCTATGGCGCCAACGGCGAGGACCTCATCGGCCTCGCGCCCTACATCCAGCGCGTGCTGCCGCACGCCGCCTTCGTTGCGCCGGATGCGCCGGAAAGCGTCCCCGGCGTGCCCTTCGGCCGCCAGTGGTTCGCGATCACCCGGCTCGACCCGCATCTGCTGGCGGCGGGGGCCGACGCCGCCGCGCCGGTGCTCGACGCCTTTCTCGACGCCGAGCTCGAGCGCCAGGGTGTCGCGCCCTCGCGCCTCGCTCTGGTCGGCTTCAGCCAGGGCACGATGATGGCGCTGCATGTCGGGCTGCGCCGCGCCGTGCCGCCGGTCGCCATTCTCGGCTTTTCGGGCGCGCTGGTGGCCTCCGAGCGGCTGCCGGGCGAAATCAGGGTCCGCCCGCCCGTCCTCCTCATCCATGGCGACAGCGATCCGATGGTGCCGGTCGTGGCCATGCATGCGGCCGAGGCAGGTCTCGCGGCGGCGGGTGTGCCGGTCGCCAGCCATGTCGCGCCCGGCCTCGGCCACGGCATCGACCCGGAAGGCCTCCAGCGCGGCATGGCGTTCCTGGCCGAGGCGTTCGGGGCGGCGGCGTGAGCTTCACACCAGCGTCGCGATCCCTATACTAAATGCGTCGGGTCACTCGAATCGCAGGAGTTCCGGGTCTTCGTCAGCGTGCGCCGTCCGCATCCCGCCTGGAAGGAGCCGTGCCGTGCTCGCGTCTGATCGCGCGCTCGACGCCTGCCCGGCGCTGGTCCTGAACGCCGATTACCGGCCGCTGTCCTATTTCCCGCTCTCGCTGTGGTCCTGGCAGGACACGGTAAAGGCCGTGTTCCTCGACCGCGTGACGATCCTCAACCATTACGACCGCGTGGTGCGCTCGCCCGGCTTCGAGATGCAGCTGCCCTCGGTGGTCTGCCTGAAGGACTACGTGAAGCCGGCCCGCACGCCCGCCTTCACGAGGTTCAACGTCTTCCTGCGCGACCGCTTCCAGTGCCAGTATTGCGGCGATCGCCACGATCTGACCTTCGATCACGTGGTTCCGCGCTCGCGCGGCGGCCGCACGACGTGGGAAAACATCGTCACCGCCTGTTCCCCCTGCAATCTCCTGAAAGGCGGCCGCCTCACCCACCAGTGCGGCATGTATCCGGCGCACCGGCCGGAACGGCCGAGCGTGCAGGACCTCCAGCGCAACGGACGGGCCTTCCCGCCGAACTATCTTCACGAGTCCTGGCACGACTATCTCTACTGGGATAGTGAGCTGGAGCCTTAAGCGGGCTGCATTGTCCTGTCGTCAGGATTTCGGAAGCCGGGAAGCGCCGGCAAGGGAGAGAGCGCATGTTTTCGCACATCATGATCGGCACGAACGACCTCGATCGCGCCAAGGCCTTTTACGACAAGCTGCTGGGGACGCTCGGCGTGCCGCCGGCGATGGTCGACGGGAACCGCATCTTCTACATCACCAATACCGGCGTCTTCTCGGTCTCCAAGCCGATCAACGGCGAGCCTGCGTGCCACGCCAATGGCGGCACGATCGGTTTCGCCGCGTCTTCGCCGGAGCAGGCCGATGCCTGGCACGCGGCGGGCGTCGCAGCGGGCGGCACCAGCATCGAGGAACCGCCGGGCGTGCGCGCGGGCGGCATGGGCAAGTTGTACCTCGCCTATCTGCGGGATCCCGACGGCAACAAGCTCTGCGCCCTGCATCGGATGGCGGCCTGATCGCATCGGGCGCAATGCGCGGTTCGGGGCCTGCGCAAGCGACGCCTCGAACCGCGCGCGCCGTCTGCAGGTTCTATGCGCGCCGCGCGTCGCGCCACATGCCCCAGATCGGCGGCGCGTCCTTGCGGGCGCGGTATTCGGTGACGACGCGAAAGCCGTGCCGCTCGTAGAGGCGCGTGTTCTTCGGGTTGGAATTGTCGAGATGGGCGGGCATCGCCGCCGCGTCGGCCTCGGCGAGCGTCGCCTCCAGGATCGCCGAGCCGACGCCCTTGCCGCGCAAGTCCGGCGCGACGCCGACGAAGAAGAGATACCAGTGCGGCGGATCGGGCGGGTGGTGCTTCTCCATCGCTTCGCCGAGCGCCGCCGCGCGGCCGAGACGCGAGAACCCGGTCACCTTCAGCAGCGTCGGCAGCATCAGCGCCATGCGCCACATCGGCAGCGACAGCGAGGCGAGGCCCGAGGGCGGCAGCCAGATGGCGGCCGACTTCATGTCGGGTCCGACGAACATGGCATCGTGCTGGGCGCATTGCCGGGTCAGGGCATGGGTGAAATAGGTCTTCAGCGCGCCGGCATGGCCGGCCCCTTCACGGAACCCCCAGCTCATCACCGGATCCTCGGCGAAGGCCTCGGCCAGCAGGGCGGCGAGGCGCGGAATCTCGGCGGCCGAAGCCTTGCGCGGCGCTGCGGCGGCGCGGCGCGCGGCAAGCGCTTCTTCGTGGGCGTCCATCAGATCTTCTCGCTGAGACGGATCGCCATCCGGCACCCGGCCTTGATGACGGCCGACAGTACGGGATAGCCGGCGGCCTCGCGCGCGCCTTCGGCGCGGGCGGTATCGCGGTGCTCGATCTCCTCGGCGCGGAAGCGGGCGACGACCTCCTCCAGCTCGCCGTCGCGGCCTTCGAGCTGGGTCTGCTGGCGGGCGTAGTGGTCGTCGATCACCTCCTCGACCGCCTCGGTGCAGGCCATCGCCGCCTTCTCGCCCATCAGCGCGGTGACGGCGCCCAGCGCATAGCTCGCCACGTCCCAGACAGGCGCGAGCGCGGTCGGGCGCACGCCGCGCTCGGCGACAAGCCGCTCGAAGGTCTCCAGATGCGCGTCCTCCTGCGCCTTCATGTGGCGGACCAGCTCGGCGGCCCGGGCGGTCGCCGGACTGGCGCCAAGCACGGCGAGCTGGCCGCGATAGATGCGCACTGCCGCCGTCTCGCCGGCATGGTCGACGCGGATCATCGCCGCGATATCGGCGGGCGTATGGTTGGGTCTGAGATGGCGTCCCGGTCGCGGCGGGACGGGGCGGCGGCTTGAGGAAGCGGTCATGCGCGGAAGCGTCCTTTCAGCCGGCCCTGCAGCGCGCCCCACAGCGCGACGGCAGCCAGTCCCAGAGATGCGAGAGCGTTCCAGGCGGCCATCGAGAGGCCGAGAAAGACCCAGCTCGCCGCGTCGCAGGCGACGATCTTGGTGTTGTTCAGGTTGTTCAGCAGGTCGTCGGTCGGCAGCGGCGCGATGGTGCCGCCGCACGCCGCGAGGCCCGGCCAGAGTTTCAGCTCGACGCCGGCGTGGAAGGCGGCGATTCCGGCCCCCGTCAGCAGCGCCAGCGCGGCCAGTCCGAGGAACGCCCGCGACGCCCCTCTCGGTCCGCCGACGCACAACAGCGCGAGCAGGCCCGCCGCCGCCGCGGCGAAGTGCGGCGGCCGCTGGTAAAGGCACAGAATGCAGGGCAACAGCCCATCGACATACTGGGTGTAGTAGGCGAAGCCGAGCATCCCCGCGGGGACGAGGGCGGTGATCAGGGCAGCCAGGCGCAGGCGGTCGCGGACGCTCATGGCGCCGATATGAGGCTTCCCGACGGCGCTTGCAAAGCCCCCATGACAGGGCGGCGTTGACGGGCCGCCCGTCAGCGCCCTAGAAGCCCCGCGTTGCCCCTGTGGCGGAATGGTAGACGCGACAGACTCAAAATCTGTTGTCCGCAAGGGCGTGCTGGTTCGAGTCCGGCCAGGGGCACCAGGACGCGTCAGCGGCGCAGCAGCCGCTTGGCGAGGCGCGTCAGGGCCGGGCTCAGCCGCAGCGCACTCTTGGCCCGCGCCGCCGCCGCATCGGCCATGCCGCGCAGGCTGCCCGGCGCGACATATTCGTAGAGCGGCGCGAAGACCGGACCGAAATCGTCCTTGTAGCCCTCCGCGCCGATCGTCATGTCGTAGATCGTGACGCCGCGCTCGGCCATCCAGGCCATGGCGAGGTCCTGGACCAGCAGGCCGAGCGAGTGGCTTTTCCACGCGCCGGCATCGAATGCGGCGACGATGTCGCAGAATCGCTCGCCCTTCTGGAACCCGAGGATGATCGCCGCCGGATCGCCGTTCACCCAGAGCGCCAGCGTGCGCGCCGCGCCGCCGCTGGCGCCCTTGAGCGCCACTTCGCGGTAGAAGGCGCGCCAGACCGGATCGTCCAGCCAGCTTTCCCAGCCCAGCACCCTGGCGCGGGCGTCCTTCTGGCGCATCAGCTCGTCGAAGAGCGCGGCGATCTCGGCCTCGGTTTCGGCCGGACCGAAGCGGATGTCGGCCTTTTTCCTCAGGCGCGCCAGGCTGGCGTCCAGTCTGGCGCGGAACCGGGCGGTCATGAGCCGCGCCCGCGCCGCCTCGTAGGGCTGCGAGATCGCGCAGGCGGCCTGGGTCATCACCGAAAGGCCGGTGCCCGGCAGCCAGCACAGCGGGTTAGGACGTCCCTCGACCTCGGCGGGCATCTTTTCGAAGCGGATGACATCGGCGCGCGGAAGCACGGCCTTGATCGCCTGCCAGGCCTGGCGCATCTCGGCCGGCGTCTTCGGAGCCCCGGGGCCAAGCAGCGGGGCGTTGTAGTCGGCCCCGCCGCCGTCCGCGAAAGCCAGGACGCTTCGCCGACCGGCGGTGGCGAGCGCCAGAGGCAGCACCATCGCGCTGCGCCCGTCCGGCGCATCGACCGCGACGATGACGGGGGATATCCCGCCCCGCTTCGCCGCCGCCTTGTACCAGCCCTCGATCCATTCGCGGGCCTGGAAGGGCGTGTAGGCGCCGTCCCGGCCGATTTCCTGCCAGCGATGGGCGACCGCCGCGACGCTGGTCAGAACGACCGCACGCCAGCCCGGGCGCGCCTGCGCGCCGAGCGACTGCGCGCCGGAAACGACCGTGTGTCCCATCCTGAACGGTTCTCCCACGCTCCGGCCGCCCGTCGTCCGTGCCGGCTGCCGGCCACTCAAGTATCGTGCCAGAGCTGACGCAACGGAAATTCGAGGCGCTGGCGCTTTTCGCGCTCCGGCATTACCTCATCTGCGAAAGCGCCCGGTTAACGGACGCGCGGCCTTTCACAACGAGGAGTCCGACACATGGGTGAAGCGTATATCGTCGCCATCGCGCGCACGGCCGGCGGCCGCAAGGGCGGACGGCTGAAGGACTGGCATCCGGTCGACATGGCCGCGAAGATCATCGACACGCTGGTGGAGAAGACCAAGGCCGATCCGGCGCTGATCGACGACGTCATCATGGGCTGCGTCGGCCAGGCCGGCGAGCAGGCGATGAACATCGCGCGCAACGCGGTGATGGCTTCCAGCCTGCCCGAAAGCGTGCCGGCGACCACGGTCGACCGCCAGTGCGGCTCGTCGCAGCAGGCGCTGCACTTCGCCGCCCAGGCGGTGATGTCGGGCACGATGGACTGCGTGATCGCGGCGGGCGTCGAAAGCATGTCGCGCGTGCCGATGGGCCTGCCGATCATGCTGCCGATGAAGAACGGCTTCGGCATCTACAAGAGCCCCGGCCTCGAAAAGCGCTATCCCGGCATCATGTTCAGCCAGTTCGACGGCGCCGAGATGATCGCCAAGAAGTACGACCTGTCGAAGGAGACGCTCGACACGTTCGGCTATCACAGCCACCGCAAGGGCAAGGAAGCGACCGAGTCGGGCGCCTTCGACGGCGAGATCGTGCCGCTGGAAATCGTCGATGCCGAGGGCAACGCGGCCCTGCACACGGTGGACGAAGGCATCCGCTTCAACGCCAGCCTCGAGGCGATGCAGGCGGTGAAGCTGATCAAGGAGGACGGCCGCCTGACCGCCGCCACCTCCAGCCAGATCACCGACGGCGCCTCGGGCGTCATGGTGGTGAACGAGCGCGGCCTCAAGGCGCTGGGCGTCGCGCCGCTCGCCCGCATCCACCACATGTCGGTCCTCGGCGCCGATCCGGTGATCATGCTGGAAGCCCCGATCCCGGCGACCGAGCGGGCGCTGAAGCGCGCCGGCATGAAGATCGGCGACATCGACCTCTACGAGGTCAACGAGGCCTTCGCCTCGGTGCCGCTGGCCTGGCTGCAGTCGCTGGGCGCCGATCCCGAGAAGCTGAACGTCAACGGCGGCGCCATCGCCCTCGGCCACCCGCTGGGCGGCTCGGGCACCAAGCTGATGTCGACCCTGGTCAACGCGCTCGGCAAGCGCGGCGGCCGCTATGGCCTCCAGACGATGTGCGAAGGCGGCGGCCTCGCCAACGTGACGATCGTCGAGCGGCTCTGACAGCGCCGCGCATTGACGCAACGGCAAAGCGGCGGCCTTCGGGCCGCCGTTTCCTTTTGCGCCTGCCCGTATAGGCTCCTCGCCACAAGAACAGAACGAACCGGAGGAACCCCCATGCGCTTCGGCGTCTTCTACGAGCTGCAGCTGCCCAAGCCTTGGCTGCCCGGCGACGAGGCGCGCCTCTTCCACGAGGCGCTCGACCAGGTGGAACTGGCCGACCGGCTGGGCTTCGATCACGCCTGGGAGGTGGAGCACCACTTCCTCGACGAGTATTCGCACTCCTCGGCGCCCGAGGTCTTCCTCGCCGCCGCCGCCTCGCGGACCAAGACCATCCGTCTCGGCCACGGCATCCGCCAGGTGATCCCCAACTACAATCATCCGGCGCGCACCGCCGAAGGCCTCGCGACGCTCGACATCGTCTCCAACGGGCGCGTCGACTTCGGCATCGGCGAGGGCGCGACGCGGCTGGAGCTGGGCGGCTTCGGCATTCCGGCGCGCGAGAAGCGGGCGATGTGCCTGGAGGCGGCCGAGCAGATCGCCAACATGATGGTGCTCGATCCCTATCCGGGCTTCGAGGGCAAGTATTTCTCGATGCCCTGCCGCAACGTGCTGCCCAAGCCCGTGCAGAGCCCGCATCCGCCGATGTGGATGGCCTGCACCAACCGCGACACGATCAAGGTGGCGGCGCAGAACGGCCTCGGCGCGCTCGCCTTCTCGTTCGTCGACCCCGAGGAGGCGCGCGCCTGGTCCGACATCTACTACGGCATCATCAAGTCGGACGCCTGCGTGCCGCTCGGCCATGCCGTCAACGCCAACATCGCCATGGTCTCGAACTTCTCGCTGCACCATGACCGCGCCGAGGCGGTGCGGCGCGGCCACGAGGGCTTCGAGTTCTTCGGCTACGCGCTGAACGCGCTGGTGGCGCAGGATACCGTGCCCGGCCGCACCAATCTCTGGGGCGAGTATCTCGCCAGGCGCGGCGACCGCACCGAGGCGGTCGTCGCCGCGACGGCGGGCGCGGCGACGGTCGCCACCGGCATCGGCACGCCGGACGACATGCGGGCGCACCTCGCCGCCTTCCAGGACGCCGGCGTCGATCAGGTGATCTTCATGCAGCAGGCGGGCCGCAACCGGCACGACCATATCTGCCAGTCGCTGGAGCTGTTCGCCGCCGAGGTCATGCCGGAATTCAGGGCGGCCCGCGCCGCGCGCGAGGCGAAGAAGGCCGAGGAACTCGCTCCCTTCATCGCCGCGGCGCTGGAGCGCAAGCGCTGGATGAAGCCGCTGGAGGATCACGAGATCCCGGTCGTCAGGGCTTCGGTCGCCAAGGCGCAGGTCAGCGGCGCGCGCGTCTGACCGCTTCGTGACCGGGCGGGGAGGCGACAGCCCGCCCCGTCCGCGCTACCCATCGGGGCAAAGGGAGAGACACATGCGCACCACCATCCTCGCCGCCGCTCTCGCCGGACTTCTCGCCGCGGCCTCGCCGCTCGCCTTCGCCGAAGCTGCGCCCGAAACCATCGCCGCGGCGCTCGCCGATCCCACCCGTCCCGCCGAGGACGTGGCGCGCGACGCGGCGCGGCATCCGGCCGAGCTTCTCGCCTTCGCCGGCGTCGAGCCCGGCGATACGGTCGTCGACTTCCTGCCCGGCGGCGGATACTTCACGCGCCTCTTCTCGAATGTCGTCGGCGCCGGGGGCAAGGTCTACGCCTGGGTGCCCAAGGGCTTCGAGGACAAGTTCAACATGGGCGAGGAGGCGGCGGCCGCCGTCGCCGGACGCGCCAACGCCGAGCGGCTGATCGAGCCGCTGGCCGGCCCCGTCTCGTTCTCCGACGTCGATGTCGTCTGGACCGCGCAGAACTACCACGACCTCCACACGCCCTTTCTGGGCAACCCGGATGTGGCGGCCTTCAACAAGCTGATCTTCGACGCGCTGAAGCCGGGCGGCGTCTTCATCGTCGTCGATCACGTCGCGGCGGCGGGCTCGGGCGTCGCGGCGGCCGACGCGCTGCACCGCATCGATCCGGCCATCGTGAAGGCGGAAGTGGAAGCGGCCGGTTTCGTCTTCGAGGGCGAAAGCGCGGTGCTCGCCAATCCCGCCGACACGCACGACATCCTCGTCTTCGACGAGAAGATCCGCGGCAAGACCGACCAGTTCGTCTACCGGTTCCGCAAGCCGGCGTCCTAGCGCCTTGCGTCGGCGCGCTTGAAGGCGTCGCGGGCGGTGAGGCGGGCATACCAGTCCTGCACGCGGGGGCCGAGGTCGGCGTCGATCTTCAGCCGCTTCGCCAGATAGACGGCGTAGCCGACCGTGATGTCAGCGGCGGTGAAGCGGCCGGCCGCGAGATAGTCGCGGCCCTCAAGCCCCGCCTCGACGAAGCGCATGCGCCCCAGGAACCATTTGCGGTAGTCCTCGGCGACCTGGGGGATGCGGCGCTCCTCCGGCTCCAGCTCGGTGTAGCGCAGCACCAGCGTCTGCGGGAACGTCGCGGTGGCGTCGGAGAAGAACATCCAGTTGAGATAGGCGGCATAGTCCGGGGCGTGCGGCGCGACCACCAGATCGGTCGGGCCGTAGGTGGTGCCGAGATACTGGCAGATGGCCGAGGATTCGCTCAACCGCGCCTCGCCGTCGACCAGCCAGGGAATGGTCCCCAGCGGATTGACGGCCAGATACTCCTTCTTGAAGACGCGGGGCGGGAAGGGCAGCACGACCAGTTCGTAGTCGAGGCCCATTTCCTCCAGCATCCACACAGCCCTCAGGCTGCGCGCGCCGACGCAGTGATAGAGTTGCATCCCGTCCTCCCGTTTCGCCCTTTGGAGCGCACCGGACGGGCGGCCGTCAACCGGCCTTCCGGCGGACGATCTCGTCCTCCAGATCGGCGAGCGAATCCTTGCCGAAGAAGATCTCCTCGCCGACGAAGAAGGTGGGGATGCCGAACGTGCCGCGCTCCACCGCGCGGTCGGTGTTGGCCTGGAGCTTCGCCTTGATCTCGGCCGCCTGGGCGCGGGCCATCAGACCCTCGGCGTCGAGCCCCGCACCGGTCAGCGTCTCGGCGATCAGCGCCGGCTCGTCCATCTTGCGCCCTTCCTCCCACATGGCGCGGAACATCGCCTCGACATAGGGCATGAAGACGCCGGCCTCCTCGGCCGCCACCGCCCCGCGCATGATGGCGAGCGAGTTGATCGGGAAATGCGGGTTGAAGGCCCATTTGGAAAGGCCGTGCTTGGCGACGAAGCGTCTGATCTCCAGGCCGATATAGGCGTTCTTCCCCTTCACCTCGGCGAAGGCGATCATCGGCGGGCGGTTGTTGGTCGCCCGCATGATGCCGCCCAGGAAGACCGGCACATAGGCGAAGCGCACGCCGGTGCGGCCCTCGATGGCGGGCAGCACCTTGTGCACCAGATAGGCGTTGGGGCTGACGAAATCGAACAGGAATTCGGGGGTCATATCGCTCACCAGGTTTCGCCGTAGGGGCGCAGATCGAGTTCGTGGGTCCAGCCGTCGCGCGTCTGGAGGTGCAGCATCCAATAGGCGCCCGCGATGCTCTCGGGGTTCATCAGCGTGTCGGGCGGCAGGCTCGCGGCGGCCTCCGCCCCCCTTGCCTCGGCGATGCGGCCGCGCACGAAGGCGGTATCGACGCCGGCATCGATGACGAGATGGGCGACGTGGATGTTCTGCGGCCCCAGCTCGCGGGCCATGGACTGTGCCACGGCGCGCAGCCCCGCCTTGGCGCTGGCGAAGGCGGCGTAGCCGCTCGCCCCGCGCATCGAGGCGGTGGCGCCGGTGAAGAAGATCGAACCCTGCCCGCGCGGCAGCATCAACCGCGCCGCCTCGCGCCCGGCGAGGAAGCCGGCATAGGCCGCCATCTCCCAGACCTTGCGGAAGACCCGCTCGGTCGTCTCCAGCAGGGGGAAGCGCACATTCGCGCCGACATTGAAGATGCAGACCTCAAGCGGCGCATGGGCGTCGGCCTCGGCGAGGAAGGCGGTCACCGCCTCCTCGCTGCGGGCGTCGAGCGTGCGGGCCTCGCAGCGTCCGCCCAGACGCTCGATCTCGGCCTTCAGGGGCTGAAGCTTCTCGCCGTTGCGCCGTCCGGCGAAGACGGTGAAGCCTTCGCCCGCGAACTTCCTGGCGATCGCCGCGCCGATATAGTCGCCCGCGCCGATCACCGCGCAGGTGGCGTTGCGCTGCATCGAGAGTGCCTTCCGCCTCTTGAGTTCCAAAACAGAACTCACATAGAATGGCGGCGGCGGCAAGGAGTCAATCGATGCGCTGGAGCGAGATCGGCGAGGAGGCCTGTTCGGTCGCGCGCACGGTGTCGGTGATCGGCGACCGCTGGACGCTGCTGATCCTGCGCGACGGCTTCCTCGGCATTCGCCGCTTCGACGATTTCCAGGCCCGCCTTGGCGTCACGCGCCACATCCTCGCCGACCGGTTGAGGAAGCTGGTCGCGGCGGGCGTGCTGGCGAAGACGCGCTACGAAGACCGCCCGGCGCGCTACGACTACCGGCTCACGCCCAAGGGTCTGGCGCTGCACCCGGTGCTGCTGGCGCTGGTCCACTGGGGCGATACCCACATGGCGGACGGCAAGGGCCGGCCGCTTGTGCTGCGCCACAAGGGCTGCGGCTGCGACTTCACGCCGGTGACGGTCTGCTCGCGCTGCGCCGAACCCATCGCCGCACGCGATGTCCGCGTGCGCCCCGGGCCGGGCGCGCGCCGGGCCGTCTAGACGTTCGCCGGTTCGAAGTTCAGCACACAGCCATGTTGAGAGTTTCGGCGTTCCAACTAAGCTCCGCGGTGAATACAGGACGGCATGAGGATGGGCGCTCGTATGAAATACTGGCTCTATGCAGGCGCAGCGGCCGTTCTTTCCTCGTCGTGTGCCGCCGCAGCCGAGACTGTTCTGAAGTCGTACGAATACTACGCTGGCGACTACGACCGTGAGAAGGGTTGCACATCCCTGCAGGCGTCTGTGGATGAGTTGACGATACGCGAATTCCGCGTTCACGGATGTGCATTCGATGCTGTCGATGAACTGCCTGCTGACAACGCTGCTGCCGCGCTATTGGCAGCCGCGCGTAAGGCGCAACTAGGACAGAAGGCATCGAATGCAGGAGGACAAACGAAGCAATGGGTGACTCTCAGCGCGCTGATCGCTCCGCGCGTCGTTGACCCCGGTGCCTATGTCCCAAGCGACTTCCAGTGCGAATCAGCCCCCGACGCGGTAACCTTGGTTACGCTCGAAAAGAACTGGGAGGCGGACGGGCGTGAAGCCAGCCTCGGAATGTCCGTCAGCCAACTTGAGCTTCGAGACGGCCAATGGGCGATCACATACGAACGCGGATTCAGCGTGTCTGAATCGCTGCAGACCCCGGTCATCCCATGCGGCGATTGAGTGTCGATCCCTGCGATCGCCTAGTATCTAGACGTTCGCGGGTTCGAAGTTCAGCACGCCGGCCGCGCCGTCTTCGCAGCCGAAGGCGAGGCGGCCGCCGTCGGGACGCCAGCTGAGGGCGCTGACCGGGGCGGCGGCGGGGGCGCGCACGCAGGCCGCCTTGTCGTCCTCGAAACGGGTGAGCCACAGCGAGCCGTCGGCATGGCCCGAGGCGATGAGGCCGCGCGCCGGATGCGCCGCGACCGCGGTGCAGATCGAACCCTGCGGCCCGACCTCGCGGGCGTTGCGGCCCATCGGTCCCTTGCCGTCGAACGGCCAGCAGATGACGCTCTCGGCCCCCGCCGTCGCCAGCCACTTGCCCTTGGCGAAGAAGGTCATCGACTTCACCTTGGCGGGGTAGCCCGCCATGCGCATGTGCTGCTTGTCGGCGAGCCGCCAGCCGTGCAGCGCGTTCTCCTGCATCGCGGTGACGATGAACTCGCCGCCCGGATGCCACAGCACGGCGGTGTGCGAGCCCTTCCACTCCAGCAGCGCGCCGCTGGCGTTCTCCGCGCCGATCCACCACAGCGTCACGCCGTTGTAGTGGGCGGCGGCGATGCGCTTGCCCTTGGGGTCGAAGGCGAGGCCCATCACGGTCGCCGGATGGGTGAAGCGCCGCGGCGCCGCGCCCGGCCTGGCGAAGACGATCGCCTCCTTGCCCGCCGCGCAGGCGAGCGCCCCCGAGGCGGGGCTGGCGGCGACCTGCTCGATCCATTTGCCGCCGGTGCGGAAGATCTCTTCCATCGCGCCGTCAGCGCCGATCCGCACCAGCCGTCCGTCGTCGCCGCCGGAGACGAAACCGTCCGCCCATGCGGCGAGGCACAGCGCCGCGCCGTCATGGGCGGCGATGGCGGTCTCCTCGGCGTCGTCGCGGACGAGACGCACCGTGCCGTCGCCGAGCGTGAAGGCCGCCACGCCGGGGGCGTAGGCGGCGGCCGTGACGAAGGCGTCGCAGGCGAGGAAGCGGGCGGGCGAGGGCGCGGCCTGGTTCATCCGGCGGCGACGCCCAGCGACTTCTTCACGGCGTCGGCGAAGATGGTGTGCGCCTTGGTGACCAGCGGCCCCCACTGATTGCCCCGGCTGGCGATGCCGACCGAGACGCTCGACCCGCCGCCGGGGGCGGCGGCGACATGGATCGGATAGAAGAAGCCGAAGCTCGAAAGGCTGGCCTTGTCGGTCAGCACCAGGCGATGGGCCGCCTTGTCGGCGGCCTCCAGCGTCGCGGGATGGCCGCTCGCGCCGCCTTCCAGCGCCGCGACCACCTCAGCCGGCGCCTGCGGCGCGGCGAAGGTGAGGACGCGCTTGGTCATCTCGGCCAGGTATTTCCCGCCCTTGGCGTTCTTCGCCCGCCACAGGATGAGGAGTGCATAGGCGAGGCCGATGACGGCCCCGATGAGTGCGCCCTGAAGCATGTCGTGAGAATTCCCCGTTGGCCTTACGCGGCGATGCAGGAGTCGAAGCCGCGCTTCAGCTCATCCTGATCGAGATTGCGGCCGATGAACACCATCCGGCTGCGCCGCGCCTCGTCCGGTTTCCACGGGCTGGTGAGGTCGCCGTCCATCAGCATGTGGACGCCCTGGAAGACGAAGCGCTTGGTCTCGCCCTTGACGTCGAAGATGCCCTTGGAGCGCAGGATGTCCTGGCCCCGCGTCTGCAGCGTCGTCTGCAGCCAGTGGGTCAGCGCCTCGCCGTCCATGGGCCTGGTCGTCTCGAACGAGAAGGACTGCACGTCCTCCTCGTGGTCGTGATGGTGGCCGCCCTCCAGGAAGTTCGGCTCGATGGCAAGGATGCGCTCAAGATCGAAGGCGCCGCGGTCGAGGATCTCGTCGAGCGCGACGCCGCTCTTCGTCGTGCGGTGGATGACGGCGAGCGGGTTGATGTGGCGGATCGCCGCCTCGGCGGCGTCCAGTTCGGCGGCGTCGGCGAGATCGGCCTTGTTCAGGAGGATCACGTCGGCGAAGGCGATCTGCTCGCGCGCCTCCTTGGCCGATTTCAGGCTGGAGAGGATGTGCTTGGCGTCGACCACGGTGACGATGGCGTCGAGGCGGGTCTTGGCCCTGACGTCCTCGTCCACGAAGAAGGTCTGGGCGACCGGCGAGGGGTCGGCGAGGCCGGTCGTCTCGATCAGGATCGCGTCGAACTTGCCCTTGCGCTTCATCAGATTGGCGAGGATGCGGATGAGGTCGCCGCGCACGGTGCAGCAGATGCAGCCGTTGTTCATCTCGAAGACTTCCTCGTCGGCGTCGACCACCAGGTCGTTGTCGATGCCGATCTCGCCGAACTCGTTGACGATGACGGCGTATTTCTTGCCGTGCTGTTCGGTGAGGATGCGGTTGAGGAGCGTCGTCTTGCCGGCTCCGAGATAGCCGGTGAGCACGGTGACGGGAATGGCGCTGGGCTGGGTCATGGGTCGTCCGCGAGGGTCCTTGGACGCCTGACTTATGGAACGGGGCGTCCGGCCGCAAGGTGCGCCGGCCGTTCCCGGCCGCCCTTCAGGCTTCCAGATGCCTCAGGCGGACGAGGCGGGCGGCGATGCTCTCGCGCGGCCCGAAGGCGAGCGAGCCCAGATAGAAGACCCCGGCGGTCAGGACGATCGAGGATTCCGGCGGCGTTCCGGCATGGAAGGCGGCGAGGAGGCCGGTCACGGCGGCGAGCACCGTCAGCCCGACGGCGACCGCGATCTGGCCGCCCGCGCTGTCGGCCCAGAAGCGGGCCGAAATGGCGGGCAGCATCATCAGCCCGATCGACATCAGCGTGCCCAGCGCCTGGAAGCCGCTGACGAGGTTGAGCACGACCAGCGACAGGAAAACGGCGTGGACGATCGCCCCGGCGTGGCCGGCGGCCCTCAGGAAGCTCGGGTCGAAGCACTCGGCGATCAGCGGGCGATAGACGAGCGCCAGCACCGCCATTGAAGCGGTGGCGATCGCAGCCATGGTGACCAGCGCCTCGGGCGCGATCTCCAGAAGATCGCCGAAGAGGACGTGGAGCAGTTCCTCGTCGGTGCCGAAGGTCGCCACCAGCAGGGTGCCGAGGGCGAGCGAGACGATGAAGAAGGCGGCGAGGCTGGCGTCCTCGGCGAGCGGGGTGAGGCGCGAGGCCGCCCCGGCCAGCAGCGCCACGGCGAGACCGGCGGCGAGGCCGCCGATCGTCATCCACAGCAGCGAGAACCCGGCGAAGACGAAAGCGATGGCGACGCCCGGCAGGATCGCATGGCTCAGCGCGTCGCCGATCAGCGCGGTGCGCCGCAGCACCAGGAAGACGCCGATCGGCGCGCCGCCCAGCGCCAGCGCGATGCAGCCCGCCAGCGCCCGGCGCATCGCCGCGTCCTCGAACGGCGCGATGAGGAGATCGTAGATCATCGCCGCTCGCCCGCCGCGCAGACCGCCGCGTCGTCGTGGAAGGCCTCGCACATGCGCCGCGCTTCCAGCAGCCGCTCGGGCCTCAGCGTCTCGGCGGTCGGTCCCCAGGCGACGCATTCGCGGGCCAGCAGCAGCGCCTCGGGGAAGTCGCGCCGCGCCAGATCGTGGTCGTGCAGCACGGCGATCACCGTGCGGCCCTCGCCGCTCCAGCGCTTGAGGATGGCGACGAGATCGGCGGTGGTGTGGGAATCGATGGCGGCGAAGGGCTCGTCCAGCAGGATCAGCCGCGCGTCCTGCACCAGGACGCGGGCGAAGAGCGCGCGCTGCAGCTGCCCGCCCGACAGCGTCCCCACGGGACGGTTCTCGAAGCCCGAGAGGCCGACCGTCTCGATCGCCCTGACGATGCGCGCCATGTCGCCCTGGCCGACGGCGCGGAAAAGCCCGGCGCTGCGCACCGCGCCCAGCGCCACGAGGTCGAGCACGCTCATCGGGAAGGTGCGCTCGATCTCGGCAAGCTGGGGGAGGTAGGCGATGTCGCGGCGGGCGATACCGCCGCGGCGGATACTCCCCGCCAGCGGCCGGATCTCGCCGGCGATGCCTTTGAGCAGCGTCGACTTGCCCGCTCCGTTGGGGCCGGTCACGGCGGTCAGCGAGCCGGCGGCGAAGCTGCCGCTGAGATGATGCACCGCCGGGTGGCGGCGATAGCCGAGCGTCAGATCGTCGAGGTCGAGGCGGGCTTCGGCGGCCATGGCTCAGACCCAGCCCAGCGCCCAGGCGACGGCGAGCCAGAGCATGACCGCCGCCGCGCCGGTCATGGCGAGACGCTGCCCCGCCCCGGCGCGCAGCAGCGAGAATCGCGCCGGCGCGGCGTGACGGTGGTGGTGATGCGGATGGGCATGCGCGTCGGCCATCATGTTATAATATATCATATAATCGGGGCATGCAAATTCGCGCGGCAGCCTCTTGTAGCGGCTGCTTCAATTTGCCATTGTCCATGTAGCAACCGCTACATGGATATGTCTGCGATGACCACCGACACGTCGAACGCCACCTCCCGGCTCCCCCTCACGACAACGCAGATCGCGATACTCGTCGGTATCGGAGCCGCGCTCTGGCTCGCCGCCGCGCTGATGCTGCGGGCGCTCGCCCCGATGGGCGTCTATGACGGGCTGGGACGGGTCGCCCTCTATGTCCTCACCGTTCCCGGCACCTACCCGTTCATCTTGATCGCCCGCGCGGCAGCGCGGCTTAGGGCGGACCAGATCGCCATCGCCGTCACGGTCGCGACCGCGACCGCGGCTCTCCTCGACGGCATCGCCCTCGCCTGGTTCCCGGCCCTCTACGGATCGGATGCCGGTCAGGTCGCCGGCGCGGGCGCGGCGATCCTCTGGGGCGCGGGCGTCGCGCTGGCCCTCGGCCTCGCGATGAACCGCACCAGCAACCCCTGACCCCTCGTCTCCAGCACAGGAAGGAACCTTTCATGTCCGATCGGCCCGCAACCCCCAGCGCCGTCGTCAAGGCCTTCATGGACGCCATGGCGGTCAAGGACTACGACACGGCGCTGCGCTACATCGCCGACGACTGCGAGTACGACAATGTCCCGCTTGCCAAGGTCCGCGGGCCGGCTGGCGTACGCGCGGTGCTGGAGCCGTTCTTCGCGCCGACGCTGGAAAACGAGTTTCTCGTGCGGCGCGAGCTGGCCGCCGGTCCGGTCGTGTTCCAGGAGCGTCTCGACCGCCATCGCCTGGCGACCGGCTGGGTCGAGCTTCCCGTCGCTGGGGTCCTGGAAGTCCATGACGGCCTGATCACGCTGTGGCGCGACTATTTCGACGCGGCCACGATCATGAAGGCCTGGCCGTCCGCCTAGGTCCGCCGGTTACAGCGCCGTCCGGCAGACATCGTCGAGCCCCAGGCTTTTCAGGAGCACCATGCCCTCGGTCATGGCCAGCAGCCGGGCCGCGTCGATGGCCCGTTGCGCGGGGCTCGGGCTGTCGAGCTGCGCTGCGCCCCAGGCGAGGAACCCCCGCCCGATCTGTTCGCCGAGCGCGCGGTAGAACGGATCGTTGCGCGCCGCGAGGCTCGCGATCTCCAGCCACAGGCTCATATAGGGCCACAGACTGTCGTCCAGCAGGACGCCGTGCAGGCGCGCCAGCAAGGCGTCCGGCGCCAGCGGCTGAGGCGCCGCCGCCGCATTGAGCAGTCCGGTCATGCGCTCGGCCACCCGCCCGAGCGTCGCGGACATCAGCACCGCCTTGTCCTTGAAATAGTAGAGCAGCATCCGGTCGCTGGTGCCGGCCGCCTCGGCGAGCGGTCTCAGGCTCGCCGCCGAGAGGCCGTTGGCGAGCACATAGTCGGCCAGCCGGTCCAGAATGACCGAGCGCCGTTCGTCGGACTTCGCCGTGCCGCTGGCCGGTTGCCTGCCGGAGGATTGCATCGCTCACCTTTGGCACATCTTGGGCGATGCCGGAATGCGCCGGAGCCACTGGATTTGGCGCGCCGCCAGCGCCACATTGATCGCAGCCCCCGCGCCAACGACAAGGACGCACGCCATGTTCGGCCCCAAGCGCAAGAAGCTCGACCTCCCGACGCCCGGCGAAGCGCTGCCGGGGCGCACCGACCGCCAGATGCGCGTCGCCGACGCCCACACCGTGCTCGGCCGGCCGCTGAAGGGGCCCTGGCCGGCAGGACTGGAGACGGCGCTCTTCGGCCTCGGCTGCTTCTGGGGGGCGGAGCGCAAGTTCTGGCAGCAGCCGGGGGTCTATTCGACCGCCGTCGGCTATGCCGCCGGGCTGACGCCGAACCCGACCTACGAGGAAGTCTGCTCGGGCCTCACCGGCCACAACGAGGTCGTGCTGGTGGTGTTCGATCCCAAGATCACGTCCTACGGCGCGCTGCTGAAGGTCTTCTTCGAGAACCACGACCCGACCCAGGGCATGCGCCAGGGCGGCGACATCGGCACGCAGTACCGCTCGGGCATCTATGCCTGCACCGACGCCCAGCGCGCCGAGGCGGAAGCCGCGCGCGAGGCCTATGGCGCGGCGTTGAAGGCGCGCGGCTTCGGGCCTATCACGACGGAAATCCTGCCCGCGCCGGTCTTCTACTATGCCGAGGACTATCATCAGCAATATCTCGACAAGAACCCGCAGGGCTATTGCGGGCTCGGCGGCACCGGCGTCGCCTGTCCGATCGGCACCGGCGTCGCGGCGCGCTAGCGGCGCTCGGGCGGCGCGTCTCCATGTTCCTTGATGGCCGCACGCCGCCCGGCGGCGCCGCGCTCGGCGCCGATCTCGCCATCATCGGGGCGGGCGCGGCGGGCATCACGCTCGCCCGGGCGCTCGCCGGACGCGGGCTGAAGATCGCGCTCATCGAGAGCGGCGGCCTGGAGTGGAGCGAGGCGGCGGCCGATCTCGGCGCGGGCTCGCTCGGCGAACAGCATTACGGCGATCTCGCCTATGTGCGGCTGCGCCAGTTCGGCGGCACGACCGGCCATTGGGGCGGCTGGTGCCGCGAACTGGACGCGATCGACTTCGAGCCGCGCGACTTCGTGCCGCTCTCGGGCTGGCCGATCGCCAAGAGCGATCTGGCGCCGTTCTATCCCGAGGCCCAGTCGATCCTTCAGCTCGGCCCGGCGCGCTACGACGACTTCGCCGCCGTCGCCGCCGAGGCGAAGGCCGAAGCGCCCATCGCCCCCGGCGGCGACATGGAGGCGGTGCTCTTCGAGTTCTCGCCGCCGACCCGGATGGGCGAGGTCTATCGCGCCGAACTGGAGCAAAGCGACGTCGCGGTCTGGCTCAACACGACGGTGAGCGACATCCGCCTTTCGGACGATCTCACGACCGTCACCGGGCTCGTGCTGTCGCGCGACGGCGCGCCGCCGCTCGCCATGGCGGTGCGCCATGTCGTCGCCGCCTGCGGCGGGCTCTCCAATCCGCAGCTCCTGCTCAATGCTGACAGCCAGGTCGCGGGCGGCATCGGCAACGCCCACGATCAGGTCGGCCGCTGTTTCGCCGAGCATCCGATCGTCGAGACCTTTGCGGCGATCCTGGCGCTCGGTCCGGCGACCGGCGCGCCCTTCGCCTTCCGCGACACCAGTGTCGGCAACCGCCGCTATCGTCCCGCCTTCCAGCCGAGCGCCGCGGCCCGTCGCGCCAAGGGGCGGCTTTCGACGCTCGTCACCATCAACGAACCCGGCCCCGCCTTCGATCCCGCGACCGGAGGCTTCGACCGCTGGGACGAAGCGCGTCTCGGGCCGCAGGCGACCGGCGCGGCGATCGCGGCGCTTTCGGGCGCCGGGCCGCTGCGGCTGCACTATCGCAGCGCCGGGTTCGAGACCCGGCCCAATCCCGACAGCCGCGTGACGCTGACCGCGGCGCGCGACCGCTTCGGCGGCCGCCGCATCAAGCTCGATTGGCGGCTGAGCGATGCCGACCTCGACGACTATCTCGCCAATCTTGAGGATCTGGGCCGCGCCTTCGCGGCGGCCGGCACGGCGGTCATCCGCATCGACCCCGAGGCGCGCGCCCGCTACCGGGCCGACACGTCCTGGGGCCACCACCACATGGGGACGACGCGGATGGGCGACGATCCCCGCGTCTCGGTCTGCGACGGCGATGGCCGGGTGCACGGCATGGCCAATCTCTGGATCGCCGGTTCCTCGCTGTTCACGACGCCGGGGGCGGCGAACCCGACGCTGACCATCGTGGCGCTGGCCCTGCGCCTCGCCGACCGGCTGAAGAAGGCGTTCGCGCCATGAGCGGCCCGACCGACCGCTCCTGGCGCGTTACGCGGCGCACGCTCGGCCTCTCGGCGCTGGCGGCGCTCGGCGGGACGGCAGCCGGAACCTGGCCGCGCTGGGCGTTCTGGCGCACCGCGGCCGGCGCGTCGCTGGCGGCGCTCGCCAGCCTGCCGCAGGCGGCGGCGCTGCGGGCGCTGGGCGCGCGAATCGTGGGCGAAGGGATGGACCAGGGGCTGGAAGCGCGGCTGGAGGCGAAGCTCGCCCCGGACGGCTACGACGCGGCGGTGGCTCGCGACCGGGCGGCCGGACGCTTCGTCACCGTGGACGGCTGGCGTGTGCCCGAAACGGCGGCGCTCGCGGCCGTGTGGCTCGCGAGCGCCGGTCAGTCTCGTTGAAGCCGGATCAGCGGAAGGCGGCGACGCTGGCCGGCTTGCCGGCCGGCACGAAGGCGGCCTCGACGGTGGTCGCTTCGGCGCCGGTCTCGCCCCTGGCGACGACGGCGACGGCGGTCGCGCCCAGATTGATCGGCTTCGCACCGGGCACGATCGTATCGACCATCGCGGGCCCGGCGTCGGCGACCGCCACGGGGGCCGCCGCCGGCGCGCCCAGCGTGCCGGGCTTGGCGCCGGGAACGATGGTGTCGACATAGACCGGCTTCGCCTCGGCGACGGCGACCGGCGCCGCGGCGGGCTCCTCGGCTGGGGCGCTGCGCAGTTCGATCGAGCCCGGCTTGGCCATCGGGGTCACCGGCGCGCGGACTTCGGCGACCAGGACCGGCGCTTCGACGGGCGCGGCGGGGGCGGTTTCGGGCAGCGGCGCGGGCTTTGAGGCGGCGGGCAGCGCGGCGGCGAACTGGACGTTGGCGCTCAGCGCGGACGGCACGCTTTCGAGGCTGGCGAAGACCGTCGCGTTGCCGTTGGCCGGCGCATCGACGATGAAGCCCGAGACGGCGAGGGCGCGCTTGCCGAACTTGCCCAGATTGGGATGCCAGACGACGACCTTCGACCAGTCGTTGTTGGCCGAGACGTCGAGCACCGGCTGGTCGAGATAGATCTGGCCGTTGCTCAGCCAGTTGGCGTGATCGATGACGATGTGACGGCTGTCGACGATCTTCGTGACCACGCCGACATGGCCGCGGCGGGTCTGCATGACGATGACCGAGCCGACGGCCGGGGCCTTGATGCGGACGAAGTCGCCCGAGGCCTGCTTCCACCAGGTATTGGCGTTGCCGCGGATCGCCACGCCCGAGCGCTCGCGGGCGAAGGGCACGCACTGCAGGTTGCGGTTGATCCACACCGTGCGCGGCTGGATGTCGGCCGAGGCCAGCAGACGGTCGCTCGGCGGCGTCGTCACGTTGATCTGGCGGACGGTCAGGCTGAGCGCGCTGGTGACTTCGGCGAGCGCGGCGGAGGCCGGGGTGATCTGGGGCTGGACGAAGGCGGCGGTCTCGACCGGCGTATTGCCGGCATGCCGTGCCGTGTGGTTGGCGGTCGTGCAGGCGGTCAGAGCGGTCACCGCGCACAGGATGGTTGTGCGCGCGAGAAGGCCTCGTGCCGTCATGAACTCTGCCCCGACCAACTATTGTCCCTGGGCGAAAGGGGTAAATACCGGGTGGCGGGGGCGTCAACTTAAAGTTCGCGTAATGTTACGAACGGAAATAGAACTCGCGCTCTAAGCGCCTGATATCGCAGGGGAACCTTTTTAGTTAAGAAGCCCCTAACGCCTTGCAGATATTAAGGTTTCCACGTTCAGTAGCGATGGCTTTGTGCACCTGCGAAGCGATCGGGCGCCATGATGAATCCCTGCACCGTATAGACGCGGGCGCCATACTGGCCGCCGGGGGCGTACCAGACGCGGACCGCCGACCAGTCATTGGCGGGCGAAACGTCCAGCACCGGCTGGTCGAGATAGACCTTGCCGTCGTTCAGCCAGTTGGCGTGATCGATGACGATCTCGCGGTCGGAAACGAGGCGCCGCACCACCGCGACATGGCCGCGATCCGATCGCTTGTAGCCGCGCAATACCATGACGGCGCCTTCCTCCGGCTCGTCCTCGCGGTCGTAGAGCCCGTCGGCCTTGGCCCACCAGGTGTGGGCGTCGCCGTAGATCTCGACCCCCGACTGGGCCCGCGCGAAGGGCACGCACTCCACCTGGTCGTCGACGACCCGCGGATCGGCGAAGCCGCCGTCGAAGTCTGGCGTCGAGGAGCAGGCGGCGAGCAGGAGCGGCGCGGTCAGGCAGACGAGGCGGGCGAGTCGGGGCATGGGGCGGTCGCTGGACGGAACGGACCGCAAGCCTAGCAGAGACCCCTTAAGCAATATTTTCCCCGCCCGGCGGCGCCCCGGACTGGCGAAACGGCGCCGGAGCGACGATAGTCCCGAGGCGGGGGCGAACAGGAGGAGAGGTCGATATGACGATCCGTTGGACAGGCCTCGCGGCGGCAGCCGCGCTGACAGTGATGCTCGGGGCATGCACATCGACGCCGCTCTACGGTCCGCAGGCGAGCGAGCGCGGCTCCGGCTATGCCGAACAGCGGCTCGACGACACCCATTACCGGGTGACCTTCACCGGACGGCGGACGACCACCCGCTCCCGGGTCGAGGACGCGCTGATGCTGCGGGCCGCGGAAGTCACCCAGGCGGCCGGCTTCACGCACTTCGTCATCGACAAGCGCGAGACCGAACAGGAGCGCACGCGCTCGGCCGGCCCGGTCCTCGTCGATCCGTTCTTCTTCCCCTATTACAGCTATCGCGGCCGCTACGCCTGGTACGACCCGTTCTGGTACCCCTATGGCCGCTTCGCCTCCGACTTCGACGACCGCCGCTATGTCGCCTATGCCGACATCGCCATGCTGACGGCCGCGCAGGCCGCGGCCAATCCGGAAGCGGTCGAGGCGGCTGCGGTCATCGCCAATCTCCGCGGCAAGGTCGCGCCGCCGCCCGCGAACTGACCGTTTCTTGACGCCGGGGCACGGTCCCGGCTTCATGTGCTCGACGGTGGATTGCCGCCGCTCGCGGCGGCTTGGGGAAGGGGCGGATCGACATGGGCGCTTTCGACGCGATCGTGCGCGAGTTCAATTTTCTGCGCATGGGCATTCGCCTCAGCCGGCGGGTGAAGGAACTCACGCCCGACAGCACGGTGACGGTCGCCGACGCGCTGGAGCGCTGGGTGCACGAGACGCCGGATGCGCCTGCCATCCATTTCGAGGACCGGGTGATTTCCTGGAAGGAGCTCGACCAGGGCGCGGCGCGCTTCGCGCGCTGGGCGATGGCGCAGGGCGTCGGCAAGGGCGATGCGGTCGCCATCCTGATGGAGAACCGGCCGGAGTTCATCATGGCCTGGTTCGGCCTCGTCAAGATCGGGGCGATCGGGGCGCTCATCAACACGCATCAGACGGCCGCGCCGCTCGCCCATTCGCTCAACATCTCGGGCGCCCGCCATCTCATCCTCGATGCGGCGCTGGCCGAGCACAATCGCGCGGCCGTGCCCCGCATCGAAACGCCGATGATCGTCTGGGCGAGCGGCGGGGCGGTGGAAGGCGCCGCCGATCTCGACGCCGCGCTGGCGCAGATGAGCCCCGCACCGATCCCGCGGCCGTTCCGCGAGGGCCTCGTCGGCAGCGACAAGGCGCTCTACATCTATACCTCCGGCACGACGGGCCTGCCCAAGGCGGCCGTCATCACCCATGTGCGCATGCAGGTCATGATGCAGGCCTTTTCCGTCTCGGTGGGCGCGACGGCCAAGGACGTCATGTACGACGTGCTGCCGCTCTATCACTCGGCCGGCGGCATCTGCGCGCTGGGCACGGTGTTCATGGCGGGCGGCTCGGTGGTGCTCAGGCGCAAGTTCTCGGCGAGCCATTTCTGGGAGGACTGCGCCAAGTACAAGCCGACGCTCTTCCAGTATATCGGCGAGCTTTGCCGCTATCTCCTCAACGCGCCGCCGCATCCGCAGGAGACCGCGCATTCGCTGCGCCTGGTGATCGGCAACGGGCTCAGGCCCGAAATCTGGCCGGCCTTCCAGAGTCGCTTCAGAATTCCGAAGATCGTCGAGTTCTATGGCGCGACCGAAGGCAACGTCGCGCTGCTCAATACCGACGGCAAGACCGGCGCGGTCGGCCGCATCCCGAACTACGCCCGCAAGAAGCTGCCGGTCTACATCGTGAAGTTCGACATCGAGACCGAGCAGCCGGTGCGCGATCCGGCGACCGGCTTCTGCATCGAGTGCGCGCCGGGCGAGGCGGGCGAGGCGATCGGCCGCATCGATCCGAACGAGCCGCGCACCCGCTTCGACGGCTACTCCAAGGGCTCCGACACCGAGAAGAAGCTCTTGCGCGACGTCTTCGCCAAGGGCGACCTCTTCTTCCGCACCGGCGATCTGCTCAGGCGCGACGCGCAGGGCTATTTCTATTTCGTCGACCGGATCGGCGACACCTTCCGCTGGAAGGGCG
Organism: Alphaproteobacteria bacterium; assembly: GCA_016792565.1. GTDB lineage: Bacteria > Pseudomonadota > Alphaproteobacteria > Micropepsales > Micropepsaceae > JADZAI01. The sequence continues at coordinate 24,714 of JAEUMK010000070.1, forward strand.
AGAACGTCGCGACGTCGGAAGTCGCCGAGGCGCTCTCGGTCTATCCCGGCATCAAGGAAGCCAACGTCTACGGCGTGAAGGTCGGCGACCTCGACGGCCGGGCCGGCATGGCGGCGATCGTCGCCGGTCCGGATCTCGATCTGGCCGGCCTCGCCGCCCATCTGGAGAATCAGCTTGCGGCCTATGCGCGCCCCCTCATCATCCGCCTGCTGCAGAACGAGATGGAGATCACCGGCACCTTCAAGCACCGCAAGGTGGAACTGGTGAAGGAAGGCTTCGATCCCGCGACGGTCGCCGATCCGATGTTCTGGCTCGACCCCGAGAGCAAGAGCTACAAGCCGCTCGACGCCGCCACCCATGCCAGGATGCTGAGCGGCGAGATCAGGCTCTGACGCCGTCCCCTCCACGAATTCCGGAACCCGCATGACCGCTCCGATCACGCTCTACACCGCCGCCACGCCCAATGGCTGGAAGGCCTCCATCGTGCTGGAGGAGCTGGGCCTCGCCTACGACACGGTGCCCGTCAACATGCAGAAGATGGAGCAGAAGGAACCCTGGTTCCTGAAGATCAATCCCAACGGGCGCATTCCGGCGATCGTCGATCACGAGGCCAGCGACTTCCCGGTCTTCGAGTCCGGGGCGATCATGATCTATCTCGCCGAGAAGGCGGGCGCGCTGATGCCCGCCGGCGCCAAGGGCCGCAGCCGGGTCATCCAGTGGCTGATGTTCCAGATGGGCGGCGTCGGCCCGATGATGGGCCAGGCCAATGTCTTCGGCCGCTACTGGCACGAGGTCTACCAGCCGGCGATCGACCGCTACCGCAACGAGAGCCGCCGCCTGTTCGAGGTGCTCGACGGGCATCTGAAGGACAACGAGTATCTGGCCGGCGACTATTCGATCGCCGACATCGCGAATTTCTCGTGGGTGCGCATCCATCCCTGGTCGGGCGTCAACGTCGAGGGCCTCGACCATCTGCTGCGCTGGCTGGCGGCGATCGAGGCGCGCGAGGCCGTGCAGCGCGGACTCAAGGTGCCGGCGGCGCGGGACATCGCCAAGGACACCGACGGCGATGCCGCGAAGAAGGCGGTCGAGGGCGCCCGCTCGATCCTGCAACGCTGAGGGCGGAGGCCGACATGGACATGCGCGCGCTCGGCTCGTCGGGCCTCACGATCGCCCCGCTGGTGCTCGGCGGCAACGTCTTCGGCTGGACCGCGGACGAGGCGGCCTCGTTCGCGGTGCTCGACGCCTTTCTCGACGCCGGCTTCAACGCCATCGACACGGCGGACGTCTATTCGCGCTGGGCGCCGGGGCACAGCGGCGGCGAGTCCGAAACCGTGATCGGCAAATGGATGAAGGCGCGCGGCACCCGCGACCGCGTCGTCCTCATCACCAAGGTCGGGCAGGACATGGGCGCGGGCGGCAAGGGCCTCGGCCGCGCCCATATCCTCGCCGGGGCCGAGGCCTCGCTGAAGCGGCTCCAGACCGACCGCATCGATCTCTATTTCTCGCACTTCCCCGATCCGGCCACGCCGATCGAGGAGACGCTGGAGGCGCATCGTGCGCTGGTCGATTCCGGCAAGGTGCGCGCGGTCGGCGGCTCCAACTACGACGCGGCCGGCCTCGAAGCGGCGCTGAAGGCGGGCGAGGCGGCCGGCCGCGCCCGCTACAGCGTCGTGCAGCCGCACTACAATCTCTACGAGCGCGGCCTCTACGAAGGGGCGTTCGAGGATCTGTGCGTCCGCGAAGGCCTCGGCGTCATTCCCTATTTCGCGCTGGCGAGCGGCTTCCTGACCGGCAAGTACCGTTCGGAGGCCGATTTCGGCAAGAGCCCGCGCGGCGGCGGCATGAAACGCTTCCTCAATCCGCGCGGCCTGGCGATCCTCGCGGCCCTTGATGCGGTCGCCGATCGCCACGGCGCGACGCCGGCGCAGGTCGCGCTGGCGTGGCTGATGGCGCGGCCCGGCGTCACCGCGCCGATCGCCAGCGCCACCAGCGTCGGCCAGATGCGGGACATCGCCGGGGCGGCCGCGGTGAAGCTGGCGCCCGGCGACATCGCGGCGCTCGATGCCGCCGGCGCTCCGGTCTAGGCGGGCTGGAAGGCCGGGTCGCCGGCCTGCCAGAGCGCGAAGCTGAAGCAGTCGGCCCATTCGCGGTCGCGCTGGGCGCGGGTGCTGCCGAGGCCGTGGCCGGCGTCGTAGTCGACGCGCAGCAGCACCGCCCTGCCCGACGAGGTCGCCGCCTGCAGGTGGGCGGTCATCTTGGCGGCGTGCCAGGGATCGACGCGCGGATCGGTCATGCCGGTGGTCAGCAGCACGCCGGGATAGGCGGTTCCCGCCTTCACGTGCTGGGTCGAGTCCATCGCATAGAGGCCTTTGAAGCCGTCCTCGGTGGTGACGGAGCCGAACTCGGGGATGTTGGGCGGACCGTTCTGGCCGAACTCGGCGCGCAGATTGTTCGACACGCCGACCTGGCTGATGACCGCGCTGAACAGATCGGGCCGGTCGGTCAGCGAGCGGCCGACCGTGATGCCGCCGGCCGATCCGCCGTTGATGGCGATCCGCGCCGCGCCGGTCCAGCCTTCGGCGATCAGGTGCTCGGCGCAGGCGATCATGTCGCCCCAGGTGTTGGGCTTGTTCAGCAGGCGGCCCTGTTCGTGCCAGTCGCGGCCGTACTCGCCGCCGCCGCGCACATTGGCCGTCGCCCAGATGCCGCCGCGCTCCATCCAGGCGATGTAGCGCGGCCCGAAGAAGGGTTCGGAATTGATGCCGTAGCTGCCATAGGCCTGCAGGAAGACCGGCGCGCTGCCGTCCTTGGGAAGGTCCTTCCTGTAGACGATCGAGACCGGCACCTTGGTGCCGTCCCTGGCGGTCGCGAACAGCCGTTCCGAGGTGTAGCCGGCGACGTCGATCGGCGGCTTGGCGACCAGCGCCGTCTCGCGCGCCGCGCCATCGGCGGATATCTGGAAGATGGTCGCGGGCACGACCCAGCTCTGCAGATTGACGAAGACGCCCTCGCGTCCGGGGTCGGCCACGACGCCGCCGAAGGCGCCGTCGAAAGGCAGGGCGACCTCGCCGACGCCGCCCTCGGTCAGCTTCTTCAGCCGGGCGACGCCGCCGTCGAGATACTGCAGATAGATCGCGTCCTTGGCGGCGAGCATGCCCTGCAGCACCGCCTCGGCCTCGGGCACGATTTCGGCGGCGCCGGCGACGGCGGGTGCGGCGGCCTTCAAGTGCAGGCCGCGATAGCGCGACGCGCCGGCATAGGTGACCAGATAGATGTCGTCGCCGCGGAAGGCGAAACCGGTCACCTTGTCTTCCGGCGCGCAGATCTTCTGCCAGCCGCCCTGGCCGGACACCGCGTTGGCCAGCGTGTTGACGTAGAGCGTGATCTCGTTCTGCACGCCGGCGAAGAGGCCGGCGATCGCGATGTCCGATCCCGGCTGGGCGGCGATGCCGGGGAACTCGATCTCGCTGACCTCCACGTCGGGGAACTGGCCGCGCGACATCGCCCGGACGTCGGCCGAGGCATCGGTGTTCAGCCGGTGCAGCCAGCAGACCGAGTTCTTGTAGTAGTCGGTCGATCCCTTCGCCGCGCCTTCGGCGAGGCGGTTGAAGAAGAAGCCGCTGCCGTCCGGCAGCCACGAGATATTGGCGTACTGCGCCCGGTCGATCCGCTCGGGCAGGATCGCGCCGCTCGCGACCTCCATGACGTGCAGGACCGAATCCTCCGAACCCTGCTTGGAGAGGCCATAGGCGACATGGCTGCCGGACGGCGAGGCCGACCAGTAGTCGAGCGAATAGTGCACCTCGCCCTCGGTCAGCTTGACCGGATCGATCAGCACGCGCTCGGCGCCGTCGATCCCCTCGCGCACCGCGAGCAGGAAATTGTCCGCTCCCGCCGGGCGCTTGTTGACGAAGACCAGATCGCCGCAGACCTGGATGCCGCCGACGATCTCGAGGTCTCCCGAGAGCTCCGAAACGCGCGCCTGCATCGCGGCGTTGCCGGCAATGGCGTCGAGCCGGGCCCGGGCATAGTCGGACTGGCCGCGCATGAAGGGCTCCCAGTCCGGGTCCTTGGCGTTCTCCATCCAGCGATAATTGTCAGTGACGGCGGTGCCGAAGAAGGTCTCGGTGACCGGCTCGATGCGGGCGACCGGCGGCGCCGCGATCAGGCCGTCGGGCGGCGGGGGGTTGGCGAAGGCGGAACGGCTCAGCAGTCCGGCGACGGCGGCGCTGCCGGCGGAGGCGAGAAGGGTACGGCGAGTCAGCATCGGGCTCTCCCAGATCGGTCTGGCGGAAGGCTATGCCCGGGATCGAAGGTGCGGCAAGCGGGGCGGGCCGTTCGATTGACAGGGTGCGCGGCCGTTGCGAGTTTCCCCCTCCCATGCCGACGCGCCGCGACACGAGGCCGAGCCGTTCCCGCTATGTCGCCCGGACGGCGCGCGGATGACGGCGTCCCGCCGCCTTGCAGGCCTGTTCCCGGGCCGCGCCGCCCGCCCCGTCCTGCCCGCAAGCGTCCGTTATTGCCCGCCTTTGTCGCTCGATCGCCTCGCTGCCGGGGATCTCTGGCGGCCGGGTCCGCCCGGGGTTTTCGTCGAGCCGCCCGACGTGCCGCGCACCGCCACGCGGCCGGCCCCCGTCTTCCATGACGACCCCGACGGCGCCGGCCTGCTTGCCGACGCGGGCCCCATCACATTGCCGTCACCGCCCGCCTTCGTGATCCGCGCGAGCGGCGTTACCCAGATCGGCTCGCGCAGTTATGTGACCGCTGACGGGCGGTGGTTCGGCGACGACGCCTATCTTCAGGACGGCGAGTTCGAGCGCTACGCCGCACACCTGATGGAAGGCGACGCCTTTCAGAACGAATATCTCGGGCTCTCGGCCGGCGAGGCGTCAGGGACGTTCGCGCTCGCCGGCCGCGACCGGCCTGTCCGGCGCCTGGGCGGCACGGTCGTCTCGCTCTGCGCGCTGGAAGGCGGCAATTACGGCGCCTTCCTCTTCCGCGTCGTTCCCAAGCTCGCAACGCTCCCGGCCTGGCCGGAAGACGGCGCCGTGCTCGCGCCGCCGCTGACGCGCAGCATGCGCGACCTGCTCGCGCTGGCCGGGGTTCCCCTGGGGCGCCTGACGATGCAGAAGCCGGGCCTTGCCTATGCGCTGGAACACGCCGTCATTCCCTCGATGCGGACGACGCATGGCCTGCTCGACGACGCCGCGCGCGCCGTCTTCGCCGATCTGCGCCGCCGCTACGGCGTCCCGCCGGCGGGACGGCGCCTCTATGTCTCGCGCCGCGGCTGGGGTCCCGGCGGCCGGACGCCGCGCCCGATGCTCAACGAGGCGGAGGTTGTGGAGCGGCTCGCTGCCCTCGGCTTCGAGGAGGTGCGGCCCCACACGATGTCGATGCGGGCGCAGATCGCCTGCTTCTCGTCGGCCTCGATCGTCGTCGGCGCGGCGGGGTCGGCGCTTTTCAACACGGTCTTCTGCCATCCCGGCACGCTGGTCGTCGACATCGAGTCCGAGCCGCACTGGATGTTCGCCCACATGAACCTTTTCGGCTCGGCCGGGCTCGACTACGCGATCTTCGAGGCGCGCGCCGCCGACGCCGACTGGTCGCGGCCGCACAAGCCGCTGACCGTCAATGCCGCGGCGCTCGCCGATCGGCTGAAGCGGCTCTGACGGCGTCAGCCGGTCTCGGCCCGCGCGCCCGCGTTGCGCAGCAGATCGGCGGCCCGCTCGGCCGACTCGCGCGAGACATGGGCGATGACGAGGCAGGGCGCGGCCTCCACCAGGTCCTTGGTTTCCTTCAGGCCGAGCCCCGTCAGCGCGCGCAGTTCCTTGATGACGGCGATCTTGTTGGGACCGCCGTCGAGCAGGCGGACGCCATGCGTGCCGGACTCAAGTCCCCTGAGGCCGCCTTGGGCCGGCGCGGCCGGCCGGGCCGGAGCGGCGGGCCGCGTATCGCTCCCGCCGCCGCCGCGCGCCCCGAGGCCCCGGCCGAGCAACAGGCCGATCAGGAAGACGCCGGCGACGATGGCGAGCGTCTTCCAGTCCATGGGATCACTCCGCCGCGGTCTTGGACTGCTTGGCCGCTTCCTCGGCCTGGTGCTTCTGCAGCGTCGCCATGGCCGCGTTCACCGCCGCGCCCATATATCTCGCACCGTGCTGGCGCACGTCCTCGTAGCTGTCGATGCGGTTGACGTTGGCGTTGTTGATCACCGGCGTCACGTGGCGCTGCCACAGTTCGTAGGACTTCTTGGTGGCGTCCCAGTTGGCCCAGTTGTGGGCGAGCTGCAGGAACGCGCCGAACTCGCCCTGCTTGGCCTGGAGGCGGCGGATCTGGGCGATGGCGTCGTCGGGCGTGCCGACGACGATGGTGCCCTCGCGGATGCCGCGCTCCAGCGGGTCCTCGTTGGGATCCTGGTTGATGTTGAGCGGGCTCAGATTGGCGAAGTACTGCGCCCATTTGTGATAGCCGTAGCGCACGTTCGCCATCGCCTCCTCCTTGGTCTCGGCGATGTGCACCGGGCCGACGAGGCGCAGCTTCTCGGGATCCATGGTGCGGCCGTTCTCGGCCGCGACGTCGTTGGCGATCTTCCAGTTGACGCCGAGCGCGTCATAGCCGCCGGCCTGGGTGGCGGCGACGCAGAGCATGCCGAAGCCGTGGCGGCCGGCCAGCTTGCCGCCCGAGGGCGTCATCGACGAGGCGACGGCGATTTCCGGATGCGGCCAGGTATAGGGCCTCAGCTGGCAGATCGCGTTGTCGAGATTGAACCAGTCGCTCTTGTGGGTGACGCGCTCGCCGGCGAAGAGCTTGAGGATCACCTCCAGCCCCTCGACCATGCGGTCGCGCTGGGTCGAGGGATCGACGCCCAGCTGGAAGGCGTCCGAGGGCAGGAGGCCCGGGCCGACGCCGAACATCACGCGGCCGCGCGTCTGGTGGTCGAGCTGGATGATGCGGTTCGCGGTCGTCAGCGGCGAGTGATAGGGCAGCGAGACGACGCCGGTGCCGAGCTTGATCGAGCGGGTGCGCTCGGCCGCGGCGGCGATGAAGACCTCGGGGCTGGCGATGATCTCGAAGCCGGCGGAATGGTGCTCGCCGACCCAGGCTTCCTCATAGCCGAGGCGGTCGAGATGCTCGATCAGCTCCAGGTCGCGGTGGATGCAGAGCGTCGGATCCTCGTCCAGCGGATGGAAGGGTGCGAGAAAGATGCCGTTGCGCAGCTTGATGGCCATGCGAATTCTCCCGGTCGGCCGGCTGGTGCGGCCTTAATTGATGCCAATGCCGGATTGGTGCACCGGTTGTGGGCCTGCGCAAGCCTAACCTTGCGTCAGTTCGGCGTCAGCTCGCTCGGTGCATCCGCAGGTGCGAGACGAGCGCCACCAGCAGCGCGGGAACGGCGAGGAACGCACCCAGGCCCACGCCCAGCGCGATGAGATCGGCATACGGATCCGGATTTTCCCAGGCGCGCGCGACTGGGGGCTTGGCCAGCCAGATCGCCACCGCCGCGATCCCGGCGCCAACGGCGGCGACGAGCAGCGCGATGTTGCGCGCCTTGCGCGGGTTGCGGCGGGCCGCCTGGCCGGGAATCATGATCGCCCTCGCGAACCGCCCATACACGATCGGCTGGTTGTAATGCGCCAGCGCCGCCTGTGCCTTGTGCTCGGCTCCGGCCGCGACCGGAAAGCGCACGATGAACGGCACCGGCAAACCCCGCGGCTTGATGATCTTGAAATAGAACTCCAGCATGACGGGCGTGCCCGGCATGAGCCGCGTGCCCAGCATGATGTCGCGGTCCAGCTCGTGATAGGCCTCGCCCACGCGCACTGCCTCGCGCGACACGACGATTTCCAGCGGCGCGGCGATCTCTTCAGCGACGATCAGAACATTCTCGCCCCAGCGCGGCTCCAGCCCCGCCTGGCGTGCCCGATCCGCCGCCGCGAACTGCCGCCAGGTCGGCGGATCGATCCACCAGCGGGCCAGCTCCCCGACGCCGGCGTCCAGCCGCTCGAAACGAATCACGGCGTTGCTCAGAAGATAGGTGCCGATCAGCGACGCCGCGCCGATCGCGAGACTCACCGTAGCCAGCGCGACGAATGGCTTTTCCCCCGTGCCATGCTCCGGCAGCACCAGCGCGCCGACCCCGACGACGACCGCGACCGCCGCGACCACCGCCCACACATTGCGCCAGAAGCGATGGTCGGCGATGGTCTTCAGGGCCGCGCTCCTTCGCTTGGTCCGTCAGTTCACCCGCCGCGTCCGGCCCGCCCAATAGGGGTCGCGCAGCTCGCGGCGCAGGATCTTGCCCGAGGGGTTGCGCGGCAGCGCCTCGACGAAATCGATGGTCTTGGGCGTCTTGTAGCCGGCGATCCGGGTCTTGCAGAAGGCGATGATGTCGTCGGCGCCGGCGTCGGCGCCCGCCTTCAGCACCACGATCCCCTTGACCGCCTCGCCCCATTTCTCGTCGGGCACGCCGATGACCGCGGCGTCGGCGATGGCGGGATGGCTCATCAGGGCGTTCTCGACCTCGGCCGGATAGACGTTCTCGCCGCCCGAGACGATCATGTCCTTCACCCGGTCGTGGATGAAGAGATAACCGTCGGCGTCGAAGAAGCCGGCGTCGCCGGTGTAGAACCAGCCATCGACGATCGCCTTGGCGGTCGCATCGGCCTTGTTCCAGTAGCCCTTCATCACGCTCGGCGACTTGATCAG
>JAEUMK010000111.1 GCA_016792565.1 Alphaproteobacteria bacterium
GGCACCATCTAAGTCTCCGGCGCATGACGGCCGGCCGGGTTTCGCGATACAAATCGTTACACGGCGCGCCGGGCCTGCAATCTGCAGGAGACATCGCCGCGTCATCCTCGCTTCCGTCCGCGGCCAGGGCCGCCCCATCGACGGAGCACCTCATGTCATCCTTCGCCCGCACGGCGTCCGCTATCGGGCTCGCAGCATCTCTTGCGCTATCGGCGGCGGCCCAGGGCCGGGACCCGGGCGAGATGCTGGAGCGCCTGCGCCAAGCCGATGCCGATGGCGACGGCGCCGTCTCGAAGGCCGAGTTCGCCGCGTTCCGCACCAGGATGTTCGACCGGCTGGACCGCGACGGCGACGGCTTCGCCTCGGCCGGCGACCTTCCGGCGCGGGCGGCCGGCGGGACCGCCGGGGGGGCCGGCGACATGCTCGCGCGGGCCGACGCCGACGGCGACGGCAAGGTCAGCCGCGCCGAATTCGCCGCCGCCCCGTCGCCCGGCTTCGACCGGCTCGACGCCGACGGCGACGGAACCGTTACGCAGGCCGAGTTCGCCGCCGCGGCGCAGGCGCTCCGGGCCCGCTGAGCGGCGCTCCGCCGAACGGGCCCGCATTGACTTCGCGCGCCCGGCGCGGCACGCAGCCGTCATGACGGTCCATCTGCATCACGGCGACCTGCCCGAAGGGCTCGACCTCGGGCCGGTCGTCGCCATCGACACCGAAACGCTCGGCCTCAAGCCGCGCCGCGACCGGCTCTGCCTGGTGCAGCTGTCGGCCGGCGACGGCGACGCGCACCTGGTCAAGTTCGGCGCGCCCGGGGTCTACGAGGCGCCGCGCCTCAAGGCCCTGCTGGCCGACCCGAAGGTGCTGAAGGTCTTCCACTACGGCCGCTTCGACATCGCGGTGATGAAGCATCACCTGGGCATCGACACCCAGCCCGTCTACTGCACCAAGATCGCCTCCAAGCTCGCGCGCACCTACACGGACAAGCACGGGCTGAAGGATCTGGTGAAGGAGCTGGTCGGCGTCGATCTCTCCAAGGCCTCGCAGAGCTCGGACTGGGCGGCCGCGACGCTGAGCCGCGACCAGCTCGACTATGCCGCGTCCGACGTGCTGCACCTCCACAAGGTGAAAGCGATCCTCGACGCCATGCTGGCGCGCGAGGGCCGCACCGCCCTCGCCGCGCAATGCTTCGCCTTCCTGCCCACCCGCGCGGCGCTCGACCTCGCGGGCTGGGCCGGCGACGGCGAGGGCGAGCGCGACCTCTTTGCCCACTGATCCCGCCCCGGCGCTGCGCTCGCCCGCGGCGACCGCCACCCTGTGGGCGCTGCTCGCGGTCGCCGTGGCACTGCTGTTCACCGCCTGGACCCAGCCTTTGCTCAGCGTCCAGGTCACCGCCAAGCTGCCGGCCTTCATCCCCGAGCCGTTCCAGAGCATGACGATCCTCGACGAGACCCGCAGCGTCGTCACCATGCTGGAGCGGCTGTGGGAGACGAACTACCTGGTCATCGCCGCCCTGCTGTTCTTCTTCGGCGTCCTGCTGCCGGTGGTGAAGAACGCCGGCGTCGCGCTGCTGCTCGCCAGCCGCGCCGGCTCGCGCGGACGGCGGATGGCCGACGTGCTGCAATTCGTCGGGCGCTTCGCGATGGTCGACATCTTCGCGGTCTCGATCATCGTATCGGTCATGGCGGCCTCGACCATCGGCCAGGGCGACAACCCGGGTCCCGCGGCGGTCGAAACCGTCACCACTTTGCGTTCCGGATTTTACCTTTTCGTCGTCTATGTGCTGCTTAGCTTCCTGATCGACGTCCTCCTCGCGCGGCGCGCGCGCGGCGCCTGAGGCGCGGCGGCGCCCGCCCGCGGCGGCCATCATGTCGGCGCATTTCTCCTGTGAGTACCGCCCCCCAACCCCACCCACGAGGCTGAGGACCATGAACCTGTTCAAACGCACCGTTTCCGCCCTGGCGCTCGGCGCCGCGCTGGCCGCCCCGGCGGCGCTGGTCGCGCCGGCCCTCGCGCCCGCCGCGATGGCGCAGGACACCGCCGAGGCCCGCTTCGCCGAACTGATGACGCTCTACGGCGTGCCGCAGGGCCTGCTCGCCTGGACGGCGGTCGAGGAGACCGGGTCGGGCTTCATCGCGCGGGGCATCAAGGTCGACCTCGCGGGCCGCAATCTCGGTCTCTCCGAAATCCCGCTCGGTGATTTCGAGGTGTCCTCCTACACCGTCGAGAACGGCTACGTGACGGCGCTGAGCGGCCGCTTCAGCAACATCAAGGCCGACCTCGCCGGCCTGATGACCGCCGGCCAGACGCTCGGCCAGGTTCCGGCCGGCGCCTCGCTCGGCATGGGCCTCGTCATGATGGCCGGCCAGATCCAGGGTCTCGGCTACCAGACGCTCGACATCGCGATGGACATCGACTCGCGGCTCGACTTCGCCAGCGGAACGTGGAGCCAGTCCGGTTCGCTCGATATCGCCGACGCCTTCGACTTCGACTTCTCCAGCGACCTCGCCAACGTGACGCCGGCCTATGTCGACTGGGCCCGCGAGAACGGCGCCAAGATGCTGCTCGACCCGGCGGCGGCCGAGGCCGCGACGGCGGCGGCGATGAGCGATCCGGCCGGCCCGCTCGCCAATATCGGCTACAGCGGCTTCGCGGCGGCCTTCGACGACACCGGCCTGATGGCCAGGCTCGAACCGCAGATGGCGCTGGCGCGCCAGCAAATGCTGGGCGTCAACGCCGACGGCACGCCGAAGACCGCGCTGAGCGACGAGGACCTTCTCGCCCAGGCCACCGCCATGTCGGCGGGCGGCGGGCTCGCCCCGGAAAAGCTGATGCCGCTGATGAAGGCGGTCTACGGCTTCGTGATGCAGCCGGACGTCATCGCGGTCAGCGTCAAGGCCGACCCTGCCATCACGATCTCCGACTTCATGAGCTTCGCGTCGGGGGCGGCGCCGGCCGGGATCGACTGGAACAGCCGCATCACGCTCGAGGCGCACAACTGAGGCCGCGCGCCACCCCCGCCCGGCATGGACGGGGGCGCGCCGGCGGACTATCTGAGGGGTCCGTTTCCAGGAGTGCCTCCGCGCCATGACTGCGCCGGCCGATAGCGCCACCGATCTCGCCGTCGCGCGCCGCGTCCTCGCCATCGAGGCGGCGGCGCTCGGCGCGCTCGGCGACGCGCTGGACGGCGCCTTCGCGGCGGCGGTCGAGACGCTCGTCGCGGTCAGGGGGCGGGTCATCGTCAGCGGCATGGGCAAGAGCGGCCATGTCGCCACCAAGATCGCCGCCACCTTCGCCTCGACCGGCACGCCGGCCCAGTTCGTCCATCCGGCCGAGGCCAGTCACGGCGATCTCGGCATGATCGGGGCGGCCGACGCGGCGCTGATGCTGTCGAACTCCGGCGAGACGCGCGAGCTTGCCGACATGATCGTCCATACGCGGCGGCAGAAGATCCCGCTGATCGGCGTCGCCTCACGGCCCGGCAGCACGCTGCTCAAGGCGGCCGACGTGGCGCTGCTGCTGCCGCCGGCCGAGGAGGCCTGCCCGATGGGCCTCGCGCCCACCACCTCGACCACGATGATGCTGGCGCTGGGCGATGCGCTGGCCGTCGCGCTGATGGAGCGGCGCGGCTTCGACCGCGACCAGTACAAGGTGTTCCACCCAGGGGGCTCGCTCGGCCAGGCGCTGCTGACCGTCGCCGACCTGATGCATGGCGGGACCGAGATCCCGCTGGTCGGCGAAGCGGCGCCGATGGAGGACGCCGTCGCCGCGATGTCGGCCAAGCGCTTCGGCTGCGTCGGCGTCGTCGATGCGGCGGGCCGGCTTGCCGGCATCGTCACCGACGGCGACATGCGCCGCCGCTTCGGGGAAAATCTGGCGGGGCGCGCCGTCGGCACGGTGATGACCCGCGCGCCCAAGACGATCGAGGCGTCGGCGCTCGCCTCCGAGGCGCTGGCCCGGCTGCAGGCGCACCAGATCACCTCGCTCTTCGTCGTCGATGCGGCCGGCCGCCCGGCCGGCCTCATCCATATCCACGATTGCCTGAAGGCGGGCCTCGCATGACCGGCGAGAGCGGCGCCGCGCCGCGGCTCGAAGGCCTTGCCGCCCGCGCCGGCCAGAGCGAGCGCCGCTTCGCCGAGGCGGAGCGCCATCGCCGCCGCGTCTCGCGGCTGAAGATCGCGCTGCCCCTGCTCGCCGCCGTTTCGGCCGCCGCGATCTTCATCAGCCTCGCCCTCAACCAGCGCCCCGACGAACACGTCGCGGGCACCGGCACGCCGGGGATCGAGATGCACGCCCCGGTGCTGAAGGGCACGGGCGACAACGGCAAGCCCTACGAGGTCGTCGCCGCCGAGGCGGTGCAGACCCGCGAGGGCCATGTGGAACTGACCGAGGTCGCCGCACGGGTCGAACTCGAGGACGGGGTGATGACGCTGGCCGCGCGGTCCGGCACGCTGCACCCCGAAACCGGGGCGACGGCGGTATCGGGCGGCGTCGTCATCGAACTCGGCGATGTCTATCGCTTCGAGACCGAGCGGGCCGGCGGCAACATGAAGACCGGCATCTTCACCGGCGACGCGCCGGTCAGGGTGACGGGGCCGATGGGCACGATCGAGGCGGCGGGCTTTCGCATCGAGAAATCGGTGAAGCAGGTGACCTTCACCGGCGGCGTCACCTCGGTTTTCGATCCGGCGGCGGCGAAGGCCGCCGACCCCGGCAGCAAGGACAAGACCCCATGATCCGCGGCGCGCTCTTTGCCGGACTTCTCGCCCTCGCGAGCGCGCAGCTCGCGCTCGCCGCCGAAAGCAAGGCCCCGTTCGCCGGATTGGGGGACGATTCCGACAAGCCGATCGCCGTCAGCGCGGAGACCCAGCAGGCCGATTTCAACGCCGAGACCATCACCTACGAGGGCGCGGTCCGGGTCGAGCAGGGCGAGATGGTGCTGCGGGCCGACAAGGTTCTGGCCGAGGCGCCGAAGGCCAAGCTGGTGCGGGTGACCGCCTCCGGCGATGTCGTCGTCACCTCGCGCGACGCGACCGCGACCGCGCCGCTTGCCGTCTACGACATCGCGGCGCGGACGATCCGCCTGACCGGCACCGTGGTGCTGACCCAGGGCGGCAACACGCTGCGCGGCACCGAACTCTTCGTCGATCTCAAGGCCGGCACCGCCACGCTCACCGCCAAGGGCTCGGCCAGCGGCCGGGTCGATGGCGTGCTCGACCCCGGCACCGCCAAGGGCCAGTAGACCGTCCGGCCTTTCGCGCGCCTCACCGCACAAGAGGCCGGCGGCCGGGAAATGGGAATATTGTCATATTCTCCGGTTTGGGCTATGATCGGCGGCGAAGGGAGAAAGCCCGATGGCCGCAGATCGGTGCCCGCCGCCCCGCTCGTTCGCCCCGCCGTGCGCGGCATTGAACGGGTGCGCGCCGCGCGGCGCGATTTACGCGAAAATCGAGGTTCAAATCGGACGGGCCGGTTCAATGGCTGGGTCCGGCCGCGCGAAGCCGCCGGTTTCCCGGCGGAGCGGGCAATTGAACCGTCCGGCGCGCCAAGGCGGCGCGAGGCCTCTGGCGGGGTTCAATCCTGCCCGGGCCGGGCTTTACGCAGCTGCAACATTCGTCGCTTGCGCGCTCCGACGGAATGGCCAACATGGCGCCGTTAAGGATCAGGGCAAGAACCGCGCCAACCGGCCAGGCCTTCACCCAATCTTAAGCGGCCACCCTGTCTCATGGACCCCGACATGACCTCGAATGCCCCGGAAAGCCCGACCAAACCGACCGGCGGCCTCTCGCCCACCGTGGTGCAGGGGACGGGCGGACTCGTGGTCAAGCGGATCGGCAAGAGCTTCCGCAAGCGCCCCGTGGTGCGCGGCGTCAGCCTTGAGGTCCGGCGCGGCGAGTCGGTGGGCCTGCTCGGCCCCAACGGGGCGGGCAAGACCACGACCTTCTACATGATCATGGGGCTGATCCCGGTCGACTACGGCACGATCGAGCTGGACGGCGTCGATGTCACGGCGATGCCGATGTACCGGCGCGCCCGGCTCGGCCTCGGCTATCTGCCCCAGGAAGCCTCGATCTTCCGCGGCCTCTCGGTCGAGGACAACGTCATGGCGGTGGCCGAGCTCAGCGAGAAGAACCCGGCCCGGGCCCGCCAGCTCACCCAGGAATTGCTGGCCGAATTCGGCGTCGAGCATCTGGCGCGCACCCCGGCCATCGCGCTTTCGGGCGGCGAGCGGCGCCGGGTCGAGATCGCCCGGGCGCTGGCCAGCGCCCCCAGCTACATCCTGCTCGACGAGCCCTTCGCGGGCATCGACCCGATCGCGGTCGGCGAGATCCGCTCGCTCGTCACGCATCTGAAGAATCGCGGCATCGGGGTGCTGATCACCGACCACAACGTTCGCGAGACGCTCGACATCATCGACCGCGCCTCGATCATCCATGACGGACGCGTGCTGATGGAAGGCACGCCCGCCGAGATCGTCGGCGATCGCGACGTGCGCCGGGTCTATCTCGGCGACAGATTCACCTTGTAGCGGCAGGACGGGGGCGTTCGGGGGCATGGCGATCGGGCAACGGCTGGAGATCCGGCAGGGCCAGGCGCTGGTCATGACGCCGCAGCTGCAGCAGGCGATCAAGCTGCTGCAGCTCTCCAATCTGGAACTCCAGTCCTATGTCGAGGACGAGCTGGAGCGCAATCCGCTGCTGGAACGCGAAGCGCCGGGCGGCGGGCGCGAGGACGAACGCGATGCGGCGCCGGTCGCCGCCGAGACGCCGGTCGAACGGCTCGACCAGGCGCTGGAGCACGGCGTCGCCGCCGAGACGGCGCTCGATAACGGCTTTGAGAACGTCTACGCGGACGAGTCGCGGGCCGATGCCGCCGAGCGCGGCGATCCCGACGCCGGCGGCGGCGCGGTCGACTGGTCCCGCGCCGGGGCGGGCGGCGGCTTCGACGGCGAGGCGGCCGATCTGGAAGCCCTGCTGACCCGCGAGACGACGCTGCGCGATCACCTCGCCGAGCAGGTCCAGACCGCCTTCGCCGACCCGGTGCAGAAGCTGATCGCCGGCTGGCTGGTCGATCTCGTCGACGATGCCGGCTACATCCCGACCGATCTCGGCCAGGCAGCCGAAAGACTCGGCGTAGCCGACGCCGAGATCGAGGCGGTGCTGGCGAAGATGCAGAGCTTCGAGCCCTCGGGCGTGTGCGCCCGCAGCCTTGCCGAATGCCTCGCCATCCAGCTCAAGGAGAAGGATCGCTACGATCCGGCGATGCAGGCGGTGATCGCCAATCTGGAGATGCTGGCGCGGCGCGACCTGGTGGGCCTGATGCGGGTCTCGGGCTGCGATGCGGAAGACCTCGCCGGGATGATCACCGAGATCCGGGCGCTGAACCCGAAGCCCGGCCTTGCCTATGCGACGGGCGAGGATTCGCCCGCCATCGTGCCCGACGTCTTCGTGCGCGAGACGGCGCAGGGCGGCTGGGCGGTGGAACTCAACACCGACACGCTGCCGCGCGTACTGGTCAACAACCGCTATGCGGCGCGCCTGACCGCCGGCCCCAAGGGCAAGGAAGCCAAGGCCTATGTCACCGAGTGCATGATGAGCGCCAACTGGCTGGTCAAGAGCCTCGACCAGCGGGCCCGCACGATCCTGAAGGTGGCGACCGAGATCGTGCGCCAGCAGGACGCGTTCTTCGCCCATGGCGTGCGCCATCTCAGGCCGCTGATTCTGAAGAACGTCGCCGAGGCGATCTCGATGCACGAATCCACGGTGAGCCGCGTCACTTCCAACAAGTACATCTCCAGCCCGCGCGGCGTGTTCGAGCTGAAGTACTTCTTCACCTCGGCGATCCAGTCCTCTGAAGGGGGCGATGCGCACTCGGCCGAGTCGGTGCGCCACCGCATCCGCGACCTCATCGATCAGGAGCGCGCGCACCAGGTTCTGAGCGACGACCGGATCGTGGAAATTCTGAAAGAGGGCGGCATCGAGATCGCCCGGCGCACGGTCGCCAAGTATCGCGAGGCGATGCGCATCCCCTCCTCGGTCGAGCGCCGCCGCCAGAAGCTCGCCGCCGCCTGACATTCGCGGCTGCCGGCCGCCGCGAAGGCGGGCATTTGCCTGGGTTTTCCGCTCCGGTTGACTTGACGGCAGGACGCGCCTATCAGGACGCCCCTTGATCGCTGGGGGCGTATAGAATGGCCTCGACGGCAGACTATTCCGGCGCGACTATCATGCCCGGGCGGACGCAGAAACGCCCAGCAAACGAAGCGAACATGCATATCCAGATCAGCGGACAGCAAATCGACATCGGCGATGCCCTGCGCACGCATGTCACGGACAAGCTGCAGGGCGGC
This sequence comes from Alphaproteobacteria bacterium, assembly GCA_016792565.1. Classification (GTDB taxonomy): domain Bacteria; phylum Pseudomonadota; class Alphaproteobacteria; order Micropepsales; family Micropepsaceae; genus JADZAI01. Next base: position 8,342 of record JAEUMK010000111.1, read on the forward strand.
ATCGCCAAGTATTTCGACCAGCCGATCGACGGCACGGTCTCCTTCGCCCGCGACGGCGAAGGCTTCGCCTGCACCGCCTCGGTGCACGTCTTCGCCGGCCTCACCCTGTTCGCCGAGGCACGGGCGGGCGACATCTATGCCAGCTTCGATCTCGCGGCCGATCGCATGGAAAAGCGCCTGCGTCGCCACAAGAGCCGCCTGAAGGACCACAAGGCCCGCGGCGCGACGGCCGAAGACACCGTCGGCCAGTACTACGTGATCGACGCCGCCGCCGAGTACACCGAGGCCGAAGACGGCGGCGGCGCGGGCGAGCCGGCGATCATCGCCGAGACGGCGGCCTCGGCCGCCACGCTCAGGGTCGGCGACGCGGTGGCGCGGCTCGACCTGTCGGGCGCTCCTGTCCTGCTGTTCCGCAACGCTGGACACGGCGGCCTCAACGTCGTCTATCGTAGACCCGACGGCAATATCGGCTGGATCGATCCGTCCTTCGATCCTAAGCGCGCCTGAACGTCCCAGCAGGCTCCCATGACCGGCGTTTCCCCCCTCCCGCAGAGCAGATCGCACCCCATGGCCGATCTTTCCGATCTCGTTACCCAGACCGGTGTCGTCGCCGCGCTCAAGGCCCAGAGCAAGAAGCAGCTGCTTCAGGATCTGAGCGCGCGCGCAGCGCAGCTGACCGGCCTTCCGGAACGCACGATCTTCGAGACGCTGCTGGAACGCGAACGGCTGGGCACGACCGGCGTCGGGCATGGGATCGCCATCCCGCACGGCAAGCTGGCGGGCTTGCCCAAGATCACAGGCCTGTTCGCGCGGCTCGAGTCCAAGATCGACTTCGACGCGATCGACGATCAGCCGGTCGATCTGGTCTTCCTGCTTCTGGCGCCGGAGGGCGCGGGCGCCGATCACCTGAAGGCGCTGGCCCGCGTCTCGCGACTGCTGCGCAACGCGCAGGTCTGCGAAAAGCTGCGCGGCGCGGAAGACCGCGCGGCGCTCTTTGCCATCCTGACCGAACCTCTGGCGTCCAGCCAGGCGGCCTGAGGTCAGTGAACGCTGACGGGCTCCAGGTCGTTCTGGAGCGCGGCTGCAAAGGCCCGCTGGCGATCGTCCATCACGGCGATGCGGCGCCCGTCGGCGAGATGCAGCGCATAGAGCTTGACGCCTTCGGGCAGGACCGCGCCTTCCGGCATGGCGCCTTCGGCGATGAGCGTTTCCGGGCTGATCTGGCGGACGTAGACGAGCGGCTTGTTGCCGGCGATGTCGGCGAAGATTTCGTTGTCGGTCATGGCGTTACTCCTGCACCCCTGCATTGATGGCGATGGTCCGGACCTTCGGTTCCGGCCGCCTGCGGACGAGGCGGAGGGACAAGAGGCCGTTTTCCAGGTCGGCGCCGGCCACTTCCATGCCGTCCGCGAGGACGAAGGAGCGCTGGAATTGCCGGGCGGCGATGCCGCGATGGAGGTAGGACCTTGCTGCGTCCTCGGCCTGCTTGCCGCGGATCACGAGCTGGTTGTCCTCAACGGACACCGACAAGTCGCCCGGCGCGAAGCCGGCGACGGCGAGGGTGATGCGGAAGTCGTTTTCCGACGTCTGCTCGATATTGTAGGGCGGATAGCTCTCGGCGCCCGCCTTGGCGAGGCGCTCGGCCATCCGCTCGAAATGATCGAAGCCCAAGAGATAGGGGCTTCCGAACGCAAGTACTCGTGTCATGTGCCCTCCTGAGAGCGGCTGATCTGAGAGACCCGTCACAGGCGGCGTCTCCGAGATTGCTGTAAATGTGGGGTAGGCTCCGCCGCGGTTCAACCCGCTTCGCGGGCAAGGGCGGAATGCTGGAGCGTTAAGGGGTGGCGCGGGTCTTTCCCACACGGGCTGAGCGGAGCCGGGCGCGGCTCGGCACGGACCGGGGCGTTTTCGACACGCTGCGCTGGCTGGCGCGGCGAACGTGGTCGGTTGCGCCCGAAAACCCCCGGCTCGCTTTGGCTTTTCGTGCCGAGGAACGCGCCGGCCTGATGCTGGCGGCGCTGGTTCGGACGGCCATTGTCCTGGCCGCCGCCCTGTGGATCGCCCTCACCTCGAACTACCAGGGCGGCGCATTCGCCTTCGTGCTGGGCGAGGCGCTGGTCCTGGCGGTGATCGGGGTCGTCCAGTTCGATCTGGCGCGCCGGCGAATCAATCCGCCCTGGCTCAAGTATTTCTGGGCAACCCTCGACTGCGCCCTGCTGACGCTGCTGATCATGGCGCGCAATCCCTTCGTCGAAGGCGGGCCCCCACCATCGACGATCCTGCGCGAGAGCCTGATCCTGCTCTACCTGGTGTTTCTGGTGCAGGCGGCGTTCACCTTTTCGCCGCGTCTCGTCGTCTGGTGCGGCCTGTGCATCGTTGCCGGCTGGTCCGTGGTGCTGTTCTGGGTGATGGGCAAGCCGGGCGTCTTCTTCGACCTGGGACTGCCGGACGAGTCGGGCATCCGCGCCTATACGGCCCGCTATGCCAATCCGTTCTACTTTCCGCTGTCGAAATGGCTGATCGAGGTCTTCGCGGTGGCGCTGCTGACGCTCGGGCTCGCGGTCGCCGTGGCGCGGTCGCGCAGGCTGGTGGCGCAGGCAACCCATGCCGAGCGAGCGCGTTCCAATCTCGCCCGTCACTTCTCGCCCAACATGGTGGAGACGCTCTCGCTCAGCGACCAGCCCTTCGACCGCGTGCGGCGCCAGAACGCGGCGGTCCTGTTCGCCGACATCCGCGATTTTACCCGCTTCGCCGAAGGAGCCGATCCTGACGATGTGATCGAGTTGCTGCGCGCCTTTCACGGCCTCCTGCAGCATCACGTCTTCGAGGCCCAGGGAACGCTGGACAAGGTCATGGGCGACGGACTGATGGCCACCTTCGGCGTGCCGGTCGCCAGCTCGGCCGACGCGGCGCGCGCATTGCGCTGTGCACGCGCCATGCTGGCCGCGATCGATGAGTGGAACACCGAGCGCGAGGCGATCGGACTGCACGCGATCCGGATCGGGATCGGCCTGCACTACGGTCCGGTCGTCGCCGGAAACGTGGGCAGCGAGCAGCGCCTCGCCTTCGAGGTCATCGGCGATACCGTGAACACGGCGAGCCGCCTGCAAGTGCTCTCCAAGGAGCTGGGCGTCCGGATGGCGATCTCGTCCGACGTCATTGCCGCGGCGACGCGCGAGCTGGGCGAGGCGGCCGGGGCGCTGTCCGGCGACCTGCACCGCCACGGCGACATTGCCCTGCGCGGACGCGAGACGACGATTTCGGTATACAGTCTGGCATGACCGGCCAGACTCTTCCGCGCCGCGCCGTGCTTCTGGACGATGCCCGGCCCGGCGGCTCGTCGCGCCTGTTCCGCGATCCCGTCGCCTGGATCGAGGCGCGAACGCCCGAGGAGGCGCTGGACGCTCTGGCGCGGATCGACCGGGCGGTTGCGGACGGGTTGTGGGTCGCGGGCGGCTTCGCCTACGAGCTCGGCTATCTGCTGGAGCCTCGGCTCCGGCCGCACTTCCGGACGCCGCCCGATCCGCTGGTCGCCGTTGGTCTCTATGAGCGTCCGGTCGATGTCGAGGGCACGGCGGTATTCGGGGCGGCGGCCGCGGGCCTGCGATGTTCCCTGGGGAACGCTGCTCCGTCATGGGACGCAGCCTCCTATGCGGCAGCCTTCGCCCATATCCGCGACTACATCGCGGCCGGCGATGTCTATCAGATCAACCTGACCTTCCCGCTGTCGTTCCGGATCGATGGCGACCCCCGTGCGCGCCTGGCCGGCTGGCGCACCCTTGCCCGCGCCGGCCATGCGGCCTGGCTGCGCCTCGACGACCGCGACGTCTTCTCGTTCTCGCCGGAACTGTTCCTCCATTCGGACGGCGGCGGGCTGATCCGAGCCCGGCCGATGAAGGGCACGGCGGCGCGCGGACCGGACTTCACGCTGGATGCGGCGGCGCGGGCGGCGCTGGTCGGCGATCCAAAGCAGCGGGCCGAGAACCTGATGATCGTCGACCTGCTGCGAAACGACCTGTCGCGCGTCTGCGCGCCCGGGAGCGTGACGGTGCGCGATCTCTTCACGGTCGAAACCTATCCGACGCTGCATGCCATGACTTCGGGCGTCGAGGGCCGGCTGAAGGACGGCGTGGCGCCGTCCGATCTCCTGCGCGCGCTGTTTCCCTGCGGCTCGGTGACCGGCGCGCCGAAGGTCCGCGCCATGGAAATCATCGCCGAGACCGAGCCCGCGGCGCGCGGCTTCTATTGCGGGGCGATCGGAGCGATCGGGCCGGGCCTTCAGCTCGATCTCAACGTCGCCATCCGGACGCTGGTGGCCGAGCGCGGATCCGGCACCCTGCGCATGGGGGTCGGTTCCGGGGTGGTCTACGATTCGCAGGCCGCAGCGGAGTACGAGGAGTGCCTGCTGAAGGCCCGCTTCGCGGGCGCCGAACCGTTCGAGCTGCTGGAGACGCTGCGCTGGGAAGACCGCGCCGGCTTCTTCTTCGAGGGGGACCATCTGGCGCGGCTGGCCGACGCCGCCGCCTATTTCGGCGCGCCGTTCGAGGCGGGCGCCGTGCGGGCGGCGCTGGCGGCGCATGTCGCGGGCGAGGCCGGGACGCGGCGGGTCCGGCTGCGCCTCGCGCTCGACGGACGCACGACCGTGGAATCCGTTCCGCTGGATACGCCTTTCGCGGACGGGACCCCGGCGCGGCCGCAGCTGCGCCTGCATCTGGCGGCGGCGCGGATCGCATCGGGCGATCCCTTCGCGCGGCACAAGACGACGCGGCGCGGCGCGTACGACGCGGCGCTGGCCGAGGCGAAGGCGGCCGGGGCGGACGAGGCGGTGCTGCTGAACGAGCATGGCCGGATCGCCGACGGATCGTTCACCAGCCTCTTCGTGCTGAGGGACGGGGCGCTGGCGACGCCGCCGCCATCGGAGGGCGCGCTGGACGGCGTGCTGAAGCGCGTGCTGATGCGCCGGGGGGCGCCGCCGGTGATCGAGCGGGCGCTGACGGTGGACGACCTCGGCGCCGCCGAGGCGCTGTTCGCCGGCAATTCCGTGCGCGGTCTGATGCGGGCGCGCCTCGGCTGAAGCGATCTCACGGCTCGGGGCGCATCGTGTTGTCGAGCGCGCCGAGACCGGCGATCTCGACCTCGACGCGATCGCCGGCCTTCAGCCATTTCGGCGGCGTCATGCCCATGGCGACGCCTTCGGGCGTGCCGGTGAAGACGATGTCGCCGGGCTCCAGCGTCATGGCCTGCGACAAGAGCGCGATCTGGTCGGCGACCGGGAAGATCATGTTCGAGGTGGTTGAACTCTGCCGCGTCTCGCCGTTGACGCGGCAGGCGATCGCCAGCGCCTGCGGATCGGGCACTTCGTCGGCGGTGGTGATCCAGGGGCCGAAGGGCGCGTGGGTGTCGAAGCTTTTGCCCAGCATCCATTGCGGCGTCATCTTCTGCCAGTCGCGGACGCTGACATCGTTGCCGCAGCAATAGCCGAAGACATGGCCGAGCGCCGCCTCGGGCGCGATGTGCCGTCCGCGGCGGCCGATGACGACGACGAGTTCGGCCTCGTAGTCGACCTGGTCGGAGACGCGCGGGATGTCGACGGGGTCGTAGGGGCCGTTGGCGGCGGTCGGCTGCTTGCAGAACCAGATCTGCCTGTCGGGCACCTCGGCGCCGGTCTCGCGGGCGTGCGCCGCATAGTTCTTGCCGAGGGCGAGGATCTTGCCCGGCCTGAGGATCGGCTGGCGCAGGGAGAGCGCGGCGAGCGGCAGCGTCTCGCGCGCCGTCGCGACGAGATCGGCGACACGCGACTTCAGCGCGTCCCAACGGGCGATGAGCGCCGTCATGTCGCGCGGCAGGGCGGGATCGAGGCGGGTGAGCGGCACGAGGCGGTCGCCGAGGACGGCGCCGAGATCGGTGCCGAAGGCGCCGCCATAGGTGGCGAGCTTCATTCCCGGCCCCGCGCGCTGCGGCCCGGGAGGACGGCCTGCTCGATCCAGTTCCTCAACTCGCGCGAGCGCACCGCCGGATCGAGCACGGCCTCGTCGAGACCGTATTTCCAGACCAGCGAGCGCGGCGCGGGGCTGGCGTTGAGGGCGTCGAGATCGGCGATGTAGGCGGCCTGTTCGGCCTCGTCCGCGAACAGCCCCTGCTTGATGAGGATGTCGCCGTAGCGGCGGAAGACGGCGGCGATTTCGCGGAACGTATATTCCGGGTGGTACTGCGTGCCCCAGAAGCCGCCGCCGCCGGGCGTGTCGATCTCGGCCGCCTGAACGGGGCTCCAGGCATTGGTGGAGAGCACGGTGGTGCCGGGGGCGAGCGTTTCGACCTCGTCGAGATGGACGGTGATGGCGTCGAAGATGCGCGGCTTGCCGAGATAGAGGCCGTGGCCGTGGCCGGCCTCGGCGATCTCGATGCGCCGGCCGATGCCGATCTCGCGCCCGTCGGGATTCTTGCGCACCGTGCCGCCGGCCGCCACCGTCGCCACCTGCAATCCCCAGCACGAGCCGAAGCAGGGGGTGGCGGTGCGGAACAGCGTGCGCACCAGATCGACCTGCGGGTCGATCGCCGGGCCGCAATCATAGACGTTGAGGGCCGAGCCGGTGATGGCGACGCCGTCATAGCCCTCCAGGCCGCCGCCGTCGGGCAGGTTCGCGCCGGGATCGGCCGGATAGCAGATGTCCACCACCGTGCCGCCGGGCGCGAGGCTGCGCAGCAATTCGGCATAGGATTCGCTCGCCGCCGTGCCGCCGCTGGCGACGGCGCGCTCGCGGCCGGCCCTGGTGTTGCCTTCGACGACGAGGAGGCGGAGGGACATGGGTTCAAAGACTCCGTGATTGCGACATACTATTTCACGATGCCGGCACAAAGCATCTTCGTTCCTCGCCTGCCCCCTGGGGGGAGGGGG
>JAEUMK010000062.1 GCA_016792565.1 Alphaproteobacteria bacterium
GCACAGCGAGGGCGAGCTCGCCGACGCCGTGCGCATGGCCAAGCGCGAGGCCCAGGCCGCGTTCGGCGACGGCACGGTCTACCTGGAGAAGTATCTCGAGCGGCCGCGCCATATCGAGCTGCAGGTGCTGGGCGACGCGCATGGCAACGCGGTGCATTTCGGCGAGCGCGACTGCACGCCGCAGCGCCGCCACCAGAAGGTGGTCGAGGAAGCGCCCTCGCCGGCGCTCAACGCCGAGGAACGCGCGCGTCTCGGCGACATCGGCGCGGCGGCGATCGCCAAGCTCGGCTACCGCTCGCTCGGCACGATCGAGTTCCTGTACCAGGACGGGCAGTTCTACTTCATCGAGATGAACACCCGCCTGCAGGTCGAGCACCCGATCACCGAGATGATCACCGGGCTCGATCTGGTGCGCGAGCAGATCCGCGTCGCCAACGGCGCGCCGCTGGGCCTGACGCAGGCCGACATCGAGTTCCGCGGTCACGCCATCGAGTGCCGCGTGAACGCCGAGAACCCGGTGACGTTCAAGCCCTCGCCCGGGACGATCCGCAACTGGCACACGCCGGGCGGCCTTGGGGTGCGCGTCGACAGCGCCGCCTATGCCGGCTACGCGATCCCGCCCTACTACGACAGCCTGATCGGCAAGCTCATCGTCCACGGGCGCAACCGCACCGAGTGCCTGATGCGGCTGCGCCGTTCGCTGGACGAATTCGTGGTCGATGGCGTCGACACGACCATCCCGCTGTTCCAGCGCCTGATGCTGGAGCCCGACTTCCAGAACGGCGACTACCATATCCACTGGCTGGAAGAGTTCCTGGCGCGAACCGGCGCGGGCTGAGGACTTTCGGCGGCATTCGAACGTCGAAGCGGCGGTTTTCCGCCGTTCCCGCACCCATTCGAACGTCGGAAATGGCGGGGGGCATTTTTTCGCGTCCATTCGAACGTCAGCCGCATCCGGGCGCGAACGCGGGGGCGCGGGCAGCGGCGGCAGCGCGGAAACCGGGTCGGACAGAGGCGTGGTCTTTCACTCAGGGGATATGAATATAGTCCTTAATCGCCCCGCATCAAGAGCCCGCCCCGCCCTGCCCGCTTCCCGATCGCCAATTCGGCTATAAGCGCATCATGCCCGCGCTCGACGCCGACACGCTGCTGAAAGCCTATGCCATCGGCGTCTTCCCGATGGCGATGTCGCGCGACGATCCGGAGCTTCACTGGTTCGATCCGGAGAAGCGCGGGATCATTCCGCTGGAGGCCTTCCACATCCCCAGGCGGCTGGCCCGCACGCTGCGCGCCGAGCCGTTCCGCGTCACCGCCGATACCGCCTTCGAGCAAGTGATGCGCCTGTGCGCCGCGCCGGGACCGGGGCGCAGCGAGACGTGGATCAACGAGCAGATCGTCGATCTCTACACCGAGCTGCACGACCGCGGGCACGCCCATTCCGTGGAGTGCTGGCAGGACGACGAGATGGCGGGCGGGCTCTACGGCGTTTCGCTGGGTGCGGCGTTCTTCGGCGAGAGCATGTTCAGCCGCAGGACCGACGCCAGCAAGGTGGCGCTCTGCGGACTCGTCAGCGTGCTGAAGGCGGGCGGCTACCGGCTGCTCGATACCCAGTACCTGACCGGGCATCTGACGCAGTTCGGCGCGGTCGAGATTTCCAGGCGCGACTATCGCCGGCGGCTGGCCGAGGCGATCGCCCGGCCGGCGCAGTTTCACTCGCGGGCGCTGTCGTCTTCCTCGATCGTGTCGTCGATGCTCGGCTGATCGACCGGCGTGTCGTCCGCCTCGCCGATGGCCGAGGACGGCGCGCCGGGATCAGACGGGTCGTCGACATGACAGCCGATCACCCAGACGTCGTAGACAGGGTGCTCCAGCGCATTGAGGCCGGGACTGGAGGCGAACATCCAGCCGGAGAACAGGCGCTGCAGTCCATCGCCCTGCGGCGACGGCTCGGCGATGTCGAGGAAGACGCTGGTCTCGGGCGTTTCCTCGGGCGGGCGCACATAGCAGGTGCGCGGCGTGATCAGCAGCTTCTTGTAGCGGACCGTCGTCCCGATCGGCGCCTCGAAGCGGACCGTGCGGGCGGTGATCTTGTCGAGACCGCCCATGATGATCGAGCGGCGGACGCCCTTGTCGTCCGGCACCGCGTCCTCGAACGAGGCCGGGCGGTCGAGCACGGCCGGCAGGTCCGACAGGCGCACCTGTACGGCGGCGGCCGGTTGGCCCTCCTGGGCCTCGGCGCCGAGGCCCGACAGCATCGTGGCGACCAGAAGGAGCGGACTGAAACGGCGGATCATGGTTCCAAACGACACTGCGATTGCGGCCGAATGCGGGCGCACCCTATTCGGGCGTCCAGGCTTCGTAGTCGCCGGTCGCCTTGGGCCGCCGGCCTTCGGCATAGAGGCTGCCCTTGGGGCGGTAGGCATAGGGCGTGCCCGTCATGTTCGGCAGATGCGGCTTTTCCCACGGCTTGAGGACCGGCGGATCCTCGGTGGGCGGCTTGTCGCCGGTGTGGTGCAGCCAGTGGTGCCACTCGGGAGGCACCCGCGAGGGCTCGGCGAGGCCCTTGTAGATGACCCAGCGGCGCGAGGCGTCGCGGTTGCGGTAGTAGCGGTTGCCCTGGGAGTCCTCGCCGACGAAGACGCCGGTCCGCCAGGTGGTCCAGTAGGTCCCGGCCGTGGCGCTGTTCCACCAGGTGAAGAGGTTGCTGACGAGGCCCATGCGGCGCTCCGATTGGAATCGCGACCCTTATGGCGAATCCCGCCGGGGCGGGCAATGAGGCCCGACCGATTCTCTGCGTCCGGGCGGCCCGGCGGGCGCTCATCGGGGGCCGGCGCCGCCCGCTTCGCAACCACTCGTTTACCACATTCTGGGCGGGCCGCGGAGACTCAAGGGTCGCGGCGGTCAAGACGGTTTGGCGACAAATTTTTTGCGCTTTTCGCCCTCTCGCCTAAGCCCCTGACTCAGCGCCGTGAATCGACGCCCGCGAAACATCGTTTCCACAAGATGTAGTGGGGACGTTCAATGTTAACTCAAAATCTGTTGCGCGCCCCCGGCAGAAGTGGTTCGCTTCCGGCGTCGATGAGGGCTGAACGCGGCCTCCTACGCGGTGGGGCGGTGAGAGCGGCGGGCGATTGTCGGCGGGGGACTTTATTTAACCATTTCAAGGGTTTCGGGGACGTTCGCATGACATGCGCGCGGCCGGCGGGATACCTGTCACTGAAGACCAGAGGGCTTTCAGGCTTATGCGCATCGAACGCCACTTCACCAAAGGCAAGACCGACGCCTATGAGGGCATCGCCTTCCGCCAGGCGACCAGCGAAATCCGCAATCCCGACGGCTCGGTCGTCTTCCGCCAGGAGAACATCGAGGTCCCGGCCGCCTGGAGCCAGGTGGCGAGCGACGTGCTGGCGCAGAAATATTTCCGCCGCAAGGGCGTGGCCGCCGAGCTGACGGCCGTCGAGGAGAACACCGTTCCCTCGTGGCTGTGGCGCAAGGTCCCGGCCGAGGGCGCCTCGACCGAAGGCGGCGAGACCTCGGCCAAGCAGGTCTTCGACCGCCTGGCCGGCACCTGGACCTATTGGGGCTGGAAGGGCGGCTATTTCGACGCCGAGGCCGACGCCCGCGCCTTCTATGACGAGATGCGCTTCATGCTGGCCATGCAGATGGCCGCCCCCAACTCGCCCCAGTGGTTCAACACCGGCCTTCACTGGGCCTACGGCATCGACGGCCCCAGCCAGGGTCATTTCTACGTCGATTTCGAGAGCGGCGAACTGACCCGTTCGGCCTCGTCCTACGAGCACCCGCAGCCGCATGCCTGCTTCATCCAGGGCGTCGCCGACGACCTGGTGAACGACGGCGGCATCATGGATTTGTGGGTCCGCGAGGCGCGGCTGTTCAAGTACGGCTCGGGCACCGGCTCGAACTTCTCGGCGATCCGCGGCGAGAACGAGGCGCTGGGCGGTGGCGGCAAGTCGTCGGGCCTGATGAGCTTCCTGAAGATCGGCGACCGGGCGGCCGGGGCGATCAAGTCGGGCGGCACGACGCGCCGCGCCGCCAAGATGGTGGTGGTCGACGTCGACCATCCCGACATCGAGGAGTTCATCGACTGGAAGGTGATCGAGGAGCAGAAGGTCGCCGCCCTCGTCACCGGCTCCAAGACGATGGAGAAGCACCTGGCGGCGGTGATGAAGGCCTGCGTCAACTGCGACGGCTCGGGCGAGGATTGCTACGACCCCGCCAAGAACCCGGCGCTGAAGCGCGAGATCCGCGCCGCCAAGAAGGCGATGATCCCCGAGAACTACATCCAGCGGGTGATCCACTTCGCCAAGCAGGGCTACAAGAGCCTGGAGATCCGCACCTACGACACCGACTGGGATTCGGACGCCTACCTGTCGGTCGCCGGGCAGAACTCGAACAACTCGATCCGCGTCAACGACGACTTCCTGCGGGCCGTGGAGACCGGCGGCGACTGGAACCTCACCCGCCGGGTGAGCGGCAAGACGCACAAGACGCTGAACGCCCGCGAATTGTGGGAGAAGATCTCCTACGCCGCGTGGGCCTGCGCCGACCCCGGCATCCAGTTCCACACCACCGTCAACGACTGGCACACCTGCCCGGAGAGCGGGCCGATCCGGGCGAGCAATCCGTGCTCGGAATACATGTTCCTGGACGACACGGCCTGCAACCTCGCCTCGCTGAACCTCCTCACCTTCCGCTCGCCCGACGCGAACGGCGTGCAGAAATTCGACATCGCCGCCTTCGAGCACGCCTGCCGCCTGTGGACGGTGGTGCTGGAAATCTCGGTGCTGATGGCGCAGTTCCCGTCGAAGGAGATCGCCCAGCTTTCCTACGAGTACCGCACGCTCGGCCTCGGCTACGCCAATATCGGCGGGCTGCTGATGTCGACGGGCCTCGCCTATGACAGCGAGGAAGGGCGCGCCATCGCCGGGGCGATCACCGCGCTGATGACCGGCATCTCCTACGCCACCTCGGCCGAGATGGCCGGCGAGCTTGGCCCCTTCCCCGGCTACACCAAGAACGCGCCGCACATGCTGCGCGTCATCCGCAACCACCGCCGCGCCGCCTATGGCGAGAGCGGCGGCTACGAGAAGGTGGCGATCGCCCCGGTGCCGCTGAAGGCCCAGCACGTGAGCGTGCCCGGCCTGGTCGAGGCGGTGCGCAAGGCCTGGGACAGCGCACTGATGAAGGGCGGGCTCAACGGCTATCGCAACGCCCAGGCGACGGTGATCGCGCCGACCGGGACGATCGGCCTGGTGATGGACTGCGACACGACCGGCATCGAACCCGACTTCGCGCTGGTGAAGTTCAAGAAGCTGGCCGGCGGCGGCTATTTCAAGATCATCAACCAATCGGTGCCCGAGGCGCTGACGGCGCTCGGCTACACCCCCGAGCAGCGCGAGGACATCGTCAACTACGCGGTCGGCCGCGGCACGCTGAAGGGCGGCAACGCGCTCGGCCACGCCGCGCTGCGCGCCAAGGGCTTCGGCGACGCGCAGATCGAGGCGATCGAGGCGGCGCTGGGCACCGCCTTCGACATCCGCTTCGCCTTCAACCGCTGGACGCTGGGCGAGGCTTTCTGCCGCGAGGTGCTGAACCTCTCCGACGAGCAGCTTGAGGACGGCGGCTTCGACCTGCTGGCGCATCTGGGCTTCTCGAAGGCCGAGATCGAGGCGGCCAATCTGTGGGTCTGCGGGGCGATGACGCTGGAAGGCGCGCCGCACCTGAAGGACAAGCACCTGCCGGTCTTCGACTGCGCCAATCCGTGCGGGCGCATCGGCAAGCGCTTCCTGTCGGTGGAAAGCCACATCCGCATGATGGCGGCGGCCCAGCCCTTCATCTCGGGCGCGATCTCCAAGACCATCAACATGCCCAACAACGCCGGCGTGAAGGAATGCGGCGACGCCTACCTGCTGTCGTGGAAGCTGGCGCTGAAGGCCAACGCGCTCTACCGCGACGGCTCGAAGCTGTCGCAGCCGCTGTCCTCGCAGCTCGTGTCGGACAACGACAACGAGGACGAGGACGCGATGGAGGCGCTGATCGCCGCGCCGCAGGCCCAGCGCACCGTGCAGGTGACCGAGAAGATCGTCGAGCGGATCGTCGAGCGGGTGCGCGAGCGCGCGGCCCGCGAGAAGCTGCCCGGCCGCCGCAAGGGCTATACCCAGAAGGCCGAGGTCGGCGGCCACAAGGTCTATCTGCGCACCGGCGAATACGAGAGCGGCAAGATCGGCGAGATCTTCATCGACATGCACAAGGAAGGCGCCGCCTTCCGCAGCCTGATGAACAATTTCGCCATCGCCATCAGCCTCGGCCTGCAATACGGCGTGCCGCTGGAGGAATATGTCGAGGCCTTCGTGTTCACGAAGTTCGAGCCGGCCGGCCTGGTGCTGGGGAACGATTCGATCAAGAACGCGACCAGCGTGCTCGACTACATCTTCCGCGAGCTGGCGGTCTCGTATCTGGGCCGCCACGACCTCGCCCATGTGGTGCCGCGCGACGACGACGACGAGGATCTGGGCGGCGGCGAGGAACAGGACCGCGAGCGGCTGAAGCGTCCGGCGGCGGTGGAGCGCGCGGTCTCGACCGGCTTCGTGCGCGGCCGCACGCTGAGCCTGGTGGACCGCGGCAGCGCGGCGCGCGTGCTGGAGCCGGAGGTGTCGGTGGAGGCGCGGCTGGACGACATCCGCAACCAGATCGCCGAACAGGTGATGGAGCGCCCGGTGATGCGGGTGACCGAGACGGCGGAGGCGACGAGCTTCAACCGGGTGGCGGAGCTGTTCGACAAGGCGGAGGCGAAGATGTCGCCGGCCGAGATCACGCGGCTCAAGCGCGAGGCCGAAGGCCGCCGCCGCGCCGAGGCGCGCCTCAAGGGCTATGAGGGCGACGCCTGCGGGGCCTGCGGCAACTTCACGCTGGTCCGCAACGGCACCTGCATGAAGTGCGACACGTGCGGGTCAACGAGCGGGTGCAGTTGAGTCTCCGGAAGCGGCGTCGGATGAGGGAAGGCCCGGAGCGATCCGGGCCTTTTCGTTTGGGAGGGCTTGCCTGAGCGGCGGCGTTCCATGCCCAAGGCCCCCTTCTGCCTGCCGGCATCTTCCCCCGATGGGGGAAGAAGGCTTGCTCCAAGCGGCAGTGCGTCCCCTTTCCTTCCCCCAGCGGGCGCCGCAGGCGGCCGCGGTGCGGGGGAAGGTGGCGCGTAGCGACGGAAGGGGGTGGCGCGCGGCAGTGCGCGGGAAAGAGGCGTTGGTTCTTTTGTCCACCCCGCTCTACGCCCAAGGCCCCCTTCTGCCTGCCGGCATCTTCCCCCGACGGGGGAAGAAGGCTTGCTCCACGCGGCAGTGCGTCTCCTTCCCTTCCCACGAGGGGGGAAGGGAAGAGAAGTCAGGGCTTCTCCATCACCGCCCGGT
>JAEUMK010000068.1 GCA_016792565.1 Alphaproteobacteria bacterium
CACGGCGCGCGTCGACTACTACAAGCAGACCTCGACGTATTCGCGCATCTACAACAGCATCCCGGACGAAATTCCGGGCTGGGAGAACGTCAACATCACGCTGACGCTGGCGAACGCCGACAACGGCTTCACGATCGACGCCTATGTCAAGAACGCGACGGACGAGATCGCGTTGAACGACACCTACCTGACGGACGACTCGTCGGGCCTGTTCCGCAACGGCTTCTACGGCGATCCGCGGACCTACGGTCTCGCGGTGTCGTACGAGTTCTGATCGGACTCAGCAGGACGGCTACGGCGGGGGCGCTTCGGCGCCCCCGTTTCTTTTGGGGAGGCAAGCCGTGAATGGTCCGCCGGCGCGGACCATGACAGGGGGTGTGGCGGCCGGGGCGGTGTTTGACACGGCCCCTTGGCTTCCTGCCGCCGCCGTTCTGGATGGCCGGGTCAGGCCCGGCCATGAGGGTTGTGGGGCGGTGTCCGGCGGGGAAGCCGTGGATGGTCCGCAGGCGCGGACCATGACCGTGGGGCTTTGGGTCAGGCGGAGCCGGGATTGTAGTTCGGCGCGGCACTGGTGATCATCACGCCGTGCGGATGGCTCTCGCGCATGCCGGCATTGGTGATGCGCACGAACTCGGCGCGGGCGTGCAGTTCGGGAATGGTGCGGCAGCCGGTATAGCCCATCGCGGCGCGCAGGCCGCCGATGAGCTGGTGCACCACGGCTTCGGCCGAACCCTTGTAGGGAACCTGGCCCTCGATGCCTTCGGGCACCAGCTTCAGCGTGTCGCGCACTTCCGCCTGGAAATAGCGGTCGGCCGAGCCGCGCGCCATGGCGCCGAGCGAGCCCATGCCGCGATAGGCCTTGTAGGAGCGGCCCTGGTAGAGAATGACCTCGCCCGGGCTTTCGTCGGTGCCGGCGAGGGCCGAGCCGACCATCGCGCAGCTCGCGCCCGCCGCGATCGCCTTGGCGAGATCGCCCGAGAAGCGGATGCCGCCGTCGGCGATGACCGGCACGCCGGATTTCGCGGCCGCCCCGGCGCAATCCATGATCGCGGTGAGCTGCGGCACGCCGACGCCGGCGACGATGCGGGTGGTGCAGATCGAGCCCGGGCCGATGCCGACCTTGACGGCGTCGGCGCCCGCGTCGATCAGGGCCAGCGTCGCCGCGGCGGTCGCCACGTTGCCGGCGATGACCTGCGTCGCGTTGGAGAGGCGCTTGACCCGCTGCACCGCCTCCAGCACGCGGGCCGAATGGCCATGCGCGGTGTCGATGACCACGACGTCGACGCCGGCGTCGATCAGCATCTCGGTGCGGGCGAAGCCGTCGTCGCCGACCGTCGAGGCGGCGGCGACGAGCAGGCGGCCCTGGGCGTCCTTGGCGGCGCGCGGATGGGTCTGGGCGCCCTCGATGTCCTTCACCGTGATGAGGCCGATCAGGCGGTAGTCGTCATCGACCACCAGCAGCTTCTCGATCCGGCGGGCGTGCAGCAGCCGCTTGGCCTCGTCGCGCGAGACGTTCTCGCGCGAGGTGACCAGATCGTCCTTGGTCATCAGGCTGGCGACGGTGGCGTTCATGTCGGTCGCGAAGCGCATGTCGCGGTTGGTCAGGATGCCGACCAGGCGGCCGGGACGGCCCTCGCCGTTGGCGTCGACCACGGGGAAGCCGGTGACGCGGTGGCGTTCGCGCAGGGCCATCGCCTCCTTCAGCGTCATGCCGGGCGTCACGGTCACCGGGTTGACCACCAGCCAGCTCTCGTAGCGCTTGACGTCGCGGACCTGGCGGGCCTGTTCCTCGGGGCTGAGATTGCGGTGGAGGACGCCGATGCCACCCGCCTGGGCCATGGCGATGGCGAGCCGGGCTTCGGTCACGGTGTCCATGGCCGAGGAGGCGAGCGGGATGTTGAGGGCGATCGAGCGGGTCAGCCGCGACGCGGTGTCGGCCTCGCCGGGCATGACGTCGGACGCCCCGGGAACGAGAAGGACGTCGTCGAATGTCAGCGCTTCGCGGATGCTCATGGCACCTCCGAATGGTTGAGCAGGGCCACGGCGCGGAACGCGCGACTCGGGGGCTGCGGTGTCGAAAGTGCGCGGCTGGATAACCCGGCTCGCCGCGAAATGCAAAGGGCGGTCCTTCAAGGGCCCCGGCCGTGACCGCCGCCGCAGACACGCCGCCGGTTTGCCGTCAGGCTGGCATCATCATGAAGTGGCTGAAACTCGCCCTGCCCCTGGCCGCCCTGGCGGGCGCCGTCGCCCTCGCCGCCCCGGCGCTGCATTTGGTCTAGAGCCCTTTCCGTTCCGATGGAATCGGAACGGGGCTCCAGGTTCTTGATTGAGCATCATCTTTTCGAAGAACCGGCATCCACTTCTTCGGATGATGCTCTAGCCGCCCGTCAGGCGCGGCCGCGAAAGCCCAGCGCGACCACGTACATCTCGGCCGAGTCGGCCCGGCTGGCCGGCGGCTTGACGTGGGCGACGGTGCGGAAGTCGCGCTTCATCGTCTGCAGCAACTGGCCCTCGGTGCCGCCGCGCTGGACCTTGCAGACGAAGGCGCCGCCGGGCTTCAGCACCTCCTGCGCGAAGCTCAGCGCCGCTTCGCAGAGCGCCATGATCTTCATGTGATCGGTCGCCCGGTGGCCGGTCGCCGGGGCCGCCATGTCGGAGAGGACCGCGTCGGCCTCGCCGCCCATGATCGCCTTCAGCCTGTCCGGCGCGTCCTCGGCGAGGAAGTCGAGATGCAGGATCTCGGCCCCGGTCACCGCCTCCATCGGGCTGATGTCGAGGCCGACGACCGTGCCCTTCGGCCCCGCCCGCTCGACCGCGACCTGGGTCCAGCCGCCCGGCGCGGCGCCCAGATCGACGATGCGGCCGCCCCTGGGGATCAGCTTGTGGCGGTCGTCCATCTCCATCAGCTTGAAGGCCGCCCGCGAGCGATAGCCCTGGGTCCGCGCCGCCGCGACATAGGGGTCGTTGAGCTGGCGCTGGAGCCACTTCACCTGACCGGTCGTGCGGCCCCGCGCCGTCTTGACCGTGACCTTGAGTTTCCGTCCGGAACCCGTTGGCAGGGATGTGCTTTTCTTCTTGGTCACGGGTTTGCGAATCCTGTTCGGCGGCCGCGCTTGCGAGCCCGGTGGCGGTCGCGCTCGGCCTTCGCCATCAACGACAGCAGGATGCCTTCGCGCAAGCCGCGATCGGCGATGCGGATGCGGGCGCAGGGATAGCGCCTGAGGATCGCGCCGAGGATGGCGCAGCCCGGCAGGACGAGATCGGCCCGGTCGGCCCCGACGCAGGGGTTGGCGGCGCGGGCGGCGAAATCCTGCCGCACCAGCGTCCGCGAGATGCCCTCCATGTCGGCGACGTCCATCCACAGCCCGTCGACCCGGTTGCGGTCGTAGCGCGGCAGGCCGAGATGGATGCCGGCCAGCGTCGTCACCGTGCCCGAGGTGCCCAGCAGGTGCATCGGCGCGCCGCGTTCCGGCCCGGCGAAGCCCCCGGCGCTCATGGCCGCCGCGAAGGCCGCGTCGGCCGCCGCCTCCATGGCGGGATAGTCGGCGGCGGCGAGCGGCGCCCCGCCGAAGCGTTCGGCCAGGCTGACGACGCCCAGCGGCACCGACACCCAGGCCGCCATGCGCGGCCGCACCTCGGCCCGCGCCGGGGTGCGGCGCAGCCAGATCAGCTCGGTGCTGCCGCCGCCGATGTCGAAGACGACGGCGTCCTCAAGGTCGGGGTCGGTCAGCGGGGCGCAGCCCTGGGCGCAGAGCCGCGCCTCCTCGCCGGGCGCGACGATCTCCATGCGCAGGCCGGTCTCCGCCTCGATGCGGCGGACGAAGGCCGAGGCGTTGCCCGCCGAGCGGCAGGCCTCGGTGGCGATGGCGCGGCTATAGGTGGCGCCGGCGCGGCGGATCTTGGCGGCGCAGACCTTCAGCGCCGCGAGCGTCCGGTCGATCGCCGCCTCGGACAGCGCGCCGCTGGCCGTCAGGCCCTCGCCGAGCCGCACCGAGCGCGAGAAGGCATCGATGACGCGAAAGCCGCCGCGGCCCTCGGGACGGGCGATCAGCAGCCGGCAATTGTTGGTGCCGAGGTCGATGGCGGCGAAGGTGTCGCGGGGGCGGCGATGGGACGGCGCGCCGCGCCGGGCGGCGGCGCCCTGCGGCGCCGGGACGGGCGGCGGGGACTCGGGCCCCGGCGGCGGGCCCTCAGGCCCCCCCTGATCTGCGGCGCGGTCGGTCACGACGGCGTCCGGCCTCCTTGTCCGCGCCGGCGACGGAACGCCGCCGGACACGCTTGGCCGCACGATAGGGCGCGCACCGTCCG
>JAEUMK010000097.1 GCA_016792565.1 Alphaproteobacteria bacterium
CCACACTTCGTGGATCAGGCGCTTGCCCTCCTCGAGCGTCGGCCCGTCGCGATACACCGCGCAATTGTTCTGCATCACGCGCTGCATCTTCAGCCGCAGATCGGCGGTCGGCGTCCCGCCGCTGGCGTGGCGCAGCCGGTCGAGTCGCGACAGCGACAGCTCGGCCGAATCCGCCGGCGGATCGGGCTGCTTCTCGCCCGGCGTGACGACGGCGGCGGCGCGCTGGCCGGCGGCGCGGCCGAACACCACGAGATCGATCAGCGAGTTCGAGCCGAGCCGGTTGGCGCCGTGCACCGAGACGCAGGCCGCCTCGCCGATCGCCATCAGGCCGGGCACGACGCTGTCGGGATCGCCGCCCGCCTTGGTCAGCACCTCGCCGTGATAGTTCGTCGGGATGCCGCCCATGTTGTAGTGGACGGTCGGCAGAACCGGGATCGGCTCCTTGGTCACGTCGACATTGGCGAAGATCTTGGCGCTTTCCGAGATACCGGGCAGGCGCTCGTGCACGATCTTCGGGTCGAGATGGTCGATGTGGAGGTGGATCCACTCGCCCTGCGGCCCGCAGCCGCGCCCCTCGCGGATCTCCATCGTCATGGCGCGGCTGACGACATCGCGCGAGGCGAGATCCTTCACGCTCGGCGCATAGCGCTCCATGAAGCGCTCGCCCGCCTTGTTGGTCAGATAGCCGCCCTCGCCGCGCACGCCCTCAGTGATCAGGCAGCCCGCGCCGTAGATGCCGGTCGGGTGGAACTGCACGAACTCCATGTCCTGCAGCGGCAGCCCGGCGCGCAGCACCATGGCGTTGCCGTCGCCGGTGCAGGTATGGGCCGAGGTGCAGCTGAAATAGGCGCGGCCGTAGCCGCCGGTCGCCAGGATCACCTCGTGCGCCCGGAAACGGTGGATCGAGCCGTCCTCGAGACACCACGCCAGGAAGCCGCGGCAGACGCCGTCTTCCATGATGAGGTCGAGGGCGAAGTACTCGATGAAGAACTGCACCTTGTTGCGCACGCACTGGCCGTAGAGCGTGTGCAGGATGGCGTGGCCGGTGCGGTCGGCGGCGGCGCAGGTGCGCTGCTGCGGCGACTGGCCGTAGTTCTTGGTCATGCCGCCGAAGGCGCGCTGGTAGATCTTGCCTTCTTCGGTGCGGCTGAACGGCACGCCCCAATGCTCCAGCTCGTAGACCGCGTCGGGCGCGTTGCGGCAGAGATACTCGATCGCGTCCTGGTCGCCCAGCCAGTCGGCGCCCTTCACCGTGTCGTACATATGCCAGCGCCAATCGTCCTCGCCCATATTGCCGAGGCTGGCCGAGATGCCGCCCTGGGCGGCGACGGTGTGGCTGCGGGTCGGGAAGACCTTGGTGACGCAGGCCGTCTTGAGACCTGCCTGAGCGGCGCCGAGCGTGGCGCGCAGGCCCGCGCCGCCGGCCCCGACGACCACGACGTCATAGGTATGATCGATGATCTTATATGCGGACATGAGGTTCAGACGGCCAACTTCAATACGGCGATGACGAGCGCGACGGCGAGCGCCGCGCCGGCGAACTTGACGAGCACGAGGGCGGCGATCTTGAGGCCGTCGGCGTGGACATAGTCCTCGATCACGGTCTGAAGACCGAGGGTGAAGTGCCAGACCCCGGCGAGCACGAAGAGCAGCATCAGCCCGGCATTCACCGGATGCGACAGGAATGCGGTGGCGGCGGCGTAGTCGGCTCCGGCATGGGCTGCGACCGCCCAGACGAACCACAGCGCGAGGGGGATCAGCGCCAGCGCGGTCAGGCGCTGGGCGATGAAGTGCTCGGTGCCGCGCTTGGCGGCGCCGAGGCCGCGGACCTTGCCGAGCGGCGTGCGGAGCGAGGATTTCGACGCGGCCATCAGAACGCCCCCATCGAGAAATAGGCGAGGCCCCAGACCGCCAGCGTCGCGACGACGCTGAGCGCGATCACCAGCGTTCCCGTGCGCTCGGCGCGGGTCTTCTCGAAGCCGTAGCCGGCGTCCCATACGAGGTGCCGGATGCCGTTGAGCAGGTGATAGACGAGCGCCCAGGTGAAGCCGAAGAGGACGAGGCGGCCGAACCAGTGCCCGGCCACCGCGAGGAACGTCGCATAGGCCTCCGGTCCGGCGGCGGCTGCGATCAGCCACCAGGCGACCAGCAGAACCCCGGCGCCCAGACCGACGCCAGTGATCCGGTGAAGGATCGAGGTCAGCATCGTCACGGGCCAGCGATAGACCTGGAGATGCGGCGAAAGGGGCCGCTCGGGGCGGCGTGCGGACGCTGCGGCGTCAGCCATGATGACCTGCTTGGGTGAATGTCACTGTGCGAACCGCGCGGAGTATAGGAATAGCGCCTGCCAAAGCAACGCATCGTAACGTCAAGCGGCGGCCCTGCCCTGCGACGGGCTCTCAAATCCCCGTCAGCGTCGCGGCCGCTTGTAGTAGGCGACGTTGCCCGCAAAGGTCAGCACAAGGCCGATCAGCAGCAGCAGCGCCCCCAGATCGCGGGCGCGCGACTGGTTGCGTTCGCTGGCGCTCAACGCCTCGCCGAGGCTGCCGCGCTCGGCTGCAAGGCCGGCCATGCGCTCCCTGGCACGGACCAGGATGTCCGCCTCCATCGCCAGGTATTCCGCCGACGCCGGGCGCTGGACGATGCGGTGAAAGCGTTCCTCGTCTTCGGCGTAGCGCGTCCTGACATTGTCGTGAAACATCCGCATCAGCCAGTAGACGGGAAAGGACTTCCGGACAGCGACATAGTCCACGGGCGGAATCTCGATCGCCGTGATGTCGTCGCCCGCAGACCAGGCCGAGCGGACGCCCGGCGCGACGTGCGAGGCCGGCGAGCGGCGCGCCTCGATGTCGCGCACCAGCGGCTCCAGCATCGCCATCCTGTCATACTCCCTGAAGGCGGCCTCGGAGACGACAATCAGGGTTTCGCGGCCATCGAGCTGGTGGCGTGTCTCATCGATGCTGCGCTGGTGGGCATCGACCACGAAGAACAGGACGGCCACTCCGCTCAGCGAGATCGCGGTCCCGATGGCGATTCCGACGACATCGATGGTCCAGAAGCGCCGCGTGAAGATGTGTGACGGCAAGGCCCGGATTTCCGGCGGAGCATGCTGGCGCGTTCGCTGCTTGCGTCCTGCGACATGTCCTGCGACCGCCAGAATGAGGCCGAAGACCTGCAGGAAGCCGCCGGCAGCGCGAAGGTGATCGCGTTCGCGCCGCAGCCCGGAGAGTTCCTCGGCGACCTGGGGCCGGCGGCGGTTCTTGGCCGCATTGGCGACGGTGGACGGGCCGTCCATCAGGGCCGAGGTGAGGGCGCGCAGCTTCAGTGGCGCATCTTCCTGGCCTTGCCCATAGGCCGCCAGCAGGCGCGCCGCGTCGGTCTCGAATCCATTGATCGCTTCCGGGGCGGTTGCGGCCAGATAGGCGACGAAGGCGCGGGCGGCGAGCGCCATGGCGCTGTCGTTGAGGCGCCGCCTGTCGCTCGTCTCGGCAAACGCGTCGGCGTAGCTTTCCATCGATCGCTGCATTGCGAATGTCGTGGAGACGTCGAACAGCGAGCGGGCGTTGTCGTTGAGCGCGGCGTTCAGCGCCTGCGCCTCGTCGGCCTTGCTGCGAATTGCGGCATCGAGGCCGGAGGAGAGATAGAAGACGAGCACTGTCGCCACCAGCGAGATGGCAAGGCCGATCACGCCGAGCACGACGTCAACGGCCCAGAAATCCCGTCGCCAGGGCTTCCACCAATTGCCGCCTGCGGCTGGAGGCGCCGGGACCGATGGGTCGGGCAGGGGCGCGCTCACAGCCTCGGCCTCTTGTAGTAGGCGAGGTAGCCGGCGAAGGCGAGAAGCAGGCCGAGGAGCTGCAGCAGACCGCCCGTGTCGCGGGCCAGGGTCTGCCGGACCTCCAGTGCGTTCAGTTCGCCCGCCAGCGTCGCCTGCGCCCGCTCGATCTCGTTCAGCTTGGCGGCCGCTTCCGACCGCACGCGCTGGGTGTAGTCGGCATAGCCGGGGCCTTCGAGATCCTCATAGACCCGATAGAACTCGTCGATCAGCGGTGCGAACTTCTGGGGATCGTTGTCGCGCGCCATACGCGCCAGCCAGAACAGCGCGAAGAACCTGCGGGAACGCACATAGATCTGGGGCGGCAGCTCGACGGGCGCCGCTTCCTCGCCCTCCATCGGCTTGAACGAGACGTCGGGCGGGACATGGGCGCCGTCCGGCCGCCTGGCATTGAGGTCCGAGACCCAGATCTCCAGCAGGCCCATGTCGTCATAGGCATGGTTGGCGGCGTGGGTCAGCTCGATCTGCATACCCTGCTGGTTGATGAGCCCGCGGGTCTCGTCGATTGCATGATGATAGCTGACGACGACGAAGTAGAGCGCGATGGTGCCGGCGAGCGATATGATGGATCCGGCGACTACGGCGATGACGTCGATTGTCCAGAAATCCCTTGTGAAAACGCCTGTCGAGAGCCGTCGCTTGAGGTCGGGCGGCGCGAACTGGCGGGCTCGGGCGCGGCGGCCAGCGATCTGGCCGCAGATCGCGAAGATGATGCCGAAGACCTGAAAGAACGCGCCGAGAGAGCGCCAGAAGTCGCGCGTATTGCGGGTCGCGGCGATTTCGCCGCTCAGTGCGTTCCGCCGCGCCGCCCGGGCGTTGTTGGCATCGGCGACGGGGCCGTTGATGTAGCGCACGATCGAGGCCCGGATCGTCGCCGGCATCGTATCGTCGCCGGCGAGGAAGGCCTTGAGCCACGCGTCCGTCTGCACCGTAAAGGACGGCAAGGCGTCCGGCGCGAGGATCGACAGATAGGTCTTGAAGCTGCGCAGGGAGAGCGCGATGGCGGCGGCGGTCTCGGTGCGGCGCTGGTCGTCGCCGGCGACATTCTCCAGATAGGTCTCGATGGTGCGCGCCTGCGCCGAAGCGGCCGCCATCTCGAAGAGTTCGCGCCCGCCGGCCCGGAACACCGAATCGAGGCGGCGCATCTCGACGACCTGGTCGTGCAAGTGCCGGTCGAAGCCGGCGGACAGATAGGCGATCAGAACGGTCGATACGATCGACAGGCCGACGCCGATGGCCGCGTAGACGATATCGATCGTCCAGAACTCGCGGGTCCAGGGCCGCGGCCAGCGCAAAGATCGCCCCCGGCCGTCAGGCCCTTTTTCCTCGGGCGCCTCGAGCCGCGCCGCGGCGTCCTCGAGATCGGGAGAAGCCTGGTCCGTCACGCCCCGCCATCGCATCCTGGCCGGCGGGCCTGCGGCGCCCCCGGTCTCGTCCCTGCCGATACCATGACGCGCCGGACCGCCACGAGGCAAGCGCTGGCTTTCCCCGCCGATCGGTGTTGAGGCGGGCGGACGGGCAGGGCATTGTTACGGCCCTTCGGAAATTCGGACAGGTCATGGTCGATCCAGCTGGCATCTTCATCGGCAAGGGCGAGAATCCGGTCAGCCTCGCGCTGGCGCTCGCCAATCGGCACGGCCTCATCGCCGGGGCGACCGGCACGGGCAAGACGGTGACGCTGCAGATCCTCGCCGAGGGCTTCTCGGCCGCCGGCGTTCCGGTGTTTGCTGCCGATGTGAAGGGCGATCTCTCAGGCATCGCGCTGGCCGGGACCGAGAAGCCGTTCCTGACCGAGCGGGCCCACAAGATCGGCCTCGACCCCTATGTGCTGGAGCCGCATCCGGCGATCTTCTGGGACGTCTTCGGCAAGCAGGGCCATCCGATCCGCGCCACGGTATCGGAGATGGGGCCTTTGCTCCTCGCCCGGCTGCTCGATCTCAACGATGTCCAGGAGGGGGTGCTCAACATCGCCTTCCGGGTCGCCGACGACGAAGGCCTGCTGCTTCTGGACCTGAAGGACCTGCGCGCCATCCTCGCCTTCCTGGCCGAGAACGCCGACCAGGTGAAGGCGCGCTACGGCAATGTCTCGCCCAACACGGTCGGGGCGATCCAGCGCGGGCTGCTGGTGCTCGAGAACCAGGGCGGCGACGCCTTTTTCGGCGAACCGGCGCTCGACCTCATCGACTTCATGACGACCGACGCGGCCGGGCGCGGGGCGATCAACATCCTCGCCGCCGACTCCTTGATGAGCAACCCGCGGGTCTATGCAACCTTCCTCCTGTGGATGATGTCCGAGCTGTTCGAGCGGCTGCCGGAGGCCGGCGATCTCGACAAGCCCAAACTCGTCTTCTTCTTCGATGAAGCGCACCTGCTGTTCAACGACGCGCCCAAGGCGTTGCTGGAGAAAATCACCCAGGTCGTGCGGCTGATCCGCTCGAAGGGTGTGGGCATCTACTTCATCACCCAGAACCCGCAGGACGTTCCCGAGATCGTCCTCAGCCAGCTCGGCAACCGCATCCAGCACGCGCTCAGGGCCTATACGCCGCGCGAGCAGAAGGCGGTCCGCGTGGCGGCCGAGAGCTTCCGTGCCAACCCGTCCTTCAAGACGGAGGACGCGATCACCGAAATGGGCATCGGCGAGGCGCTGGTTTCGACGCTGCAGAAGGGCGGCGTCCCTTCGATCGTCGAGCGCACGCTGGTGCGGCCGCCGTCGGGCCGCATGGGGCCGCTCAGCGAGGACGAGCGCAAGGCGGTGATCGAGTCGAGCCCGTTCAAGGGCAAGTATGACGAGGTGCTCGACCGCGAGTCGGCGCACGAGGTGCTGAACGGGCAGCGCGAGGTGGAGACGCCACCGCCGGTTCGCCGGGCCGAAACGCGCAGCGGCGGGATCGACTGGGGTGCCCGGCCGGCGCCGCGGCCCGCACCGCGCGACGACGGCGGCAGCAGCGTGCCGCGCGCCGGATCGGTGCGCGACCGACTGCCCGAAGCGCAGCCCAAGAAGGAAGAAGGCGGCGGCTGGCTCTCCGATATTTTCGGCGGCGGCGGCGGGCGGCGGCAGAGCGTCGGCGAGGCAGCCGTGAAATCAGCGGCGCGCTCGGTCGGTTCCAGTCTCGGGCGCGAGATCAGCCGCTCGATCCTCGGCGGCATCCTCGGCGGCAAGCGGCGCTGAAGCGCCGTCGCAGGGCCAATCCACCGATGTGGAAGCGCCGCTCCCGGATTCAAGGTCCAGGCGGGCGGCGCCCGGCTGACAAATTCGTCATGTGCCGCCACGCATCTGCAGCGCCGCCGGGCGCGTAGCTCCGCCGCTGAAGCGCACCGCAGGGGATGCGCGGCCCATCTGGAGTTCACGATGAACACACGCCTTTGCGCGGCTGGCGCGGCTGCGCTCTCCGCCATGCTCCTTGCCCATTCCGCCCTGGCCCAGGACAGCTATATCTCGCTCTCTGGAGGCGGCGCATTTCTCGCCGATTCCGACAATGCCGGCCAGTTCACCAGCACCTTCACGACCGGTGCCGGAACGACGATTCCGGCCGGCACGGCGCTTCCGGCCGGCACGCCGCTCGGCTGGACCACGGCGTTCGACACCGGCTACGCGCTGTCGGCGGCTTACGGTTTCAGGTTCGCCGATACGTTCCGCGTCGAGTTCGAACTGGCCTATCAGTCCAACGACATCGACACGCATTCCGGGGTCACCGCGGCCGGGATCCCGCTCGATGGCGAAGACGCCGGCGTTCTGATCACCGGCTCGCCCAATCTCGGCGTGAGCGTCGGCGCACTGGTCGATGACGGCCAGGGCGGCGTCGATACCACCTATCTGATGGCGAACGTCTTCTACGACATCCCGGCGGGCGACAACGCCGCGTTCTATGTCGGCGGCGGCCTTGGTGTCGGCTTTGTCCACGTGGAGTATGCGCCGTCGGATATCACCATCATCGACGGCGACAAGTCGGCCTTCGCCTATCAGGCGATCGCGGGCGTTTCCTACGACGTCAGCGACGACCTCGCGCTGTTCGCCCAGTACCGCTATCGCGGCACCAGCGACGTCGAACTCGACGTCAGCCTCTTCGACGCCACGCTGGAGATCGAGAACCGCAGTTCGATCGTCGAGGTTGGCCTGCGCTACGGCTTCTGATCGAAAAGCCTGAAATGGGAGGCGGCGGGCGCGAGGCGGCCGCCGCCTCCTTCATGCCCGGGCGCACAAGGCCCTGAATCCGGCCGCCGCAAAGCGCGCCATGTTGGCGTAGGCGAGGCGCAGATCGCCGGAGCGGCAGAGGCCGTTCGACAACCGGTCGAGCCGCCCGGTCTCGCCCAGCGTCAGCGTGAGCGCCCCGGAGAGATTGTGGTAGGCCCAGTAGAGGTCCTCGTCGCGCGCCCCCGGCAGGGCCAATCTCAGCAGTTCGATCAGCCGCCGGATCACGTCGTCGAAATAGCGCGCCATGGTCTCGCCGCCCCAGACCGGGTTGGCGTTCGCCTGGCTGATCAGCGCGAAATAGTGCTTCCAGCCCGGCCCTCCCTTCTCGCCCCATTCGACGAGCGGCTGCAGGAAGGCCGAAATGACTCCCTCGGGGGTCAGCGCGTCGCCGGCCTTGAGCGCATAGGCGTCCAGCGAGGCCAGCCGTTCGGCGTTCAGGATCTCGGCCCGGCGCTTGAAGACGGCGTCGAAGAGGCCGAGCTTGGTACCGAAATAGTAGTGCAGCAGCGCGGTATCGACGCCCGCCTCGTTGGCGACGTCGCGGATCGAGACGCCGTGCAGGCCATGCTTGGAAAAGAGATCCTCAGCGACGTCGAGGATCAGTTCGCTGGTGCCCGAAGGCCCCTCGCTTTTGGGCGGGCGGCCGCGACGACCTTTGCGGGTCTCAGGCCCGGCGGGGCCGGCTTCCGGATCAGGTTTTGTCATCGCTCCCCCAGTGTCCGCCCCAGCTTACAGACCGTGCCGCAGGCCAGGCGGGCAAAAAAGTCACACCGCCTTCCTTTCCGAAACGGCAGCCGCCGACCCCCTTTGACAGAACGGCCGACTGTGAGAATTCTCACTTTAAATCATCGACCGCTGAATTAAACGCGGGCTGACACTCCGGGAGGTAGCCATGACACCGATGCTGAAAGCCACTCTGCTTGCGTCCGCGGCCCTGTGGGCCCTGCCCGCCATGGCGCAGGACGCCGTTCCTGCAGCTGCGCCTGAGGCGCCCGCTGCCGAAGCGGCGACCGGCGAGGAAGAAATCGTCGTCACCGCCCGCCGGATCGGCGAAGACCTTCAGAAGGTGCCGGCCTCGGTCTCGGCCTTTTCGGAGAAGACGCTGGAGCGCATCGGCGCCAACGACATCACCGGCATTCAGGGCTCGGTCCCCAATCTCAACCTCGTCCAGGGCCGCGGCTCGTCGGACGCGACCAACATCTTCATCCGCGGCGTCGGCCAGCCGGACGCGCTGCAGACCTTCGACCCGGCCGTCGGCCTCTATGTCGACGACGTCTATTTCAGCCGCATCCGCGGCACCCAGCTGGACCTGCTCGACATCGAGCGCATCGAGGTCCTGCGTGGCCCCCAGGGCACGCTCTACGGCAAGAACACGATCGGCGGCGCGCTGAAGGTGGTCACCCGCCGCCCCGGCGACGAGTTGAGGGCATCGGCCTCTGTGACCGCCGGTTCCTACGCCCAGCTCGAGGCCAAGGCCTCGGTCAGCGGCCCGATCGCCGAAGGCATCGCGGCCGGCATCTCGCTGCTGCGCGCCCAGCGCGACGGCTATGTCGAGGATCCTGTCCTCGACCAGGACTACAATGACAAGGATGTCACCGCCGGCCGCCTGCAGATCGCGCTGGGCGCTGACGACCAGCCGTTCCGCTTCGACATCAGCGTCGATGTCTCGCACCAGGACGCGGCGCTGACCGTCGGCCAGCCGCTCAACACGCTGACCACCCTGGTCGGCGCGCTGCCGATCATCGTGCTTCCGGCCACGCCGCCCGAGTACAACTTCCAGACCCGCGTCACGCCGGGCCTGCCCAATTCGACCAAGCTCCAGCACTGGGGCGCCTCGGTCGCCGGCACGTACGACCTCAACGACGCACTGACGTTGAAGTCGATCACCGCCTACCGCAATCTGCGCACCCGCGACTACATCGACATCGACGCGACCCAGTTCGAGATCGGCGATGTCTTTGTCGGCGTGAACCAGGAGCAGATGAGCCAGGAACTCCAGCTCATCTACCAGTCGGGCGCCTGGAACGTCGTCGCAGGTCTCTATTATCTTGAGGAGAAGATCGTCTCGCACCAGGAAGCCTACGCCGACGACCTGCTCGGGCCGCTGCTCGGCAACCCGACTTTCCTGCGCACCATCGACGACGACCTGCAGACGACCTCGAAGGCGGCCTACCTCAACGCCACCTACGCCATCACCGAGGCGCTGCGCCTCTCGGCCGGCATCCGCTACACCGAAGAAGAGAAGGTCTATTCGCGCACGACCTCGACCTTCTCCAGCTTCGCGCCGCTCACCGCCAATCCGGCCTTCGCCTTCGCGGGCCTGAACGAGACCTGGTCCGACACCTCGCCGATGATCTCTCTCGATTATCAGGTGAGCGACGACGTGATGGTCTATGGCCGCGTCGCCAAGGGCTTCAAGTCGGGCGGCTTCAACGGCCGCGCCAACAATCCCGGCGAGCAGGCGCCTTACGAGCCCGAGACCGTCCTCTCCTACGAGGCCGGCGTGAAAGCTGCCTTCTGGGATCGCAAGGTGCGGGCGAACTTCGCGCTCTTCTACAACGACTACAGCGACTTCCAGGCCCGCGTCTCGGGCACGGTGCTCGACCCCGGCACCGGCCTGCCCTCGCCGGAGCTGACGGTCATCAACGCCGGCAAGCTGGAGATCAAGGGCGCCGAGCTGGAGCTCTATGCGACCCCGGTCGACGGCCTGCAGCTCGACGCCCAGATCGGCTGGCTGGACGCCCAGTACGGCGAATTCGACGATGTGCGCTTCGTCGCCTTCGGCGGCAGCCGCGCCTTCCAGACGCCCGCCTTCTCGCCGAAATGGACCGCTCGCCTCGGCGCGTCCTACGCCTTCGACCTCGGCGAATCCGGGACCATCACGCTCGGCGCCTCGGCCCGCTACCGCTCGCGCATGGCGCTGGCGGTCGACAATACGCTGAGCAACTCGGCGACCGAGATCGAGGGCCTCTTCCAGGACGCCTACTGGCTCTACGATGCCCGCCTCGTGTGGGAGGACGCCGAAGGCACCTTCTCGGCCGGCCTTTACGGCAAGAACCTCTCCGACGAGGTCTACAAGACCGACGGCCAGGAATTCTCCTCGGTGGGCAGCATTCGCACCGTCTATTTCGGCGCGCCGCAGACCTGGAGCTTCACGGTTACAGCCAAGTACTGACGCGCCCGATCCGGCGATTTTCGGAAACCCCGGCGGCGACGCCGGGGTTTTCGTTTGAAGGGCCGGCGATTCCGGATCAATGGCTTAGCGCCCGGAGTCCTTACAGGAGTCGGAACGCGATTCTCACAGACGTAATTACAGTCCGGCCGTCCGCAATATTCCCAAGTGACGACGCCGCCCCGGCCCATTAGCCTCCGACTCATGCGCTTCGCCCTGCTCGCCATCGCCCTGCCGCTCGCCGCCTGCGCGCCCTCTGCGGTCGGGTCGCCTGCGCCTCCCGCCGTCCTGTCTGCCGCCGCCGACACGCCCGAAGCGCGCGGTCAGGCCTTCGTCGACGAGAACTGCGCCACCTGCCATGCGACCGGGCGGTCCGGCGACAGCCCTTATCCGCCGGCCCCGCCATTCCGCACCCTGGCGTCGAAGTACGACGTCGATGGCCTCGCCGAGGCCTTCGCCGAGGGCATCGAGGTCGGCCATCGCGGCCAGCGCGAGATGCCGACCTTCGAACTCGACCCGGCCGAGATCGACGACCTGATCGCCTACCTCGAGGCGGTCGGGGCGTAGGGTCGCCCCCCTTCCCCCCGCGTCAGCGTTGCCTGCGAGCCTGTCGCTGCTATAAGGCGCGCGCTTTGTCATGCGGGCGCCGCCACCGGCGCCAAGGCGGGGAACTCCCATGAACATTCACGAATACCAGGCCAAAGAGGTTCTCAAGGGCTTCGGCGTCCCCGTCTCGCGGGGCGTTGCGGCGATGACCGCCGAGGAGGCCAGGGCCGGAGCCGAGAAACTCGCCGCCGAGGGCGCGAGGCTCTTCGTCGTCAAGGCGCAGATCCACGCTGGCGGCCGCGGCAAGGGCAAGTTCAAGGAGCTGGTCGCCGACGCGAAGGGCGGCGTCCGCCTCGCCAAGACCCCGGACGAGGTCTATGCCAACGCCAAGGAGATGCTGGGCAACACGCTCGTCACCATCCAGACCGGCCCGGCCGGCAAGGTCGTCAACCGTCTCTATGTCGAGGACGGCAGCGACATCGAGAAGGAATTCTATCTCTCGATGCTGGTCGATCGCGAAACCGGCCGCACCGCCTTCGTCGTCTCCACCGAGGGCGGCATGGACATCGAGAAGGTCGCCCACGACACGCCCGAGAAGATCGTCACCTTCTCGGTCGATCCCGCGACCGGCATCCAGCCCCACCATGGCCGGGCCATCGCCAAGGCGCTGGGCCTCAAGGGCGACCTCGCCAAGCAGGCCGAGAGCCTGTCGGCGAAGCTCTACAAGGCCTTCGTCGAGACCGACATGAGCCTCCTGGAGATCAACCCGCTGATCCTGACGCCGGACGGGCGGCTGCACGTGCTCGACGCCAAGGTCGGCTTCGACAGCAACGCCCTCTACCGCCACCCCGAGATCGTCGCGCTGCGCGACCTGACCGAAGAGGACGAGAAGGAGATCGAGGCGTCCAAGTACGATCTCTCCTACATCACCCTCGACGGCGACATCGGCTGCATGGTCAACGGCGCCGGCCTCGCCATGGCGACGATGGACATCATCAAGCTCTATGGCCGCGAACCCGCCAACTTCCTCGACGTCGGCGGCGGCGCCAGCGAGGAGAAGGTGACGGCGGCGTTCAAGATCATTACCGCCGATCCCAACGTGAAGGGCATCCTGATCAACATCTTCGGCGGCATCATGAAGTGCGACATCATCGCCAACGGCGTCGTCGCCGCGGTCAAGGCGGTGGGCCTCAAGGTGCCACTGGTGGTGCGCCTGGAAGGCACCAATGTCGAGCAGGGCAAGAAGATCATCGCCGAATCGGGCCTCGACGTCGTCCCCGCCGATGATCTCGACGACGCCGCCCAGAAGATCGTCGCCGCCGTGAAGAAGGCCGCCTAAGCCATGTCCATCCTGATCGACAAGTCCACCAAGCTCATCACCCAGGGCTTCACCGGCAAGACGGCGACGTTCCATTCGCTGGGGGCGCTCGCCTACGGCACCAAGCTGGTGGGCGGCGTCGCCCCCGGCAAGGGCGGCACCATGCACCCCGATCCGGGCGTCAACCTGCCCGTCTGGGACACCGTCGCCGAGGCGAAGGCGGCGACCGGCGCGACCGCCAGCGTCGTCTACGTGCCCCCGCCGGGCGCCGCCGACGCGATCATGGAAGCGATCGACGCCGAGATCCCGCTCATCGTCTGCATCACCGAGGGCATCCCGGTGCAGGACATGATCAAGGTGAAGCGCGCCCTCTCGGGCTCGAAGTCGCGCCTGATCGGCCCCAACTGCCCCGGCATCGTCACCGCCGGCGAGTGCAAGATCGGCATCATGCCGGCCAACATCTTCAAGCCGGGCAGCGTCGGCATCGTCTCGCGGTCGGGCACGCTGACCTACGAGGCGGTGTTCCAGACCACGAACGAGGGCCTCGGCCAGACCACCGCGGTCGGCATCGGCGGCGACCCGGTCAAGGGCACCGAATTCATCGACATGCTGGAGATGTTCCTCGCCGACGAGAAGACCAAGTCGATCGTCATGATCGGCGAGATCGGCGGTTCGGCCGAGGAAGACGCCGCCCAGTTCATCGCCGACGAGGCGAAGCGGGGCCGAAGCAAGCCGATGGTCGGCTTCATCGCCGGCCGCACCGCTCCTCCGGGACGCCGCATGGGCCATGCCGGCGCGATCATCTCGGGCGGCAAGGGTGACGCGGAATCCAAGATCGCGGCGATGGAGGCGGCGGGCATCACGGTGTCGCCCAGCCCGGCGCGTCTTGGAAAAACCCTGGTCGATGTGTTGAAGGGTTGAGGCGCACAGGGTAGTTTTCCGGCGCCCGCGCACTATCTGACTCGCGGGGCCGGCCGAGGCGTCCACCGGCGCCTTAAAGCTGTCGCAGGCCGGCCCGATCATGGAGTTCCAGGCGTCAGACGCCGGAGCGATACGAACCCGCATGGCTTCCAACACCGCGCATCTCGACACCTCGTTCCTCAGCGGAGCGAACGCCGCCTTCATTGAAGAGCTCTACGACCGCTACGCCGCCGACCCCAATTCGGTCGACGAGAGCTGGCGGACGCTGTTCGCCGGCCTGGGCCGCGGCGCCGGGGGCGGGGCGAAGCCGGCCTGGGGGCTGAAGAGCGGTTCCGGCATGACCGGCGCGCTGGCCGAGGAATTCCTTCCGCCGCCGCCCAAGCCGGGCAAGAAGCCGGCCGCCGCGACTGCTCCCAAGGCGGAACCCGGGGCCTCGGTGATCGCCGCGCTCGCCCAGGGCGCGCCCTCGGCGGACGCCATCAAGGCCGCCACGCTCGACAGCGTGCGCGCCACGCAGCTCATCCGCGCCTTCCGCGCCCGGGGCCATCTCGCCGCCAATCTCGATCCGCTGAAGCTCGGCGGCGACGAGCCGCACCCCGAGCTCGACCCGTTCAATTTCGGCTTCCTGCCGCAGGACATGGACCGGCCGATCTTCCTCGACAACATGCTGGGCCTGCAATACGCGACGATGCGCGAGATCGTGGAGATCTGCCGCGCCACCTATTGCGGCAACATCGGCTACGAATTCGTCCATGTGACGGACCCCGACCAGAAGCGCTGGATCCAGGAGCGCATCGAAGGCCGCGAGAAGGGCGCCCATTTCACGCCCGAGGGCAAGAAGGCGATCCTCAACAAGCTGATCGAGGCCGAGGGCTTCGAGCAGTACTGCACCCGCAAGTTCACCGGCACCAAGCGCTTCGGCCTGGATGGCGGCGAGGCGCTGATCCCCGCCCTGGAGCAGATCATCAAGCGCGGCGGCGCGCTGGGCGCCAAGGAGCTGGCCTTCGGCATGCCGCATCGCGGCCGCCTCAACGTTCTCGCGAACGTGCTGTCGAAGCCCTATCACCAGATCTTCCACGAGTTCCAGGGCGGCTCGTCGAGCCCCAAGGACGTCGCCGGATCGGGCGACGTGAAGTACCATCTGGGCGCCTCCTCCGACCGCGCCTTCGACGGCAATCGCGTCCACCTCTCGCTGGCCCCGAACCCGTCGCACCTCGAAGCGGTCAACCCGGTCGTGCTGGGCAAGGTGCGCGCCAAGCAGGTCCAGTTCGGCAACGGCAACGCCGAGATCGCCCGCGGCGCGGTGATTCCCGTGCTGCTGCACGGCGACGCCGCCTTTGCCGGCCAGGGCGTGGTCGCCGAGTGCTTCGCCATGTCGGGCACGCGCGGCTACCGCACCGGCGGCACGATCCACATCGTCGTCAACAACCAGATCGGCTTCACGACCAGCCCGCATCATGCGCGCTCCTCGCCGTATCCCTCCGACATCGCCAAGATGGTCGAGGCGCCGATCATGCACGTGAACGGCGACGACCCCGAGGCGGTCGTCCACGCCGCGCGCATTGCCACCGAGTTCCGCCAGCGCTTCCAGAAGGACGTGGTGGTGGACATGTTCTGCTACCGCCGCTTCGGCCACAACGAGACGCTGGAGCCGACCTTCACCCAGCCCCTGATGTACCGGGCGATCAAGGACCATCCCTCGACGCTGTCGCTCTACGGCAAGCAGCTGATCGACGAGGGCGTCATCACCGTCGAGGAGTTCGAGGCGATGAAGGCGGAGTTCGCCAACCGCCTCGACGCCGAGCTGGAAGCCGCCAAGACCTTCAAGGCCAACAAGGCCGACTGGCTGGACGGGTTGTGGTCGGGCATGGAGGCCGGCAACGGCGTCTACAAGCGCGGCGACACAGCCGTCGACATCGAGGTACTGAAGGAGATCGGCCGCGCCCTCTCCTCGGTGCCCGACACCTTCAACGCCCACCGCACCGTGGCGCGCCAGCTGGCGGCCAAGGCGGCGATGTTCGAGACCGGCCAGGGCGTCGACTGGGCGACCGCCGAGGCGCTCGCCTTCGGCACGCTGGCGCTGGAGGGCGTGCGCACGCGGCTCTCGGGCCAGGACAGCCGCGAGGGCACCTTCAGCCAGCGCCACGCCGCGCTGGTCGATCAGGTCGACGAGCACCGCTACGTCCTGCTCAACCACATCCGCGAGGGCAAGCAGGCCGAGATCGAGGTGATCGATTCGCTGCTCTCGGAGTTCGCGGTGCTCGGCTTCGAGTACGGCTATTCGACCGCCGCGCCCAATACGCTCGTTCTGTGGGAAGCGCAGTTCGGCGATTTCTCGAACGGCGCCCAGGTCATCATCGACCAGTTCATCGCCTCGGGCGAAACCAAGTGGCTGCGCCTCTCGGGCCTCGTCCTGCTGCTGCCGCACGGCTATGAGGGCCAGGGGCCGGAGCACTCCTCCGCCCGGCCCGAGCGCTTCCTGCAGCTCTGCGCCGAGAAGAACATGCAGGTCGCCAACCTGACCACGCCGTCGAACTACTATCACGCGCTCCGCCGGCAGATCCGCCGCAACCACCGCAAGCCGCTGGTGCTGATGACGCCCAAGTCGCTGCTGCGCCACAAGCGCGCAGTGTCGCAGCTCATCGACATGGGGCCGGGAACCTCGTTCCACCGGATCCTTTGGGACGACGCCGAGCAGCGCCCCGGCTACTCGGTCAAGCTCAAGGCCGACAAGGACATCCGCCGCGTCGTGCTGTGTTCGGGCAAGGTCTATTACGACCTCTTCGACGAGCGCGAGAAGCGCGGCGTCGACGACGTCCAGCTCCTGCGCGTCGAGCAGCTCTATCCCTATCCCGAGGACGCCGTGGAGCGCGAGATGCTGCGCTTCAAGCACGCCGAGATCGTCTGGGTGCAGGAAGAGCCGAAGAACCAGGGCTACTGGACCTACATCGCGCCGCTTCTGGAGGAGACGCTGGTCAAGGTCGGCAACGCCCGTCCGCGGCCGCGCTATATCGGCCGCCGGGCCTCCGCCTCGCCGGCGACCGGGCTCTCCAGCACCCACCAGGCCGAACTCAAGGCCTTCATGGACGAAACCTTCGCGCCTTAGCGCGCCTCAGCATCCGGGAGCCACCTCATGGCCGACATCACCGTGCCCAACATGGGCGAAAGCGTCACCGAGGCGACGATCGCGAAGTGGTTCAAGAAGGTGGGCGACACGGTCGCCGCCGACGAGCCGCTGGCCGAACTCGAGACCGACAAGGTAACCGTCGAGGTGCCCTCTCCGTCGGCCGGCGTCCTGACGACGATCTCGGTCGGCGAAGGCGGCGCGGTCGCCCCCGGCGCGGTCATCGGCGTCATCGAGGAAGGCGCCGCCGCGCCCGCGCCCGCGCCCCGGACGGCGGCCGCACCCGCTGCGCCCGCGCCCGCTCCGGCGCCGGCCGCGGCCGAGCCGCTGCCCAACGGCCCGGCGGTCGCGCGCCTCGCGGCCGAGACCGGCGCCGACGTCTCGGCGATCGCCGGCACCGGCAAGGACGGGCGCGTCACCAAGGGTGACGTGCTCGCCGCGCTCGACCAGGTCGCGACCCAGGTGAATGCCGCGGTCGCGCCCGCCGCCGTGCCCGCCGCCGCGCCGGCCCCAGCGCCTGCACCTGCCGCGCCGCGCGCCACCGGTCCGCGCGAGCAGCGCGTGAAGATGTCGCGCCTGCGCCAGACCATCGCCCGCCGCCTCAAGGAGGCGCAGGACACCGCCGCCATGCTCACCACCTTCAACGAGGTGGACATGACCGAGATCATGGCGCTGCGCAAAACCTACCAGGACGGGTTCGAGAAGCGCCACGGCGTGCGCATCGGCTTCATGTCGTTCTTCGTGAAGGCCTGCGTCGCGGCACTGAAGGAAATCCCGGCCGTCAACGCCGAGATCGACGGCGACGACGTCATCTACAAGAATTTCTACGACATCGGCGTGGCGGTCGGCACCGAGAAGGGCCTCGTCGTGCCGGTGCTGCGCGACGCCGACGCCAAGGGTTTCGCCGAGATCGAGAAGGGCATCGCCGACCTCGGCGCCAAGGCGCGCGACGGCAAGCTCAAGCTCGAGGACCTGCAGGGCGCGACCTTCACGATCTCGAACGGCGGCGTCTACGGCTCGCTGATGTCGACGCCGATCCTCAA
>JAEUMK010000112.1 GCA_016792565.1 Alphaproteobacteria bacterium
TCGCCTTCGCAGCGAAGCAACCGCTGGAGATCGTCGAGGTCGATCTGGAAGGCCCGCGGGCCGGCGAGGTGCTGGTCGAGATCAAGGCGACCGGCATCTGCCACACCGACGCCTACACGCTCGACGGCTTCGACAGTGAGGGCATCTTCCCCTCGATCCTGGGGCACGAGGGCGCGGGCGTGGTGCTGGAGGTCGGCCCCGGCGTCTCCACCGTGCAGCCGGGCGATCATGTCATCCCGCTCTACACGCCCGAATGCCGCCAGTGCAAAAGCTGCCTCAGCCGCAAGACCAATCTCTGCACCGCCATTCGCGGCACGCAGGGCAAGGGGCTGATGCCGGACCGGACCTCGCGCTTCTCCTACAGGGGACAGCCGGTCTTCCACTACATGGGCTGCTCGACCTTCGCCAACCACACCGTGCTGCCCGAGATCGCGGTCGCCAAGATCCGCCCCGACGCGCCTTTCGACAAGGCCTGCTATATCGGCTGCGGCGTCACCACCGGGGTCGGCGCGGTGGTCAACACCGCCAGGGTCGAACCCGGCGCCAACTGCATCGTCTTCGGCCTCGGCGGCATCGGCCTCAACGTCATCCAGGGCCTCAGGATGGTCGGGGCCGACATGATCGTCGGCGTCGACATCAACCCCGCCAAGGAAGACTGGGGCCGCCGCTTCGGCATGACCCGTTTCGTCAACCCCAAGGATGTGAAGGGCGATCTCGTCGCCCATCTGGTGGAGCTGACCGGCGGCGGCGCCGACTACACCTTCGACTGCACCGGCAATACGGCCGTCATGCGCCAGGCGCTGGAGGCCTGCCATCGCGGCTGGGGCCAGTCGATCGTCATCGGCGTCGCGGAATCGGGCAAGGAGATCGCCACCCGCCCGTTCCAGCTCGTCACCGGCCGGGTCTGGAAGGGCTCGGCCTTCGGCGGCGCCCGCGGCCGCACCGACGTGCCGAAGATCGTCGACTGGTACATGGACGGCAAGATCGAGATCGACCCGATGATCACCCACGTCCTCACCCTCGACGAGATCAACAAGGGCTTCGACCTGATGCATGCCGGGGAGTCGATCCGCAGCGTGGTGGTCTACTGAGACCTTCCTGGAGCGCCCATGCTCTCCTTCGAAACCCCGTCGGGCCTGCGGTTCAACTTTCGCGTCGGCGGCATCGCGCTGCATGACGGCAATGTGCTGATCCACCGCGACCCGGCGGACGCCTACTGGACACCGCCGGGCGGGCGCGTCGAAGCCGGCGAAACGGCCGCCGAGGCTCTCAGGCGCGAGATGCACGAGGAAACCGGCTTCGACGTCTCCGTCGGGCGGCTGCTGTGGATCGTGGAGAACTTCTTCGTCTGGCGCGGCAAGCCATTTCACGAGATTCTCTTCTACCACCTGATGGACATGCCGGCGGCCGCGCTCGCCCAGCCCGCATTCCGCGGCCGAGAGGGCGCGATCGATCTGGAGTTCGCCTGGGTCGACGCCAGGGCGCCGGGCGTCAACATCCTGCCGGGGTTCCTCCGCGCCGCCCTGCCTGCTCTGCCCCTGGCGCCCGTTCATGTCGTCGTGCGCGACATCCCTAAGCCGGGCTAACCTCACGCTTCACGCCGGGTGCTGTATCGGTGCCGTTTCTCTTGCTATGCCGACCCCCATGACCATCGCTCACGGCATCGCCGACGCTGTCGGCAACACCCCGCTCATCGCGCTGAAGCGCGCCAGCCTGGAGACCGGCTGCCGCATTCTCGGCAAGGCGGAGTTCATGAATCCCGGCCAGTCGGTGAAGGACCGCGCCGCCCTCTTCATCATCCGCGACGCGGTGGCGCGGGGCGCGCTCCGGCCGGGCGGCGTCATCGTCGAAGGCACCGCCGGCAATACCGGCATCGGCCTCGCCCTCATCGGCGCGGCGCTCGGCTTCCGCTCGGTCATCGTCATCCCGGAGACCCAGGCGCAGGAAAAGAAGGACATGCTGCGCCTCGCCGGGGCGGAACTCGTCGAGGTTCCGGCCGTGCCTTACGCCAACCCCAACAACTACGTGAAGGTCTCGGGCCGCATCGCCGAGGCGCTGGCGAAGAGCGAACCGAACGGCGCGATCTGGGCGAACCAGTTCGACAACGTCGCCAACCGCCAGGCCCATGTCGAAACGACCGGGCCGGAAATCTGGGCGCAGACCGGCGGCAAGGTCGACGGCTTCGTCTGCGCCGTCGGCACCGGCGGCACGCTCGCCGGCACCGCGATGGCGCTGCGCGAACGCTCGGCCGACGTGAAGATCGCGCTCGCCGATCCCTTCGGCGCGGCGCTCCATTCTTACTATACGACCGGCGCGCTCGCCGCCGCCGGCTCCTCGATCACCGAAGGCATCGGCCAGGGCCGCATCACCGCCAATCTCGAAGGCTTCGCGCCGGATTTCAGCTACCAGATCCCCGACGCCGAGGCGGTCGAGATCGTCTTCGAGCTGCTGGAGCACGAGGGCCTCTGCCTCGGCGGCTCCTCGGGCATCAACGTCGCCGGCGCGATCCGCCTGGCGCGGGAACTCGGCCCCGGCCACACCATCGTGACGATCCTCTGCGACTACGGCACGCGCTACCAGTCCAAGCTCTTCAACCCGGCCTTCCTGCGCGAGAAGAACCTCCCCGTTCCCGCCTGGCTGGAACGCCCCGTGACGATCGACAAGCAGCTCGTCTGATCAGTCTTCCAGCCTGAACCGGACCGTGACCTCATAGAAGCGCGGTCCCGGACCCTCGGGCGGCGCGAAGCGCCATAGCGACACCGCCTCCACCGCGGCCGCCTCGAACCAGCCGGGCGGCGTCGCGCCGGAGAGGCAGGCCGGCACGACGGCGCCGCTGGAGAAGACCTCCAGCCGCACCGTGACCGATCCTTCGATGCCTTCCGCCTCGGCCCCGCGGGGATAGCGCGGATTGACGCGGGACAGCGGCTTGGGCGCCTCGGGTCCGTCCGGTGCCGGCCCGTGCAGTTCGGCGGCGCAGCGCGGCAACAGCGGCTGCGGCGGCGGTGCATGCACCCACGAAACGCCAAGCAGGGTCGAGACCCGCACCAGATAGCGCCCGCCCGGCTCGGCCAGGTTCGCCGCCTTGGGCTGCGAGAATTTCAGTCCCGCGACCGCGACGATCGCCGCGCCTTCCAGGCCCCGGCTGCGCTCGTCGACGACGACGCAGCGGATGACGGCGGCGTTGTCCTCGGTCAGGCCGACGACGACGCTCGCCGCCGCGGGCGCCAGATCCACGACGAAGGGCAGCTCGGCCAGCGACGCCGAATCGTTGGTCGCCGGCGCGGGCGAGGCGGTGGCGATCGTCGAGGGCGCGCAGATCGGCACCGGCCAGGTGACCGGCGGCGGACCGCCGGCGGCATCCGCCGGGCCTGCTGCGGCGCCGGCGAGGATCGACACAAGCGCCAGCCGCCGCACTCTTTCCCCCATCCCTCTCAGCCGATCGAACAGTCCCGCGCGCCGCCGCGCAAGGGCGTCGTCGCGGCGCGCAGCGAAACGGCCCCGCGCGGGGGCCGTTTCCTCAGGCGGGCGATGGCCGGCCGGCTCAGCCGTAGCGATAGGGCGGGCCGGCCTTCTTCATCACCTCGGCGTAGTTCTTCAGGATCTCCACCACCTTGGCGCTGCGCGGGCTCTTGGCCGCGATCTCGTCCCAGAACTTCAGGGCCTCGGCCTCGACCGTCGCCCATTCCGCCGGCGGGATCGATGTCAGTTCCAGCTTGCCGCCGGTCGCCCGGTAGTGCGCCTCGCCCCACCAGTACCAGTGCTGGCGGTAGTAGTGGGAGGAGTCCATCGACATGTTGAACAGCGTCT
This sequence comes from Alphaproteobacteria bacterium, assembly GCA_016792565.1. Taxonomy (GTDB): domain Bacteria; phylum Pseudomonadota; class Alphaproteobacteria; order Micropepsales; family Micropepsaceae; genus JADZAI01. The sequence goes on from JAEUMK010000112.1 coordinate 3,808, forward strand.
TCAGGTGCTCGGGCAGCGCGTTCCAGCGCTCGGAGTTCGCGAAATACGATCCCGCCCAGGCCCCCGAGATGTTGTCGGTGAGGTAGTACTTGCAGACGTCCGACCAGCCGACCGTGTAGACCTCGGTCATGCCCGACCAGGCGACGCCGTCCAGTTCGCCCGTCTGGATCGCCACCTGCACGTCGCCATAGGGAATGGTCACCGGTACGATGCCGAACTTCTCCAGGAACCGGCCGCCGGTCGGGAAGGTGTAGAGCCGCATCCCCTGCAGGTCGGCCAGCGAGCGCACCGGCTTGATCGAAGCGACGTTGCACGGATCCCACGATCCGGTGCTCAGCCAGGTGACGCCGCCGACCTCGTTATAGGCCTCCGTCCAGATGTCCTTCAGTCCGTACCAGTTCCACAGCACCGGCACGTCCAGGCTGTAGCGCGAGGCGAACGGGAAATAGGCGCCGAACACCGCCACGTCGACGGGCGAGGCCATCGAGTCGTCGTCGCTCTGCGCGGCGTCGATCGTGCCGTTCTGCACGGCGCGGAACAGCTCGGCCTGCGGCACCAGCTGGTCGGCGTAGTAGAGTTCGATCTCCATCTCGCCGTTGGCCGCCTTGTTGAAGGCGTCGATCGACGGCTTGATCACATGCTCGCCCAGCGCCGCGCCGGCATAGGTCTGCAGCCGCCACTTGATCGGGCTCTGGGCCTTCACATAGGGCGCGGCGATCACCGTGGCGGCGGCCGCCGACGCCGCGCCCGCGCCGGTCAGGAACTTGCGCTTACTGATCCTCTTGTCTAACGCCATCACCCCATCCTCCATGTTGGCTCGAACGAGCGGATGCCGCGCGAACGCCGCGGAAAGTCTAGTCCCCGTAAACTTGCGATGGCAACCAGAGCGCCAGTTCGGGGAACGCCATGATGGTCACCAGCGCCAAGACCATGATCGCGACGAAGGGCACCACCGAGCGGTAGATGTCGATGATGGTGATCTCCTTGGGCGCCATGGCGCGCATCAGGAACAGATTGTAGCCGAAGGGCGGCGTGATGTAGGCGATCTGGCAGGTGATCGTGTAGAGGATCCCGTACCAGACGAGGTCGAAGCCCAGCGCGCTCACCAGCGGGATGTAGAGCGGCGCGACGATCACCAGCATCGCGGTGTCGTCCAGGAACATCCCCATGATCAGGTAGGACAGCTGCATCAGGATCAGGATCGACCACGGGGTCAGGCCCAGATCGTCGAGGAACAGCGCCTTCAGCGACTTCACCGCGCCCAGCCCGTCGAACACTGCGCCGAAGCACAGCGCCGCCAGGATGATCCACAGGAACATGCAGCTGATCAGCAGCGTGTTGCGGACGGTGCGGTCGAGCACGCTCCAGCTGAGGCGCCCGCTGATCGCCGCCGCCGCGGTCGCCGCCGCCGCGCCCGCCGCCGAACTCTCCACCAGGCTCGTCGTTCCGCTGATGAACAGCCCCATCATCAGCCCGAACAGCGCGAGCGGCAGGATGCCGGCCCGCAGCAGCAGCAGCTTCTCGCGCAGCGGGATGTTACGCTCTTCGGCCGGCAGCGGCGGGCCGAGCTGCGGCTGAATGGCGCAGCGCACCGCGATATAGACGATGAACATCGCCGCCATCAGCAGTCCGGGAATGATGCCGGCGAGCCACAGCTCGCCCACCGGCGCGCGGGCGATGAGGCCGTAGAGCACCAGCACCACGCTGGGCGGGATCAGGATGCCCAGCGAACTGCCGGCCTGGATCACCCCGGTGATCATCACCTTGTCGTAGCCGCGCCGCAGCATTTCCGGCAGCGCGATCGTCGCCCCGATCGCCATGCCGGCGACGCTCAGCCCGTTCATCGCCGAGATCAGCACCATCAGCCCGATTGTGCCGATCGCCAGGCCGCCGGCCATGCGGCCCGACCAGACGTGGAACATCTTGTAGAGGTCGCCCGCGATGCCGGATTCCGACAGCATGTAGCCCATGTAGACGAACATCGGCAGCGTCAGCATCGGATACCAGTTCATCAGCGACGAGGCCGCGTTGAACGGCATCTCGAAGCCGCGGGTGCCCCACAGCGCCAGCGCGAACACGGCCGCCACGAAGCCGATCGCCCCGAAGACGCGCTGCCCCGTCAGGAGCATCAGCATCATCGAACCGAACATGAACAGCGCGATCAGGTCGTAGCTCATGCGATGGGCCGTCCGATCGCCTTGCCCAGGTCGCGGAAGAAGATCGCGATGGCCTGCAGCAGCATCAGCAGGACGCCGATGCACATGATGATCTTGATGGGCGCCAGCGGCGGCCCCCACGAGGAGTAGTTCTTCTGCCCGAACTCCAGCGCGTACTGCGTGCTCGACAGCCCGCCGAGCAGCAGGACGCCCAGATAGAAGACGATGAAGAAGGCAGTCAGCGAATCGACGAAGGCCTGCTTGCGCGGCCGCCAGCGGGCATAGATGAGGTCCATCCGGACATGCGCGTCCTGCTGCAGCGAATAGCCGCCGCCCAGCAGGTAGTAGGCGGCGAGGCTGAACTGCGCCATCTCGACCGCCCAGTTGATCGGGGCGCCGAGGAGGGTGCGCGAAATCGACGCATAGAGCAGCAGGCCGAGCATGAAGAAGAACACGGCGTACATGACCACGCGGCCGAGCGTGCGGTTGACCGCATCGACGCCGCGCACATAGGCCTGGACGATCCGCGGCACTAGCTCAGCCCCCGCCGCGCCGTATCCGGCGGACGGATCGCTCCGGTCCCCTGCGCCACGATGCCCCCTTGCCGCGTTTGCTGCGCTGCGATGATTTCAGAGCCGCGCCGCCTGTCAAGCGGAACAGGGTGCGGCGGATGCGAATCCATCTGGACACGGCGCGGATTCGCGGCCAGATCGGTCGCCGTCGCAGGCAACGAGGACGAGTGTCGCCCATGGATGTCAACGCGGTCCGCACCGCCGCCGATGCGCGCGCCCTGGTCGAGGCGCGCGGCCTCACGCACGTCAAGGTCGGCGTCTTCGACGCCGACGGCGTGATGCGCGGCAAGTATATGAGCCGCGAGAAGTTCTTCTCCGCCCTCGATAAGGGCTTCGGCTTCTGCGACGTGGTCCTCGGCTGGGATTCCAACGACCAGCTCTACGACAATGTCAGCTTCACCGGCTGGCACACCGCCTACCCGGACGCCATGGCGCGCATCGTCCCCTCGACCTGCCGCGACGTGCCGTTCGAGGACGGCATGCTGCTCTTCATCGCCGAGTTCGAGGGTGCGGCCGAGGCGATCTGCCCGCGCGGGGTGCTGCGCCGGGTGCTGAAGCGCGCCGCCGGCTCGGGCTACAAGGTCAACGCCTCGGCCGAGTTCGAGTTCTTCGTCTTCGACGAAACCCCCGACAGCGTCCGCGCCAAGGGCTACCGGAACCTCAAGAACATCACGCCCGGCTTCTTCGGCTATTCCATGCTGCGCAGCTCGGTGCACGCCGATTTCTATGCCGAGCTGATGGCGATGTGCGAGCGGATGCGCATGCCGCTCGAAGGCCTGCACACCGAAACCGGCCCCGGCGTGCTGGAGGCCGCCATCGCCTATGACGAGGCGCTGGAATCGGCCGACCGGGCGGCGCTGTTCAAGACCTTCACCAAGGTGCTGGCGCAGAAGCGCGGCTGGATGGCGAGCTTCATGGCGAAATGGTCGAAGGACTGGCCCGGCCAGTCGGGCCATCTCCACGTCTCGCTCGCCGGCCAGGACGGCAGAAGCGTCTTCCACGACGCCGCCGCCCCCCACACCATGTCGCAGGAACAGCGCTGGTTCGTCGGCGGCCAGCAGGCGCTGATGCCCGATCTGCTGGCGATGATCGCCTGCACGGTCAATTCCTACACCCGCCTCATCCCCGGCTTCTGGGCGCCGACCGACGCCAGCTGGGGCGTCGAGAACCGCACCTGCGCGCTGCGCGTCATCCAGGGCGGGCCGAAGAGCCAGCGGGTCGAATACCGCATCGCCGCCGCCGACATAAATCCCTATATCGCGCTCGCCTGCGCCATCGGCTCCGGCCTGTGGGGGATCGAGAACCGCATCGACCCGGGCGAGCCGATCGTGGGCAACGCCTACGAGGTCAAGTTTCCGTCAGAACGCGCGCTGCCCAGAACGTTGTATGAAGCGGCGGAGCGGCTTGAAGCCAGCGCCCCGGCGCGCGATCTCTTCGGCGACGCTTTCGTGGAGCACTACGCGGCGACCCGCAAATGGGAAGAGCGCGAGTTCCGCAAGGCGATCACCGACTGGGAAATGGCGCGCTATTTCGAGATCATCTGAACCGGCGCCGGCCGCCGGTTCCAAGGAGTTGTCATGGAAGACATCGTCTGCATCTCGCCGGTCGACGGGCGCGAGCTCGCGCGCCGCAAGCCGGCCTCCGAGGCCGCCATCGAGCAGGCGCTCAATGCCGCCCACGCCGCCCAGGTCGAATGGGCGAAAGTCCCGGTCGCCGAGCGGGTCGCGGCGGTCATGAAGTTCATGGACGCGATGCTGGCCCTCAACCAGGAGATCGTGCCGGAACTGGCGCTGCAGATGGGCCGCCCGGTGCGCTATGGCGGCGAGTTCAAGGGCTTCGAGGAGCGGCTGCGCTATATGGCGGCGATCGCCGAGGACAGTTTGAAGCCGGTCCTGCCGGCCGATCCCAGGCCCGGCTTCCGCCGCTTCATCAGCCGCGAGCCGCTCGGCATCGTCCTCGTCATCGCGCCCTGGAACTATCCCTATCTCACGGCGATCAACACGATCGGCCCGGCGCTGATGGCGGGCAACGCCGTCATCCTCAAGCACGCCGCGCAGACCATCCTGGTCGGCGAGCGCTTCCAGCAGGCGATGGACGCGGCCGGCATCCCCAAAGGCCTCTTCCAGAACATCAACCTCAACCACGACCAGACCGCGCGCCTGCTCGGCTCGGGCGCGGTCGATCACGTCAACTTCACCGGCTCGGTCGGCGGCGGCAAGGCGATCGAGCGGGCAGCGGCGGGCACCTTCACCTCGCTCGGCCTCGAACTCGGCGGCAAGGACCCGGCCTATGTCCGCGCCGACGCCGATCTCGACTTCGCGGTCGAGAACCTCGTGGACGGCGCCTTCTACAATTCCGGCCAGTGCTGCTGCGGGGTGGAGCGCATCTATGTCGACAAGGCGATCTTCCGGCCCTTCGTCGAGGCCTTCGCGGCGCTGACCCGCAAATACGTCCTCGGCAATCCGCTCGACGAGGCGACGACGCTGGGGCCGATGGCCCAGCCGCGCTTCGCCGCGCTCATCCGCGGCCAGATCGAGGAGGCGCGCTCCAAGGGCGCGACCGCCCTCATCGACCCCAAGGCGTTCGCGGCCGACCGCGAAGGCACGCCCTATCTGGCGCCCCAGGTGCTGGTCGACGTCGACCACAACATGAGCGTGATGGTGGAGGAAAGCTTCGGCCCGGTGGTCGGCATCATGCCGGTCGGTTCCGACGCCGACGCGGTCACGCTGATGAACGACAGCCCCTACGGCCTCACCGCCTCGATCTGGACCGCCGACATCGAGGCGGCGGAAAGCATCGGCCGCCAGGTCGAGACCGGCACGGTCTATATGAACCGCTGCGACTATCTCGACCCGGCGCTCGCCTGGACCGGGGTGAAGGACACCGGCCGCGGCGCCGCCCTCTCGCCCATCGGCTTCGACATGCTCACCCGCCCCAAATCCTTCCACCTGCGCCAGATCGGCTAGGACGGCCTGAAGGCGTTCTCCCCTCTCTTCCCCCAGCGCGCCCGGCGGGCGCGCGGGTTGGGGGAAGGTGCCCCCAAGGGGCGGAAGGGGGAGCGGCGCCTGCGTCCGCCCGGCCGCCCGCAATCGCTCCTTGAATCTCTGCCCCGGAACCACGCCATGACCGAAACGCTCAAAGGCAACTGGAACTATCCGACCAAGGTCTGGGCCGGCCCCGGCCGCATCGCCGAACTGGCCGAGGCCTGCAAGGCCGCCGGCATGGCGCGGCCGCTGCTCGTCACCGACGCGGGCCTCGCCGGCTCGGCCATGGTCGCCGCGGCGCTGCGCACGCTGCAGTCGAACGCGATCTACGGCGAGGTGCGCGGCAATCCGGTCGCCCGCCATGTCGAGGACGGGCTGAAGATCTACCGCGACGGCGGCCATGACGGCGTCGTCGCCTTCGGCGGCGGCTCGGCCCTCGATGTCGGCAAGGCCATCGCCTTCATGGCCGGCCAGACCCGCCCGCTCTGGGATTTCGAGGACATCGGCGACTGGTGGACCCGCGCCGACCCCAAGGGCATCGCCCCGGTCGTCGCCGTGCCGACCACCGCCGGCACCGGCTCGGAAGTCGGCCGCGCCAGCGTCATCACCAACGAGGAGACGCACGAGAAGAAGATCATCTTCCATCCGAAGATGATGCCGGAAATCGTCATCTCCGACCCTGAGCTTTCGGTCGGCCTGCCCGCCCACATCACCGCCGCGACCGGCATGGACGCCTTCGTCCATTGCTTCGAGGCCTATTGCGCGCCGGGCTTCCACCCGATCGCCGATGGCGTCGCGCTGAACGGCATGGCGCTCATCAAGGAGGCGCTGCCGCGCGCCACCGCCGACGGCGCCGACATCGCGGCGCGGGCGAAGATGCTCGCCGCCGCCTCGATGGGCGCGGCCGCCTTCCAGAAGGGCCTCGGCGCGGTCCACTCGATCGCCCACCCGCTCAGCGCCCATTACGACACCCATCATGGCCTCGCGAACGCGATCCTCCTGCCCTATCTCATCGCCTTCAACGCGCCCGCCATCGCCGAGCGGATGAAGCCGCTCGCCCGCCTGCTCGACCTCAAGGGCGGCGACGTCGATGCGGTGCTCGCCTGGGTGCTCGACTTCCGCAAGACGCTGGCGATCCCGCACACCCTCGCCGAGATCGGCATTCCGGCCGACAAGGCGGCGATCGTCGGGCGCGACGCCTTCCGCGATCCCTCGACCGGCGGCAACCCGCGCCCGATCACCGAGGCCGACATGACGCGCATCTTCCTCGCCGCCCGCACCGGCGACCTCAAGGCCGCAGCCGGCTGAAGGCCGCAAGCAGCCTTCTTCCTCATGGCCGCCCTCGAGGCGGCCATCCAGGACGGCGGCAGGCCCGGCTTCCTGTCATGGTCCGCGCAGGCGGACCATCCGCGGCTTGGGCCCCGAGGCGGCACTTGGAAAATAGTCCTAGTCATGCTAGGGTCGGGTGCTTGCGAGGGGCATGGAGGCGGCCGAGCGTTCAATGGGCGACAAGGCGCGAAAGGCGACGTTCAATTCCGATGCGCGGGTTCAAATCGCCGCATCGCGGGCGGAAATCGAGGTTCGATGCCCAAGGGCGGGGCATTGATCCGGTCCTGGCGGCAGTCCCCCTCCCCCCAGGGGGCAGGCGAGGAACGAAGATGCTTTGTGCCGGCATCGTGAAATAGTATGTCGCAATCACGGAGTCTTTGAACCCATGTCCCTCCGCCTCCTCGTCGTCGAAGGCAACACCAGGGCCGGCCGCGAG
>JAEUMK010000038.1 GCA_016792565.1 Alphaproteobacteria bacterium
GGTGCTCGCCGACCTGCGCATGCCGGTCGATGCCTTCTTCGAGCTGGTGAAGGTCAACGACGACGACCCGGCGGTGCGCATCAACCGCCTCAACCTGCTCGCCCGCATCAAGCAGGCGGCGCATCTGGTGGCGGACTTCTCCAGGATCGAGGGGTAGGGCGCGGCCGGCGCGGTGCGTCCTTCGAGACGGGCGCGTGCCGCGCCCTCCTCAGGATGAGGAGGGGTGGGAGCGCGTGCCGCGCCCTGCTCAGGATGGGGAGGGGTGGGGAAGGCGAGGGGGAAGTGGTCCTGCCGGTCCCCCTCGCGTCCGGTCCTTACGGATAGACGAGGCTGATCGTCTCGGCGATGCAGGCCGGGCGGTCCTTGCCTTCGATCTCGATGGTGAACTCGTTGGTGATCTGCAGCCCGCCGCCCTTGGGCTCGACCGAGACCAGCTTCTGGCGGCCGCGCACCTTCGAGCCGACCGGCACCATGTTGGTGAAGCGGATCTTGTTGGAGCCGTAGTTGATGCCGCGGCTGACGCCCTCGATCGACATGATCTGCGCGCCGAGGAAGGGGATCAGCGAAAGCGTCAGATAGCCGTGGGCGATGGTGCCGCCCATGAACTGCTTGGCGCGTTCGACGTCGATGTGGATCCACTGGTGATCGCCGGTCGCGTCGGCGAATTTGTTGACGCGGTCCTGGTCGATGGTCAGCCAGTCGCTGACGCCGATTTCCTGGCCCGCGAGCGAGGCGAGGTCGTTGTAGTGCACGGTCCTGGGCATGGCTTTCTTCCTTCCTAAAGCGGATCGCCGGGTTCGCCGGTCAATGCGGTGACGGCCGAGAATAGCGCCTCGACATAGGGGTCATCTACGCCCATCCGGCGCAATTCGCCCCGGCAGCGATAGAGATAGTCGCGGTTGGAGCCGGTCTGCCCCTCGGCGGTGGCGATGAGCCTCGCCTGCGCTTCCAGCGCCATCGGCCCGGCATAGCGCTGGTGCGCCTTGTTCATGACGAAGGTGACGGCGGGCAGGACGCCGTCCTGGGTCTCCGCCTCGACCCAGACCGGGATATAGGCGCCCGACAGCATCTCGCGCATCCACAGGATATGCGTCTCGCTTTCCACGTGGTCGGCGTCGATGCGGTGGGCGATACCGGTGAGCGCCTCGCCTTCCTCGATGGCCAGCATCAGGCCCGGCTTGTCGGGCATGGCGCGGCCGATGATGAGCTGGAGGCAGAAATTGCGCGTCCAGCCCTTCACATGGGCGGTGCGGCTTTCGGTGACGCGCAGCGCCGGGTTCCACATCAGCGAGCCGTAGCCGAACACCCAGAGATCCTCGCCGGGCGTATGGCGGGCGAGAATGGCGCGCCGGGTCGCCTCGCGCTCCTCCTCGGAGATGAAGGTCCACAGGCCCGACTTGTGGACCTGCTCGGTCAGCCAGGCGATCCGCTCGGGCGTGAAGTCCTCGCGGCGCAGCAGGCCGTTTTCGTCGCGCCGGAAGGGCGAAAGGTCTGGGCCGGGATCGGCGGCGGAGTCGTCGCTCATGCCTTACTGTGCGGTCCGCCACCTACGGCTGCAAGCGCAAGCTGGCGCGCCGGATCAGACGCGCGCCGGGCGCGCCCCGGGGCCGCTGGCGGTCTGGAAGACATGGTCCCAGAAGGCGGTCGTCACGCCGAAATTCGTCGTCCCGCCGCGATAGTGATGCGCCATGTGACGGGCCCGCGCCGCGGCGAGCAGACGTCCGGGCCGGGCGTGATGCGACATGTGGTGGATGGTCATGTAGCCCAGATACCCGGCCAGCAAGCCGCTGGAGAGACCGGCGCAGAAGGCGGCCCCGGCGATCGGGTAGAGCGCATAGCCGATCAGCAGCAGGCCGCCGACGAGGAGGAAGGACGGCGCCCCGATCAGCGCCACGGGATCGTCGTGATGGGCCGCATGGCCCTGCTCGAACCAGGGCAGGCGATGATAGACCCAGGCATGGACGGCGTATTCGATGAGGGTCCACAGGGCGAAGCCGCCGGCCAGCGCCGCCAGCCAGAGCCCGGCATCATAGGCGCTTCCCCCGGCCAGGGCCGCCGTCGAAACGGCGACGATCGCGGCGGGCGCCGCGACGAAATCGCCGTAGTAGAGAGTCTGGCTCAGCTTCATGGATGCCGCTCCATTGTGCGATGCAGCACCCTGACCCGGTTTGCCGCCGAACGCCATGCGCATGGCGTCGCAGCCCAGACGGCTTCGGTCAGGCGCGCCGCCTGACCGGCCGGGCGGCGCCGGATCAGACGATCCGGCTGTCGCGCTTGCCCCAGTACTGGTCGCGGATGAGGCGCTTGTAGAGCTTGCCCGTGGGATGGCGGGGCAGCTCCTTCATGAAGTCGATCGAGCGCGGGCACTTGATGTGCGAGAGATGGGCGCGGGCATAGGCCATCAGTTCGGCCGCCGTCTCGTCGTTGGCGTCGTCCCAGTGCGCGGGCTGGACCACGGCCTTCACTTCCTCGCCGAAATCCTCGTTGGGGACGCCGACCACCGCCACGTCCGCCACCTTGGGATGGCCGATGAGGACGTTCTCGGTCTCCTGCGGGTAGATGTTCACCCCGCCGGAGATGATCATGAAGGCCTTGCGGTCGGTGAGGTAGAGGAAGCCGTCCTTGTCGAGCTTGCCGACGTCGCCGAGCGTCGACCAGCCCTTGGCGTTGCGGCTCTCGGCCGTCTTCTCGGGCGCGTTGTGGTACTGGAACTCGGGCCCGCCCTCGAAATAGATGACGCCTTCCTCGCCGACCGGGACTTCCTCGCCATCCTCGCCGACGATGTGCGGCACGCCCAGCACGGCGCGGCCCACGGTGCCCGGATGGGCGAGCCAGTCGGTGCTGTTGCAGTAGACGAAGCCGTTGCCCTCGGTGCCGGCGTAGTATTCGTGGATGATCGGTCCCCACCAGGCGATCATCTTGTGCTTGACGTCGACCGGGCAGGGCGCGGCGGCGTGGATGGCGACCTGGAGCGAGGAGAGGTCGTGCCTGGTGCGCGCCTCCTCGGGCATCTTCAGCATGCGCACGAACATGGTCGGCACCAGCTGGGTGTGGGTCACCTTGTAGCGCTCGACCAGCGCCAGATACTGCTCGGGATCGAAGTGCTCCATGACGATCACCGTGCCGCCGAAGCGCCCGACCGACATGCAGTAGCGCAGCGGCGCCGCGTGGTAGAGCGGCGCCGGCGACAGATAGACCATGTCCTTGTTGAAGCTGAAGAGGTGCTGGGTCACGGCGATCAGCGTGCCCGGATCGGTGATCTCGAGCCCCGACAGCGCGGTCTTGACCCCCTTGGGCCGGCCCGTGGTGCCGGACGAATAGAGCAGGTCGCTGCCCGAGGCCTGGTCGGCGATGGGCGTCCTGGGCTGGGCCTCGAGGGCCGCTTCCAGCCGCTCGAAGCCGGGAAGATCGCCGTTGACCGCGAACAGCCTGACCCCGGGGATCAGCGGCGCGACCTCGGCCGCCGTCTTGGCGAGATAGGCCGAGGTGACGAACGCCTTGGCGCCCGAGTCCTTGACGATGTACTCGACCTCGCCGGCCGTCAGGCGCGAGGAGACGCAGGCATAGTAGAGCCCCGAGCGCTGCGCCGCCCAGCACAGCGGCAGATAGTGGACGTTGTTCTCCATGAAGATGGCGACCACGTCGCCGGTCTTCAGCCCGAGCGAGCGGAAGAGCTGCGCCCCCTGGTTGGAGCGCGCGTCCAGCTCGGCATAGGTCATGCTCTCGCCGGAGGCCGCCATCACGAAGGCGGGCTTGCCGGGCGTGGCCTCGGCGTGGAGCGAGGGATGGTACATGGCGTTTCCCCAAGGTTTGTTCTGACCGGCGATGGAATAGGACAGCCTGACGCAGGCGTCAAAATCTGAAGGCTCGCCATTCTCCGCCGCCGGACGCTAATGTCGGCGCGCACAACATCGGAGGAGCCCCATGGCCTATACGGAAATCACCTATGACGTCGCGGAAAAGATCGCGACGATCACCCTGCACCGGCCCGAGAAGATGAACGCCTTCACCGGCACGATGGCGGCCGAGCTGATCGACGCCTTCGACCGCGCCAACAAGGACGACGGCGTCGGCGCGATCATCGTCACCGGCGCGGGCAAGGCGTTCTGCGCCGGCGCCGATCTCAGCCAGGGCGCCAAGACCTTCGACTACGACGCCCGGACCGACCGCCAGGAGAAGGCGGGTGCGGTCGCCGCCGACGGCAAGATCGACTGGTCGAACCCGGCGGTGCGCGACGGCGGCGGCCTGGTGACGCTGAAGATCTACGAGAGCCTGAAGCCGGTGATCGGCGCGATCAACGGCGCGGCGGTCGGCATCGGCGTGACGATGCAGCTGCCCATGGACATCCGCATCGCTTCGGAAAACGCCCGCTTCGGCTTCGTCTTCGCCCGCCGCGGCATCGTGCCGGAAGCCTGCTCGTCCTATTTCCTGCCGCGCATCGTCGGCATCTCGACGGCGACCGAATGGTGCTTCACCGGGCGCGTGTTCGGGGCGCAGGAGGCCAAGGACCGCGGCCTCGTCACCCACCTGGTCAAGCCCGAGGAGCTGATCGCCACGGCCCGGGCGCTGGCCAGGGAAATCGTCGACAACACCGCCCCCGTCTCGGTCGCGCTGACCCGCCAGATGCTGTGGCGGATGCTGGGCGCCGATCATCCGATGGAGGCGCACAAGATCGACAGCCGCGGCGTCTTCGCGCGCGGCCGCCAGGAAGACGCCAAGGAAGGCGTCATGTCGTTCCTGGAGAAGCGCCAGCCGGTCTATCCCAACAAGGTCTCGACCGACATGCCGGACTACTTCCCGTGGTGGGACGAGCGGACCTATAGCTAGCGGCGCATCGGGGCGGACCTTTGACGGAACCGGTACTTGTGGCGGGCGGAGGGATCGGCGGCGCGGCGGCGGCGCTGGCCCTGGCGCGCGCCGGGTTCGCGGTGCGTCTCTTCGAGGCCCGCCCCGACCCGGCCGAAGCCGGCGCCGGGCTGCAGATCGCGGCCAACGGCGTCAAGGCGCTGCGCTGGCTCGGTCTGGAGGACGCGGTCGCGCCGTTCGCGACGCGGCCCGAGCGGCTGGAACTGCGCCTGCCGGGTTCCGGCCGGACGGTCAGCCGCGTGGCGCTGGGCGCGGCGCATGCCGGGCGCTATGGCGCGCCCTATTTCCACCTGCACCGGGCCGACCTCCACCGCGCGCTGTTCGAGGCGGCGCGATCCCATCCCGCCGTCTCGATCGAGCTCGGCCGCCGCGTGACCCGCGCCGTCCAGACGGCCGGCGAGGTGAGCATCGAACTGGACAATGGCGACACCGCCGAGGGCCGTGCGCTGATCGGCGCCGACGGCGTGCGCTCGGCGCTGCGCGAAGGCGTCGCCGGCATCGACGCGCCGGTCTTCACCGGCATGACCGCCTGGCGCGCCGTGGTGCCGGCGACCGATGCCGATCTGGCGCGGCCGCCGGTCGCCACGGTGTGGATGGGCCGGGGCCGTCATCTGGTGACCTATCCGCTCGCCACCCGCCGCGAGATCAATCTCATCGGGGTGGTCGAGGAAAAGCCGGCAACGGACGAGTCCTGGCTGGCGGCCGGGGCCCCGGCCGACATGGCGGCGGATTTCGGCGGCTGGCACGCCGAGACCGACGCGCTGCTTCAGCGCGTCACGGCGCCCTGGCGCTGGCCGCTCTACGAGCGCCATCCCTTGAGCGTATGGAGCGCCGGGCGGGTCGCCCAGCGGGGCGACGCCTGCCACGCCATGCCGCCCTTCCTCGCCCAGGGCGCCTGCATGGCGCTGGAGGATGCGGTGGTGCTGGCCCGCCGGATGGCCGCCCGGCCGGGCGATGTGGCGCATGCGCTGCGCGACTACTCCGAGGCGCGGCGCGAACGCACGATGAAGGTCCAGCGCGCCTCGTGGGCCAATGCCTGGCGCTTCCATCTGGCCCATCCGGTGCTGCGCACCTGCGTCTATGGCGGGCTCGCCGCGATCAGCGCGCTGGTGCCGTCCGGCCCGGGGCGGATGTATGACTGGCTCTACCGCTACGATCCCGCGACGGCCTGACCCCGCCCTTCCAACGCCCGCCCCGCAGCACCGATGACCGACGCCACCGCCGTCACGGCCGACCAAGTCGAGGCGATCGCCTATGCGGTCGCCGGGGTGACGCTGCTGCTCGGCGCCTCCTCCCTGCTGATGCCGGCGGCGCGGCGCCTGGCGCTGCCCTATACCGTGCTCGTCGCCGCCTTCGGCGCGACGATCGGCGTGCTGCTGACCGTCGCGCCCAGCTGGGGCGCGGAGGCGGCGCATGCCGTCTCGCTGTTCTCCGAGGCCGAGATCCCGAGCGAGGCGCTGCTCTACCTCTTCCTGCCGCCGCTGCTGTTCGCCGCCGGCCTGCATGTCGACATGCGCCGGACGCTGGACGACATCTGGCCCATCCTGGTGATGGCGATCTTCGCCGTCGTGCTGTGCTGCGCCGCCGTGGGGATGAGCCTCTTCGCCTTCATGGAGGCCGACGGGACGACGGTCCTCGGCGCCGAATGGCACGAATTGCTGCTGCTCGCGCTGCTCGCCGGGGCCATCGTCGCGCCCACCGACACCGCTGCCGTCCTCAGCGTCTTCCGCGACATCGGCGCGCCGCGGCGGCTGACGACGATCGTCGAGGGCGAGAGCCTCTTCAACGACGCGGCCGCGATCGCGCTGGTCGTGGTGCTGATCGCGGCGCTGGGCGGCGACACCACGGGCGGCGTCGCCGGCGCGGCCGGCGTCTTCGCCTGGCAACTGGGCGGCGGGCTGCTCTTCGGCTATGCCGCCGGGCGGCTCGCCGCCTATGTGGCGCAGCTGGCGCGCGGTTTCGTCGTCGCCGAAACGACGCTGACGCTGACCCTGGCCTACGTGGCCTTCGCCGTCGCCCAGCTGGCGCTGGAGGTCTCGGGCATCATCGCGGTGATCGCCGCCGCCATCGCCTTCGGCGCGCGGGCCCGGACCCGCCTGACGCCCGGCAGCTGGGAGGCGCTGATCGCGTTGTGGAAGCAGCTCGATTTCTGGGCGATCACGCTGATCTTCGTCTTCGCTGCCATGGAGGCGCCGGCCGTCCTGGCGGACCTCAG
>JAEUMK010000064.1 GCA_016792565.1 Alphaproteobacteria bacterium
GGACGATGAGCGCGCCGTCGTCAAGTTCGGCGATGCCTCGGGCTTTCAAATCATCCAGCATCTGAGGAATCAGATGGTCGACGTCCGACTCGCCCTTCCAGAGGTCGAAGCTGACGCCGAGCGAGGCGAACTCGCGCTTCATGCCTTCAATGGAAACCTGAACTAGCTCTTTCCAATATCTGACGAAGGGTTCGGCTCTCGCTTGAAGGCGTTCCGTGGCGCGCCGGGCCAAGGCATCAAAGTCGGGGTCCTCCTTGGTGGCAGCAGAGACCGCCGGATACAGCATATTGAGGCCATCAAGGGTCACACCGGACGGCGACATCACATGGAGTGTTGGAGCCTTTGGCTGCCTTCCGTGCGCTCCAATCAAGGTGAGCGCTTGTTGCGCTTCCTCGTCCGTGTCAGCCCTTTGAAGCAGCATCTCCGCAATCAACATGCCCATGGGCTTGCCCCAATCGCCGAGGTGCACGTCGCCGACCGCCGCGAAGCCCGCGAACTTGAGGTGGCGCTGAAGCGCGTCGCCGATGATCGAGGAGCGCAGATGCCCCACATGCATCGCCTTGGCGACGTTGGGGCCGCCGAAATCGACGACGACGCGGCCGCGATCCGCGGCCGGCGCGGGCGCGAAGACCGCATCGGGCGCGGCGAGCGCGGCGTCGAGCACGCCGTCGGCGAGGTCGAGATTGAGGAAGCCGGGGCCGGCGATCTCGACCTTGGCGAAGCGGGCGTCGGCGGCGAGGCGCGCGGCGATCTTCTCGGCGAGGGCGCGCGGATTGGCCTTCGCGGCCTTGGCGGCGGCGAGGGCGCCGTTCGACTGGAACTGCGCGAGGTCAGGCCGGTCGGAGACCTGGACGCGGCCGAGCGCGGGATCGAGACCTTCGGCGGCGAAGGCCGCGCCGACGGCGGCGGTGAGATCGGCAAGCAGGGAGGGACGCATGGGCGGGCTTTTAGAGCCTTTTGCGGCCCGATCAAATCGGAACGCCGGCTCCAGCCTGCGGGTCGCGCCTCATCCTGTCGAAGAAACGGCGGCGCTTTCCCCGGACGCGGATGGGGCTATGCTGGCGGGCAAGGAGACACAGGCCCATGAACCGCTTTCTGCCCGCCGGCGCGCCGGCCACTTCGCGCGAGGCGTTCGCCATCGTCAACGCGGCGGTCAAGCCGGACACGATGGTGCTGAAGCTGATGGTGCTGCTGGAGGCCTCGGGCCTGGGCGGCTATGGCGACATGGCGGCGGCCTGCGGCCAGGCGGAGGCGGAGGCGCTGCTGAACCGCAACGGCCGCGAGGAACTCGCCCACGCCCACCGGGTGCGCCAGGCGATCCGGGCGCTGACCGGCGAGGAGGTCGAAATCCCGAGCCTTGAGGACAACCCCTACTACGTGCCGGCCAGGGACATGACCGTGACGCGCGAGATGCTGGCCAAGATCGCGGCGGCCGAGTTCGGCGGCGAGAAGCTGTACGAGACCTGGGCGGCCGAAATCGGCAACGACGAAGCGGCGGCGCTGTTCCGGCTGAACGGCCGGGAAGAGGCCGAGCATGGGGCGCGGGTGCAGCAGGCGGCGGCGCTGCTGCCGGCCTGATACCTGAGGCTGCCTGAAGCCTAGGGCTGGACGAGGCCGGTGACGATGGCGTAGCCGCCGTCCTCGACATTGTCCTCGTTGCCGACGACGAGGCCGCGGATGACGATGCGGTCGGTGACGCCGTCGCTGTCCTTGGGCGGGTTCAGCGTCGCCTTCGCGGTCTTTTGACGGCCGACCGGAGCGCCGTCGCGATTGGCGTCAGCGAAGCCCTCGACCACCGTCTTGCCGCGATAGAGCGGACCGGGCTGGGTCGCGTAGGTGATGGTGACGTCGGCGACGACGTTATCGTCGTCGTCGAGGGTGCAGACCGCCGTCGCGCCGAGAGCGACCGCGATGTAGTCGAAATCGAGCCGGTTACGGCCGGGGACGCCGCCCGGATAGACGGCGAGGCGCGAGGCCTCGCGGTCGAGTTTCACGGGCGGGCAGTCTTCCGCCGCGGCGGCGGGGGCGAGCGCCGCCAGACCGAGACTTCCTGCCAGAACGGCCGATATGCGCAGCGACATGAAACCCCCGATGGCCGCCCGCTTGACCTTTCGCGCGACGGACCTCTATCTCAGCCCTCATAGCGGGAGGCTGCGCCCCGCTCAAGCACGGCCGCGAACATGTCCGCCTCCCCGACCCTTCCCCGGCTGACGCTGCGCCTCGCCGCGCCGCGCGGCTTCTGCGCGGGGGTGGACCGGGCGATCCAGATCGTGGAGCGGGCGATCGGGCGCTATGGCGCGCCGGTCTATGTCCGCCACGAGATCGTCCACAACCGGACCGTGGTGGAGCGGCTGGAGCGCCTGGGCGCGGTGTTCGTCGACGAGCTCGACCAGTGCCCCGCCGACCGCCCGGTGATCTTTTCCGCCCATGGCGTGCCCAAGGCGGTGCCGGCGGAGGCCGAACGGCGGCAGATGATCTATCTCGACGCGACCTGCCCGTTGGTCTCCAAGGTCCATATCGAGGCCGAGCGCCATCACCGCGACGGCAACCACATCCTGCTGATCGGCCATGAAGGCCACCCCGAGGTCGTCGGCACGATGGGCCAACTGCCCGACGGTGCGATCACGCTGATCGAGACGGTGGCCGACGCCGAGGCCTTCGCCGCCGCAGACCCGGCGCGGCTGTCGTTCGTCACGCAGACGACGCTGTCGGTGGACGACACGGCCGAGATCGTCGCCGCGCTGCGCCGCCGCTTCCCGGCCATCGCCGCGCCGCGCAAGGAGGACATCTGCTACGCGACATCGAACCGCCAGGACGCGGTGAAGGCGATCGCGGAAGGCTGCGACCTGCTGCTGGTGATCGGCGCGCCGAATTCGTCGAACTCGCGCCGCCTGGTGGAAGTGGGCCTGAAGGCCGGGGCGAAGGCGAGCCATCTGATCCAGACGGCGGCGGAGATCGACTGGCGCTGGTTCGACGGCGTCGCGACGGCGGGGCTGACGGCGGGCGCCTCGGCGCCGGAGGATCTGGTCGAAGCGGTCATCGCGGCGATCGGCGCGCGCTTCGGCACGGAGGTCGCCGAAGTGACCGTCACGCGCGAGGACGTGCAGTTCAAGCTGCCGCGCGCCGTGGCGGGCTGAACGGTGGCGGTCTACACCGAGATCGGCGACGACGAACTGGAGGCGTTTCTCGGCGCCTACGACATCGGCGGCGTGCTGTCGCTGAAGGGCATCGCCGAGGGCGTCGAGAACTCCAACTATTTCCTGCAGACCGAACGCGGGCGCTTTATCCTGACGCTCTACGAAAAGCGCGTGGCGGAGGGCGACCTGCCCTTCTTCCTCGGCCTGCTCGACCATCTGGCGGCGCGCGGCGTCACCTGCCCCAGCCCGGTCCACGGCCGCGACGGGGCGATCGTGCGCCGCCTGGCGGGACGGCCGGCGGCGATCCAGACATTTCTCGACGGCGTCTCGCCCAAGCGGCCGAGCGCGGCGCATTGCGGCGAGGCCGGCGCGGCGATGGCGCGGCTGCACCGCGCCGGCGCGGATTTCGCGCCGACCCGCGCCAACGCGCTGTCGCTGGCGGGCTGGGCGAAGCTGGCGGCGGCGACGGCGGCGGCGGCGGACGGCGTCCAGCAAGGGTTGCGCCAGGCGATCGCCGATGAACTCGCGCATCTGCAGGCGGCCTGGCCGAAGGGCCTGCCCGAAGGGGTGATCCACGCCGACATGTTCCCCGATAACACGCTGTTCGTCGGCGAGCGGCTGACCGGCGTCATCGACTTCTATTTCGCCTGCACCGACATGTACGCCTACGACGTGGCGGTGAACCTGAACGCCTGGTGCTTCGAGCCGGACGGCAGCTTCAACCTGACCAAGGGACGGGCCCTCCTGCACGGCTATGCGGCGGTGAGGCCGCTCGCCGCGAACGAGAGCGCCGCCCTGCCCCTGCTGGCGCGCGGCGCGGCGCTGCGCTTCCTGCTGACGCGGCTCTACGACTGGATCAACCGCGATCCGGCGGCGCTGGTGAGGCCCAAGGATCCGCTGCAATGTCTCGGCTGGCTGCGCTTCCACCAGCATGTCGAGGGCGCGGGCGACTATGGCCTCTGAGGCGAAGCGCGTGGCGATCTATACCGACGGGGCGTGTTCGGGAAATCCCGGCCCCGGCGGCTGGGGGGCGATCCTCGTCTATGGCGGCGTCGAGAAGGAATTGTCGGGCGGCGCGGCGCAGACCACCAACAACCGCATGGAGCTGATGGCGGCGATCGCCGCGCTGGAATCGCTGAAACGGCCCTGCGCGGCCGATCTCTATACCGACTCGCGCTACGTGATGGACGGCATCACGCAGTGGATCCACGGCTGGAAGCAGCGCGGCTGGAAGACCGCCTCCCGCGAGCCGGTGAAGAACGAGGATCTGTGGCGGCGGCTCGACGAGGCGCGCGAGCGCCACACCGTGCGCTGGCACTGGGTACGCGGGCACAACGGCCACGATATGAACGAGCGTGCTGACGCGCTGGCCCGCGCGGCGATCGGCGGGAAATAGAGCGCCGCGCGGATCGCGCGGCGCCCCAATCCGGTTTCAGCGCTGGCCGGTTTCAGAGCTGGCCGAGCAGGGTTTCGGCGCTGGAGGCCGAGAAGGCGCCGGGGTCCTCGACGTTCAGCTTCTCGACGACGCCGTCCTTGACGAGCATCGAGTAGCGCTGGCTGCGCGCGCCCATGCCGAACTTGGAGCCGTCCATTTCGAGGCCGAGCTTCCTGGTCAGTTCGGCGTTGCCGTCGGCGACCATGGCGATCTTGGCGCCGACATTCTGATCCTTGCCCCAGGCGTTCATCACGAAGGCGTCGTTGACCGAGAGGCAGACGATCTGGTCGACGCCCTTGGCCTTGAGGTCCTCGGCGTGCTCGACGAAGCCCGGCAGGTGCTTGGCCGAGCAGGTCGGGGTGAAGGCCCCCGGCACCGCGAACAGCGCCACGGTCTTGCCCTTGAAGAGGTCGCCGCTCGTCATCTGCTGCGGACCCTTTTCGCCCATGACCGCGAGGGTCGCTTCGGGAATCCTGTCACCCACCTTGATCGTCATGCATTCCTCCTTCAGCGCGTTCCGGCTGCGGCGCCTGACATGGGGGATCGGCGGCCGGGTGTCCAGAGGGGTCTAGCGCGGCTGGACGAGGACGGCGGCGATCGCGGCGGCGTGGCGCGCGCCGGCGGCGGGAACGACGGCCGGCGCCGCCGAAATCGGGATGGACTGGAGCGCATAGCCCGGGCGGCAGACCTCGCCGCAGACGGCGTAGCTGACGGCGAGGCCGATGCGCATGTCGCGGTCGGGCTGCAGCGGGGCGACGGAAATGGGCAGGATCACATGGCCGGTCCAGGCGAGGGTCGGCTTGCCGCGATCGTCCACCGTCACGGGCGGCGGCCAGCGCAGGACCGGCGGCGCGAGGTTTTCCGAGCCGGTCCATTCGAGGCTGAGGCCGGCGGCCGCATCGGTCGCCGCGGCATAGACGAACCAGCCTTCGGCGATGTCCATCTCGATCGCCATCCACAGCGGACCGCCGTAATTGTGGCTGGGCGAGACGAGGATGAGGCGCATCGGCGCCCTGGCGTCGCCGCTCCAGGCCGTCGAGACCGAAGGGGCTTCGCGGCCGGCGCAGCCGCCGGCGCATCCGGCCTCGGCGGCGGCCGCCAGCAGGAACGCGGCGGCGAAGACGGCGGGGATGTTCATGGGCCTTCCTTATCCCGAGGCGGGCCGCCGCCGCCAGTCAAGCTGAAGTGACCGGACGCCGCGCCCCGGCTGCTCGTCGCCGGGCAGGCGGTTGCAGCCTGCGGCCCGGGGCGGCTAATTTCCCGCCATGACCCGCAAGGCGAAGGCTGGCGGCGGCGACGGCTTCCTCAACGGGCGGCTCCTGATCGCCATGCCGACGATGACGGACCCGCACTTCGCGAAGGCGGTGGTCCTCGTCTGCCACCACACGCCGGAGACGGCGATGGGGCTGGTGCTCAATCGCGCGATCGCCGGCGTCAGCTTCGCGTCGATCCTGAAGCAGCTGAAGGTGAAGCGGCCGACCGGCGCGGCGCCGGCGCTGACCGTGCACGCCGGCGGGCCGGTGCAGGCCTCGCGCGGCTTCGTGCTGCATTCCGACGACTACCGGGCCGACGACGCGACGCTGCAGGTCGCGCCCGGCATCGCGCTGACCGCGACCATGGACGTGCTGAAGGCGCTGGGCCGCGAAGGCGGGCCGGCCCGCGCCTTCTTCGCCCTGGGCTATGCCGGCTGGGGCGCCGGACAGCTGGAGGCGGAGCTGCAGGAGAACGCCTGGCTGATCGGCGAGCCCGACGAGGCGATCATCTTCGGCGCCGAGCCTGACGCGAAATGGATGCAGGCGCTGGCGCGGATCGGCGTCGATCCGGCCATGCTGTCGGACGCGCAGGGCCACGCCTGAGGCGCTATTCCTCGGCCCGTGCGGGTTCGGGGAGCGGCGCCAGGAGGCGCTGCGTGGCGGCGGCGTCCTGGGGACGGCCGACAAAGAAGCCCTGGGCATAGGGACAGCCGCTCGCGGCGAGAAAAGCGAGATCGTCCTCGGACTCGACGCCTTCGGCCGTCGCGTCGAGGCCGAGATCGTGGGCAAGGCGGATGAGGCCGGCGAGGACGCTGCGCGTCGCGGCGCCGCCGATCAGGAACGAGGCGTCGATCTTCACCGCGTCGAACGGCAGGTGCGCGAGGCGGCTGAGGGTGGAGTGGCCGGCGCCGAAATCGTCCATCACCAGGCCGAAGCCGGCGCGGCGCAGGCGCTGCAGCGCCGCCGCCGCGGCCCCGGCGTCGTCGATCGCCCAGGTCTCGGTGATCTCAAGGCGCACCTCGGACGGCGCGACGGCGTTGTCGAGCGCCAGGCGGTCGCAGGCATGCAGGAAGCTCTGGTCGACGACCTGGCGGGCCGAGACGTTGACGTTGACGAAGAGCGGCGGATCGCCCGGCGCCATCTGCCGCCAGCGGGCGGCGTCCTTGAGCGCCGTCTCCAGCACGAAGCGGCCGATGCGGTCGATGAGGCCGGCGTCCTCGGCGAGCGCCGCGAATGCTTCGGCGGTGAGCAGGCCCCGCTCGGGATGGTTCCAGCGGGCGAGCGCCTCGAGTCCGGCGATGCGGCGGTCGGCGAGGCGCAGGATCGGCTGGTAGTGGACGACGATCTCGCCGCGCGCCACGGCGCCCGCCAGATCGCGCTCCAGGCCGGCGCGCTCCGCCTTCGCCGTGCGCAACGCCGGGGCGAAGATGGCGAGAGCCTGGGCGCCGGGACGCCGGGCCTCGGCGAGCGCGGCTTCGGCATCGCCGAGAATGCCGGCCGCCTGACGCTCGCCGTGGACGGCGAGGACGAGGCCGCCGCGCACGCCGAGCGCGGCCGGGCGTCCCGCCAGGTCGATCGGCACGGCCAGCGTATCGAGCACGAACTTGGCGGTCTCGGCGGCCGCATCGGCGCTCTCGGCGAGCCAGACGAGACCGAAGACGTCGCCGCCGAGGCGGGCCGCGAGGGCGCCTTCGGGGGACGCCGCGCGCAGACGGTCGGCGAGACGCGCCAGGAGTTCGTCGCCCGCCGCATGGCCGAGGCTTTCGTTGACAGTGCGGAAGCGGGCGATGTCGAGCAGGAGCAGCGCCATCTGGCGCTCCGGGGCGGCGAAGGCGAGGCGATGGCCGAGCGCCTCGACGAACCAGGAACGGTTGGCGAGACCGGTGACGGCGTCCTGCCGCGCCGAGGCGAGCAGCAGCGCCTCGCCGTCCTTCTGGGCGCTGACGTCGGAGACGAGGCCGATGCAGCGCGCCGCGCGGACCCCGTCGGACATGAAGCTGGCGCGCAGCTGGACCCAGCGCCAGGCGCCGTCATGGCCGCGGGCGCGGAAGTCGAGCGCGAAGGAGACGTCGCCGATCCGGCGATAGTCCTCGAGCGCGCCGGTGAAGGTGGCGAGGTCATCGGGATGGATGTGCGGCGCCCAGTCGCGGTCCGAAGCCTGGAGCTGGCCCGGTCGCGCACCGAGCAGGACCTCGACGGTGGGCGAGAGGAAGAGACGGTCGCGCGTCAGGTCCCAGTCCCAGAGACCCTGATGCGCGGCGGCCAGCGCCAGGCCGTAGCGGGTCTCGCCGGGGTCGGGCCGGAGCGGCATGGGCGGGGGCGGCGGCGCCGGCAGGCCGCCCTGCCCCAGCACGCGGTCGACGCGCTGGCGCAGCGCCGGCGCCGGACCGCCGGCCACCGAAAAGGCGGCGACCAGCAGCGACGATGCGAGAAGCCCGGATGCCGCCAGCATCGCGACGCGCCCGCCGGCCGTCACCATCTCCTGCATGGCGAGCGGGGCGAACGCGAGAAGGACGAGGATCGCCGCCAGGCCGAGCCTGCGGGCGAGCGCGTCGCCGTCCCAGGCGCGGGCGAGGACGAGCGCCGCCGCCAGCCCCAGCGCCGCGGCGGCGGCGGCTTTGGCAAGCAAGGCGGCATAGGGCGCATTGAAGAGGGCGAGGAGGCCGCAGGCGGCGACCAGGTAGGGCGCGTGGACGGCGATCCAGCCGAAGCCGCGCCAGCGCCCCTCCGGCGCCATGGCATGAACGACAAAGGCGAGCGCCAGCGCCGCCGACACAGCGAAGGCGGCGAGCGCGACGCCGGCGGAAGTGACGATGCCGGCGAGCGCGAACGGGCCCGCCAGTCCGAACCCGGCGACCAGCGCCAGGAAGGCGGCGGCGAACAGTCCGGCGAGGCGCCAGACCGTGCGGTCGCGGCGCAGCACGGCAAGACCGGCGAGCCAGGCGCCGATGGCGGTGAGGAGGCCGAGCAGCGCCCCCTGCAGCACCAGCGCGGCGGTGGTGAAGCGGGCAAGGCCCTGCTCGTCCCACATCTCCACCGTCAGGCCCGGCAGCGGCGCGGCGTAGCGGAAGGCGGCGGTGACGGTCGCGCCGGCCGGCAGGTCGATGCGGATGCGGGTGCGCGCGCCGCTCTCGACGATCTCGACCGGCGCGGCGGCATCGGACGAGAAGACGTTGGTGAGCTGGGCGGCGACCAGCGTCGCAGGCGCGCCCGCTCCGCCATAGACGCCGGGGTCGAGCACCAGGATGCGGCTCTGGCGGGTCGGCGCGCGGTTCACGAAGTCGATGAGATAGGTCGCAAAGGCGGCCTCGCCCGGCGGGATGTAGCGGGCGATGGCGTTGGAGATGTCGACCGCGGGCTGGCCCTGTTCGACGATGACGCCGCCGACGCCCGAGCGCGGCAGCGCCGGCGCGGCGTCGTCCTCGGCAAAGGCGGGCGGCGCGGCGGCCGGTTGGGCGTCCGGATCGGACGGCGGGGCCGCAGCGCCGGGGATGGCGATGACCTGGGGCGCGGGATCGCCGGGCGCGACGCCGGCCGGCTTGGGCGCGGGCTCGACCGGGTCCTGGGCCCCGGCGCCAACCAGACCGCCCGCCAGCGCGAGGGCGGCGGCGAAGGCGGCGATGCGGGGGAGCCGAGTCACGTCGCGGGGCGTCCGTTAACCAAACCGGGAATCGCGTATCGCAGATGCGCGGCGCGGCGTCGAGTGTTCGCCGCCTCAGACGGCGATCGAAGCACCCCGCCGGGGGAGCCGATCCTCGTCGAGCACCGCGAAGAGCAGGTGGTCGCGCCATTGGCCGTCGATGCGCAGATAGGCGCGGGCGCGGCCTTCGGGGCGGAAGCCGGCGGCGGCGAGGACGTGCTGCGAGGGCAGGTTGTTCTCAAGACACGCCGCCTCGACCCGGTGGAGGCCGAGCGGACCGAAGCAGAACGGCAGCACGGCGCGCACCGCATCGGAGACGAGGCCGCGTCCGGCGAAGCGCTCGCCCGCCCAGTAACCGAGCGAACAGCTCTGGGCCACGCCGCGCCGGACATTGGAAAGCGTCAGGCCGCCGGCCAGCGCGCCGGTCGCCGCCTCGAAGATGAAGAACGGGTAGGCGCGGTCGTCGCGGATATCGCGGGCATAGCGGCGCAGGCGGCGGCGAAAGGCCGGGCGGGTGAGATCGTCATGCGGCCAGGTGGGCTCCCACGGCACAAGGAAGGCGCGGCTGGCGGCGCGCAACTCGGCCCAGGCGGCGAAATCGGCAGGCGCGGGATAGCGCAGGCGGGTCTTCGCACCGGCGAGTTCCGGCGGGGTGTCGACGCGCGACAGCGATCCGAGCAGCGCCATCGCCGCCGCGTCAGCCGAAGCGCGCCGCGAAGCGGTCGTAGGATTCCAGGCCCTTGACCGGCCCGAGCGCGGCGACCGACGGGCTCCTCGATTTCAGAAGCCGGGTCGCGAACCTGCGCAGCGCGGCGGCGTCGACCGCCTCGATCTTCCCGGCGATTTCCTCGGCGCTCATCACGCGGCCATAGGCGAGGAGCTGGCCGGCGATGTGTTCGGCGCGGTTCGAGGGGCCTTCGAGGCCCATGAAGAGACCGGCCTTGGACTGGGCGCGGGCCCGGGCGGCTTCCTCCTCGGTCGCGCCGGACGCCATCGCCTCGAGCTGGCCGACGACGACCGGCGCGATCTCGGCGCATTCCTTCGCGCCTGTCCCGGCATAGACGCCGAAGAAGCCGGTGTCGGCGAAGAGATGCACGAAGGCGTGCACCGAATAGGCCAGGCCGCGCTTCTCGCGCACCTCCTGGAAGAGGCGCGACGACATGCCGCCGCCGAAGGCGGTGGCGAAGACCTGGGCGGTGAAGGCGTCCTCGTCGGTATAGGACGGGCCCTCGACGCCGAAGGTGAGATGGGCCTGCTCGAGCTTCTGCGCCTTGCGGCAGTCGCCGCCACGATAGCGGGCGCGCGGCGGCGGTGCCTTGCCGGCATTGGCGAGGCTCGCGAACTTCTCGGCGGCCAGCGCCACGACCTGATCGTGATCGACGTTGCCCGAGGCGATGAGGGTCATCGACGGGCCGACATAGTGGGTCGCCAGATGCCTGCGCAGCGCGGCGCGGCCGAGCCGGTTGACGGTCTCCTCGCTGCCCAGGATCGGACGGCCGATCGGCTGATCGGGGAAGGCGGCGGCCTGGAGGTGGTCGTAGATGATGTCGTCGGGCGTGTCCTCGCTCTGGCCGATCTCCTGCAGCACCACCTTCTTCTCGCGCGCCAGTTCGTCGGCGGCGAAGGTGGGGTTGATGAGAATGTCGGAGAGGATGTCGGCGCCGAGCGCGACGTCGTCCTTGAGAATGCGGGCATAGAAGCAGGTCTGCTCCCGCGCCGTATAGGCGTTGAGATAGCCGCCCGCCGCCTCGATCTCCTCGGCGATGCGCAGCGCCGAGCGGGTCTTGGTGCCCTTGAAAGCCATGTGTTCGAGCAGATGCGAGACGCCGTTCGTCGCCGCCGTCTCGTGGCGCGCGCCGGCTTCGACCCAGACGCCGATGGTCGCCGTCTGGATGTGGGGCATCGGGTCGGTGACGACCGTCATGCCGTTGGGAAGCGTCTCGATCCTGAGATTCATGTCTTTCCGCCGATGAAGGCCTCAATATAGGCCTTCACCGCGCCGGTTTCAGCAGGAAGCGTGTCGCAACGCTCGGGCATCGTCTCCATGGCCGCCAGAACCGCGGGAACCGGGGCGGCGTGGCCGATGGCGGCGGTCACGGCGTCGGGGAATTTGGCGGGGTGGGCGGTCGCCAGCGCGACCATGGGCACGCCCGCCCGGCGGCGGCGGCGGGCGGCGACAACCCCCACCGCGGTGTGGGGATCGAGGATCATGCCGTGCGCGCGCTCGGTTGCCGCCATCTCGGCCGCGGCCTCGGCTCCCGTCACCCGCTCGGCATCGAAGCGGGCGCGGATGAAGGCCAGCAGGGCGGGCGGCAGCTCGAAGGCGCCCTTCGCCTTCAGATCGTCCATCAGCCGGGCGACGAGGGCGCCGTCGCGGCCGGCGGCCTCGAACAGCAGCCGCTCGAAATTGGAGGAGACCTGGATGTCCATCGAGGGGGTCGCGGTCGGCACCACGCCGCGCGGCTCGTAGCGGCCGGAGGCAAGGGTGCGGGCGAGGATGTCGTTCTCGTTGGTGGCGATGACGAGGCGGCCTTCGAAGACGCCCATGCGGTGCGCCGCATAGCCGGCGAAGATGTCACCGAAATTGCCGGTCGGCACCGCGAAGTCGACCGGACGATCCGGGGCGCCGAGCTTCGCGGCGGCGACGACGTAGTAGACGATCTGCGCCGCGATGCGGGCCCAGTTGATCGAATTGACCGCCGCGAGGCCGTAGCGGGCGACGAGATCCGCATCGCCGAACAGCGTCTTCACGATCGCCTGGCAATCGTCGAAATTGCCCTCGATGGCGAGATTGCGGACATTGGCGTCGAGCACCGTCGTCATCTGGCGGCGCTGCACCGGCGAGGTGCGGCCCTTGGGGTGCAGGATCACGACATCGACGCTGGCGAGGCCGCGCAGGCCCTCGATCGCCGCCGTGCCGGTGTCGCCCGAGGTCGCGCCGACGATGAGGGCGCGCCGGCCCGAGCGCTTCAGGCCCCACTCCATCAGGCGGCCGAGGAGCTGAAGCGCGACGTCCTTGAAGGCAAAGGTCGGGCCGTGGAAGAGCTCGAGCAGATGGATGCCGCCGCCCAGATCGGTGAGCGGCGTCACCTCCGGCGCGTCGAAGCGGCGATAGGCGGCGATGATCGCCGTGTAGAGGTCGGCGAGCGGAATGGCCTCGCCCGAGAAACGCTTGAGCACCTGGAGCGCGACTTCGGGGTAGGTGCGCGTGGCGAGCGCCCTCACCTCGTCCGGTGCGAGCTGCGGCCAGGCTTCCGGCATGTAGAGGCCGCCGTCGGGCGCGAGGGCGGAAAGCATGGCCGCATCGAAGGCGATCGGCGCGGCCTGCCCGCGGGTGGAGACGTAACGCATGGGCCTAGTCGTCGCGGCGTTTCAGATGCAGGAGGAGGTAGACCACGGCGAGGATGAGCGCGAGCGAGAACCACGTCACGGCGTAGGAAAGGTGATTGTCGGGCAGGTCCGGACGGAACGGCACGGGGCGCGGCAGGCCGCCCGCATTGGGGCTTTCGGACTGGAGAATATAGGGCGGGACGTTGGCCAGCCCCAGCGCCGCGGCCATCGCGGGCACGTCGCGGGCATACCAGCGATTGGCGGCCAGGTCGGGCGCGGCGGCGAACCAGCCCGGCTCCTCGGACGGGCGCAGGATGCCCTCGATATGGACAAGGCCGGCCGCTTCGGGCGGGACGCCGCCGCCGAGACGGGCTTTCTCGGCCTCGGTGATCGTCCCCAGGTCGACGAGGATGACGCGGCCCATGCCGTAGTCGAGCGGGGCGATGACGCGGTAGTCGGCCGCCCCCTGGCCCTCCGGCGAGAAGAGATGCACGGCGCGGCCGGCGGCGATCGTGCCGTCGGCCTCGACGCGGGCATAGTCGAGCTCGACGCCCGAGGCGGTGAGCGCGCCGGCGAGGTCCTGCGGCTCGCCCTTCAGGCTCTCGTCGATGCGGGCGATGAGGGCGTGCTTCCAGGCGCGGCGCTCGAGCTGCCAGACGCCGAGGGCGATCAGGATCGCGAGCGCGGCGAGGGTGAGAACCGTCGCCCAGAGCGTGGGGCGGAAACGCATCAGCCCTCCGGCTTGTCCTCGAGGCGGCCCTCGGCGGCCTTCATGCGGAACTGCTGGGCGACCATCGCCGACTTCAGCGGGCGCAGCAGGCCGAGCGTGACGATCAGGATGAGCGGTCCCCAGAGAACAAAGTGCACCCAGTAGGGCGGCTCGTAGGTGACCTCGGTCCACAGCGCCAGGCCGCAGACCAGGAACCCGGCGATCAGGATGATGAAAACGGCCGGACCATCGCCCTGGTCCAGCCGTTCATAGGAGAGGCCGCAGGCCGTGCAGGCCGGGGCGAGGGCGAGGAAGCCCTGGAACAGCTTCCCCTCGCCGCAGCGGGGGCACCGCCCGGCGAGCGGGGAAGCCACCGCTCAGTGCCCGCCGGCGTGCGCCCCGGCGCCCCAGACATAGATGGCGGCGAACAGGAACAGCCAGACGACGTCGACGAAGTGCCAGTACCAGGCAGCCGCCTCGAAGCCGTAATGGCTCTTGGCGGTGAAATGGCCGGCCAGCAGGCGTCCGAAGCAGACGATCAGGAAGATCGTGCCGATGATGACGTGGAAGCCGTGGAAGCCGGTCGCCATGAAGAAGGTCGATCCGTAGATGATGGGCTCCACCACCGCATCGGCCGAACCCGCGATGAAGGAAAGCGCCGAGGCCGATTCGCGCACGTCGCCGGTCGAGCCGAAGAAGAACGCGGCATGGACGTATTCATACGCCTGCAGGGCGCTGAACAGCAGGCCGAGCAGGATGGTGATGGCGAGGCCCCAGATGGCGCCCGAGCGGTCCTCGGTCTGGATCGCATGGTGCGCCCAGGTGATCGTGGTGCCCGAGGTCAGCAGGACCAGCGTGCCGACCAGCGGCAGATGCCAGGGATCGAACGTCTGGATGCCGGCCGGCGGCCAGGCTGCGAAGCCGTGGTCGGTGGGAAAGAAGGCGACGCCGAAATAGGCCCAGAACCAGGCGACGAAGAACATGACCTCCGAGGCGATGAAGAGGATCATGCCGTAGCGCAGGCCGAGTTTGACGACCGGCGTATGCTCGTGGGTGACGACGCTCTCGCGCACCACGTCGCGCCACCAGCCGATCATCGTATAGAAGACCAGCGCGAAGCCGGCGATCATCACCCAGGGCTGGCCGGCCATGCCGCCGAAATCGCCCGTCGCGTCCTTGTTCATCCACAGGACCGCGCCGATCGCCAGCGTGAAGGCGCCGAGCGAGCCGATCAGGGGCCACGGGCTGGGATTGACCAGGTGATAGTCGTGTTTGACGTCGCCAGACATGTTTCCGTGCCCCTCGTTACTCTCAGTTCGTTGCGGCGGCCGCTTCCGCCGACGCCGTCTGCTCGTCCTGCGCGAAGAACGTGTAGGACAGCGTGATCTCGGTGATGTCGTCGGCCCGGCGGTCGTCGAGGATCGCGGGGTCGATGAAGAAATTGACCGGCATCTCGCGGCTCTCGTTGGCCTTGAGGGGCTGGTCCTCGAAGCAGAAGCAGGCGACCTTCACGAAATACTTGCCCGCCTTTTCCGGCGTGACGTTGAAGGTCGAGTGGCCGCGCGTGGAGCGGCTGCCGGTGTTCTGCGCGAAATAGGAGGTGATGCCGACGTCGCCGACACGGATGTCGATATAGGGATCGACCGGTCCGAAGTTCCAGGTCAGTCCGGGCGCCACATTGGCGTCGAAGCGGACACGGATGACGCGGTCGGAGATGCCGGAAGCATCGGGCGCCGCATCCGCCCGCTGGGTGGTGCCCTCGAAGCCCGTGACCTGGCAGAACCAGCGGTAGAACGGCACGGCCGCATAGGCGGCGCCGATCATCCCGGCAGCGAGCGAGAAGCAGAGAAAAGCCGTGCGGGCGTTGCGGTCCATGGCGCGCCTCAGTACCGCACGGCGGCCGCGCCGCCGAGGCGGACGATCGTCATGGCGAAGAAAAGGACGACGAGAAGGCCCAGCGAGACCGCGAGCGCAATGTTGCGCGAGCGGCGGGCCCGCGCCTGTTCGGGGGTCAGCGCCCGGGGCGCGGCGGACTGGTCGTTCATGACGCAGCCATCAGCGGCGCGAGGCCGATCGAGGCTTCGAGAATGACGGCGGCGAAGAGCGCGAAGAGGTAGAGGATCGAGAAACCGAAGAGGCGCATCGCGACCTTGTTCTGTCCCGGCGCGCGATAGACCGCGACGGCAAGCCAGAGGAAGAGCGCGCCGCCGATCGCGGCCGCGGCGGCATAGACCGCGCCGGCATGGCCGAAGGCGACGGGCAGCAAAGAGCAGGCGACCATCGCGACGGAATAGAGGACGATCTGGCGGCGGGTCTCCGCCTCGCCGGCCGTGACGGGAAGCATCGGCACGCCGGCCCGCGCGTAGTCGGCGCTGCGATAGAGCGCGAGCGCCCAGAAATGCGGCGGCGTCCACAGGAAGATGAGGGCGACGAGGAGCACCGGTGCGAGATCGACCGTGCCGGTCGCCGCCGCCCAGCCGATGACCGGCGGCATGGCGCCCGCGAGGCCGCCGATGACGATGTTCTGCGGCGTGCGGCGCTTGAGCCACATCGTATAGACGCCGGCATAAAAGACGATCGTGAAGGCGAGCAGGCCGGCGCTGAGCCAGTTCACCAGCACGCCCATCACGGCGACGGAGAAGACCGACAGGGTCAGACCGAAGGCCAGCGCCTCGCCAGGGGCGACGCGCCCCGAGGGAATGGGTCGCGCCGCGGTGCGCGTCATGACGGCGTCGATGTCGGCATCGTACCACATGTTGAGCGCGCCTGAGGCGCCCGCCCCGACCGCGATGCAGAGCAGCGCCGTGAAGGCGGCGATCGGGTTCATCGCACCGGGCGCGGCGACGAGACCGGCGAGCCCCGTGAAGGCGACGAGCGAGATGACGCGCGGCTTCAGCAGGGCGAAGAAATCGCCCGCCGTCGCGATCGACACGGACGGTCCCGGCGCAGCCTCAGCCGCGCCGTCCGCCCCGTAGCCGATGGTCACATCGCTCACGCGCCGCGTCCCTAGTGGTGATCCGCCGCCTTGATGCGCGGCAGTTCGTTGAACTGGTGGAACGGCGGCGGCGAGGGCAGCGTCCATTCCAGCGTCGTCGCGCCCTCGCCCCACGGATTGGCGGCGGCGGCGCGGCGGCGCACGAAGGCCTCGACCAGCATCACGAGGAAGATCAGCGTGCCGGCGGCCGAGATGTAGCTGCCGATCGAGGACACGTAGTTCCAGCCCGCGAAGGCGTCCGGATAGTCGACATAGCGGCGCGGCATGCCCTGCAGACCGAGGAAGTGCTGCGGGAAGAAGATCAGGTTCACGCCGATGAACGTGACCCAGAAATGCAGATGGCCGAGCCACTCGGAGTAGAGGTAGCCGCTCATCTTGGGGAACCAGTAGTAGAAGCCCGCGAAGATGGCGAACACGGCACCCAGCGAGAGCACGTAGTGGAAATGCGCCACCACGTAATAGGTGTCGTGCAGCGCGGTATCGATGCCGGCGTTCGACAGCACGACGCCGGTCACGCCGCCGACCGTGAACAGGAAGATGAAGCCGATCGCCCAGACCATCGGCACCTTGAACTCGAGCGAGCCGCCCCACATCGTGGCGATCCACGAGAAGATCTTCACGCCCGTCGGCACCGCGATGACCATCGTGGCGAACACGAAGTAGGCGCGCGTGTCGACGTCCATGCCGGCCGTGTACATGTGGTGCGCCCACACGATGAAGCCGATGAAGCCGATCGCCACCATGGCGTAGGCCATGCCGAGATAGCCGAAGACCGGCTTCCTGGAGAAGGTCGCGATGATGTGGCTGATGATGCCGAAGCCCGGCAGGATCAGGATGTACACTTCGGGGTGGCCGAAGAACCAGAAGAGGTGCTGGTAGAGCAGCGGGTCGCCGCCGCCGGCCGGATTGAAGAAGGCCGTACCGAAGTGACGGTCGGTCAGCAGCATGGTGATCGCGCCGGCGAAGACCGGCAGCGAGAGCAGCAGCAGGAAGGCGGTGATCAGCACCGACCAGACGAACAGCGGCATGCGGTGCAGCGTCATGCCCGGCGCGCGCATGTTGAAGATCGTCGTGATGAAGTTGATCGCGCCAAGGATCGAGGAGGCGCCCGCGACGTGCAGCGAGAGGATCGCGAGGTCCATCGCCGGGCCGGGCGAGCCGGTGGTCGAGAGCGGCGCGTAGAGCGTCCAGCCGCCGCCGACGCCGTGGCCGCCCGAATCGCCCTCGACGAACATCGAGAGCACGAGCAGCGCCAGCGAGAAGGGCAGCAGCCAGAACGAGATGTTGTTCATGCGCGGGAACGCCATATCCGGCGCCCCGATCTGCAGCGGCACGAACCAGTTGCCGAAGCCGCCGATCATCGCCGGCATCACCATGAAGAAGATCATGATGACCGCGTGGCCGGTGACGAAAACGTTGAAGAGATGCGCGTCGCCGAACCACTGGAGACCCGGCTCCTGCAGCTCCATGCGCATGGCCACCGACATCGCCCCGCCCACGAGCCCCGCGACGATCGCGAAGATCAGGTACATCGTGCCGATGTCCTTGTGGTTCGTGGAGAACAGCCAGCGGCCGAGACCGCGGGGCGTATGATCACCGTGGTGGTGGTCGGCGTGGAGATCGACGGCTTTTGCGGCGGCCATGTGTGCGGACCCTGATCGATAAAGCGCTTAGCGGACTGTCGAGCCGGCGGGAGCCGTGGCGACCGAAGTGGGCGCCGTGTCGGCCTTGCCGAATTCCTGTTGCGCCTGGGCGACCCAGGCGGCGTATTCTTCCTTGGTCACGACCTTGACGCCGATCGGCATGAAGGCGTGGTTGGCGCCGCACAGCTCGGAGCACTGGCCGTAGTAGATGCCGGGGTCGCGCGCCTCGAACCACAATTCGTTGAGGCGGCCGGGCACCGCATCGATCTTCTTGCCGAAGGCCGGAACCGCCCAGGCGTGGATCACGTCGGAGGCGGTAACGATGACGCGGACCTTGGTGTCCTCGGGCACGACCATGAAATTGTCGACCGCGAGCAGGCGCGGCTGGTCGCCGCGCGCGTCGTCGGCAAGCATCGTCGCATCGAAGGTGAAATTGCCGTTGTCGGGATACTCGTAGGTCCAGAACCACTGCTTGCCGATCGCCTTGATGGTGAGGGCGATGTCGGAAGGGATCTTCTCGTTGGCGTAGAGCAGCTTGAACGAGGGCACCGCGATGACCACGAGGATCATCACCGGAACCACGGTCCACACCACTTCGATGAGCGTGTTGTGCGTGGTCTTGGAGGGCACCGGGTTGGCGCGCCGGTTGAAGCGGACCATCACGACGATCAGCAGCGCGAGCACGAACAGCGTCACGCCGATGATGATGTAGAGCAGCAGATTGTGGAAATCGTTGATCCTGTCGGCGCTCTCGGTGGCGGCCGGCTGGAGGTCGATGCCCCAAGGCTCGGGCACCGCCGCGAGCGCGGACGGCGCGGCCAGAACGAACGCAGCGGCGGTTGCGAGCTTCGCAAGACAGGAGCGCATGTATCGACCCTACGGCACAGTTCAGAATGCGACGGCGCGCAGCGCGCCCCAGAACGGTCGGCCCCCCAGCCGTGGCCGTTCCGGAATCGTGTAACAAGGTGCGTCGAGGATTTCCAGACTTTCCCAAGGGCATTCTTGCACGCTTGCCGTAACGCGGCGGCAGGCCCACATTCGGCAGAGAACGCATCGCAGGACCAAGACCCTCATGAACGCGACCGCCGACCGACTGTTCTTCTCCGATGGCAGCCTCGACCCGGACCGGGTGCAGCGGATCGTCGACGACACGCTGACCGGCGCGGACGATGGCGAGTTGTTCCTGGAATACCGGGAATCGGAGGGTTTTTCGTTCGACGACGGGCGGTTAAAGGCGGCGACCTTCGATTCGGCGCAGGGTTTCGGCTTACGTTGCGTGGCCGGCGAGAGCATGGGCTACGCCCACGCCACCGAACTGACCGAGGCGGCGATCGCCCGCGCCGCGGAGGCGGCCGGCAGCGTCCGCAGCGGTCACAAGGGTGACGTTGCGGAAGGTCCGGCGCCCACGAATCGGCGGCTCTACAGCGACGCCAATCCGCTGAGCGCCGTGGCGTTCGGCGTGAAAACGTCGCTGCTGGCCGAGATCGACGCCTATGCACGCGCCAAAGACCCCCGCGTGAAGCAGGTGTCGTGCTCGCTGTTCGGCGAGTGGCAGGTCGTCCACATCAGGCGGGCCGGCGGCCAGGTGGTGAGCGACATCCGCCCGCTGGTGCGGCTGAACGTCAGCGTCGTCGTCGAGCAGGACGGGCGCCAGGAATCGGGCAGCTACGGCGCGGGCGGGCGCGAGGGCTATGCCGCCTTCATCGACGCGCGCACCTGGAAGACCTATGCCGACGAGGCGCTGCGCCAGGCGCTCGTCAATCTGGAGGCGCGCCCCGCCCCTGCCGGCGAAATGCAGGTCGTTCTGGGGCCGGGCTGGCCCGGCATCCTGCTGCACGAAGCGATCGGCCATGGCCTGGAAGGCGATTTCAACCGCAAGAAAACGAGCGCCTTCGCGGGCCTGCTGGGCAGCCGTGTCGCGGCGCCCGGCGTCACCGTGGTCGACGACGGCACGATCGACCAGCGACGCGGCTCGCTTTCCGTGGACGACGAGGGCACGCCGACCAATCGCACCGTCCTGATCGAGGACGGCATCCTCGTCTCCTATCTGCAGGATCGCCAGAACGCCCGGCTGATGGGCATGGCGCCGACCGGCAACGGCCGCCGCCAGTCCTTCGCCCATCCGATCCAGCCGCGCATGACCAACACGCTGATGCTGGGCGGCGACAAATCGCCCGAGGAAGTCATCAAGGCGGCGAAGAACGGCATATACGCCGTCAATTTCGGCGGCGGCCAGGTGGACATCACCAACGGCAAGTTCGTCTTCTCGTGCACCGAGGCCTACCGCATCGAGGACGGCCGCATCGGCGCGCCGATCAAGGGCGCGACGCTGATCGGCAACGGCGCCGACGCGCTGACCCGGGTGAAGATGGTGGCCAACGATTTCGCCATGGACCCCGGCATCGGCACCTGCGGCAAGGGCGGCCAGGGCGTGCCGGTCGGGGTCGGCCAGCCGACCATGCTGATCGAGGGGCTGACGGTCGGCGGCACGGCGGCGGCCTAGCCGCGCTCAGAGCACGCGATAGGCCATGTAGGCGAGATAGAGGGCGGCGAGCACGGCGCCCTCAAGCCGCGAGATGCGCCGACCGGTCACTGCAAAGACGACCAGCAGAACGGCGCTGCCGACCAGAACCGACCAGTCCGCAAGGCCGATGTCGGCCGGCATGGCGAGCGGGCGGACCAGCGCCGTCATGCCCAGAATGCCCAGCAGATTGTAGACGTTGGACCCGGCGATGCTGCCGAAGGCGACGTCGGCGCGGCCCTTGAGCGCCGCGGCGAGCGTCGCCACCAGCTCGGGCAGCGAGGTCCCGAGCGCGACGACGGTGAGGCCGATGGTGGTCTCCGAGACGCCCGCCAGCCGGGCCGCGGCGATCGACCCGGTGACGAGAAGGTCGGCGCCATAGAGCAGCAGGCCGAGGCCGCCGAGCGCGAAAGGCGCCGACAGCCACAGCGACTGGGGTGCCGGGTCGTGGGTCTGGACTTCGCCGACATGGACCGCCGCCGCCGCCCCGCCCTTGCGCTCCTGAAGCCAGACGAAGGCGACATAGGCGGCCAGAATCGCAACGAGCACGGCGCCTGTCGGGCGGTCGAGCCCGCCGAGGACAAGTCCCAGGCCGGCGATCAGCATCGACACGGCGACGACCATGGCGCCGTCGCGCCCGACCGCGGCGCGATCGACCGCGATCGGGCGGATCATCACGACGATGGCGAGGATGAGGAGAACGTTGCTGACATTGGAGCCGAGGACGTTGCCGATCGCGACGCCAGGCGAACCGGCCAGCGCCGCGTCGATGCTGGTGATGAGTTCGGGTGCCGAGGTGCCGAAACCGACGAGGACGAGGCCGATCAGGAGTTCGGACAGGCCGAAGCGGCGAGCGAGGCCGACGGCGCCGCGGATGAGGCCTTCGCCGCCCAATGCGAGCAGTACGAGTCCCGCCGCGATCTGCAGGCCGATATCCATGTTCCCCCGGTCCGGCCCACACGCCGCGCGCTTGCATTAGCATGACCGCCTGCCGAGAGTGAGGCTGGACGTCGGCGACATGGCAGGGGTGCAGCGATGATGGCGCGCGAGATCGTGTTGGCGTCCCGGCCCGCCGGGTTGCCGGCCGTGCAGAACTTCGCTCTGGCGGAGGTCAGGCTCGGGGCGCTGGCGGACGGCGCAGTGCGGGTGCGCAACCGCTATCTCTCCACCGATCCCTATATGCGCGGGCGGATGATGGACGGCCCCGGCTACGCCGCGCCGTTCGGGCTGGGGGCGCGCATTCCCGGCCGGGCAATCGGCGTGGTCGCCGAATCGCGCGCCGCGGGCTTCGCGCCGGGCGACACGGTGCGCAGCATGGCCGGCTGGTGCGAGGCGTTCGACGCGGCGCCAGGCGCGCTGGAGAAGATCGATACGATGGGGATCGAGGCGCACCACTTCATCGGCGCGGCGGGCGTCCCGGGCCTCAGCGCCTATGCCGGGCTGACGCGGATCGCGCGGGTGAAGGCGGGCGAGACGGTGTTCATCTCGGCAGCGAGCGGCGCGGTGGGCGGCATCGCCTGCCAGATCGCCAAGATGCTGGGGGCGCGGGTGATCGGATCGGCGGGCGGGCCGGAAAAGGCCGCGCATCTGAAGCGGATCGGCGTCGACGCGGCGATCGACTACAAGGCGGAGGAGGATCTCCCGGCGGCGCTCGGCAGGGCCGCGCCGGAGGGCATCGACGTCTATTTCGACAATGTCGGCGGCCCCCATCTGGAGGCCGCCATCGCCCACGCGCGGCCGTTCGGACGGATTGCGGTCTGCGGCATGATCAGCGGCTACAACGCCTCGGCGCCCCTGCCCGGGCCGCGCAATCTGGTGCAGATCGTCGGCAAGAGCCTGAGGATCGAAGGATTCCTCACCGCCAATCACATGGACCTGATGCCGGGTTTCGCGGCCGAGATGGCGGGCTGGATCAAGGCCGGGCGGATCGTCACGCGCGACACCTTCCATGACGGCATCGAAGAGGCGCCGGCCGCCTTCATCAGCCTCTTCACCGGCGCCAATTTCGGCAAGCCGATCGTCAGGATCGGCCCCTGAAGCCGTCCGTTCAGGGGGCGGCGGCAACGAGGCGGGCCATCACCCGGCCCGCCGCGTTGGTGAAGACGAGTTCGGCGTCGGCCAGCGAGGCGCCGGCGGTTTCGCCGAGCGCCTGCTGGATGGCGAATTCGACCGCCATCCTGTCGGATTCGCACATCATCTTGGTGCTGCCGAGGCCGGAAAAGCCGAGCCCGGCGCCTGTCTGGACGTAGCTGCCGAAGTAGCGGTTGCAGCCCGATACGCCCGAGACAGTGCCGCCGGCGGCGAAGGCGAGCGTCGCCTCGATCCCGTCCGGCACGGTCGCGCCGTTGGCCTCGACGAAGCGCCAGGCGGTGCCGTCGAGCGCGGGCGCGGCTGCCGCCGTCCAGCTTTCATGGACCCAGCCGGTCCAGGCGAGGCCGCCGACCGGCCCTGCCGCGATGACGAACGGACCCATCGGGGTCTCGGCAGGCGCGCTCTCCGGCGCGACCGCCGCGCCATCGCGCGCCAGCTCGCCGCGCCAGGAAACGGCGCCGTCGAGCGCCGTGTCGCGCCAGACGCTGTAGACCCAGGCCGCGCCGTCCATGGCGTTGTAGACGGGGCCGGTCTGCATCCAGGCGGCCATGTCCTCGCGGATCATCCCGCAGGCATCCCACAGACGGACGCACTCGATGCTGACGAAGCTTCCCAGCGGCGTCGCGACGCGCTCGCCCGGCGCGACCTCCATCGCCACGCCGGCCTCGTCGAAGAGAGTGCCGCGCCAGCCCTGGCTCTTCGTGCCGGGCTGGGTCACCACGAGCTGGTAGGCGAGATGGGTCGGCACCTCGACGACCGGCGCGACGGAGGTCGCGCCGAAGACGAGGGCGAAGGCCGAAGCCAGAAGGGCAATCATGGGCGTCTCCCTGACGGATCGCGATACGCTTCATCCTCGCGCGCGGCGCCGTCAATGGCGTTGACGGACCTCAAGGATCGGGACCCGGCGGCATACGAAACTGAAGAATGGCCGATGGGGGCGCCGGAAAAAAGGATCACATCATGCGCACCATTCCGACCGCCGCGCTCGCCGCCGCCGCCTTCCTCGCCGCCGCGAGCGCCGGCGACGCCGCCGTCCGGCTCGCCCAGGGCAATCCCGACGAGGACGCCTGCATGGCGCAGTGCGACCGCGACTTCGCGCAGTGCGACTTCGCCGTCACCAGCATGGAGTATGATTGCGTTCAGGCCGGCGCAGCGGCCTGCGAGGCCGACACATCGATCCCCCTCGACGAG